>JANQAO010000003.1:0-369183 GCA_030386295.1 Candidatus Persebacteraceae bacterium Df01 | reverse complement strand
ACGACATTTTTATCAACGGTATTTTTCGAAGGGGCGGTAATTTGGGGGGTAGGTGTGTTTGTGGATTCCGTCGCCGGTGGAGATGTTGGCAGTTGGGCAATGGGTGCTGCTTTAGGTGCAGGTAATTTGGCAGTAAGTGGTGTCGGTGTGGGCCGCACGACATTTTTATCAACGGTATTTTTCGAAGGGGCGGTAATTTGGGGGGTAGGTGTGTTTGTGGATTCCGTCGCCGGTGGAGATGTTGGCAGTTGGGCAATGGGTGCTGCTTTAGGTGCAGGTAATTTGGCAGTAAGTGGTGTCGGTGTGGGCCGCACGACATTTTTATCAACGGTATTTTTCGAAGGGGCGGTAATTTGAGGGGTAGGTGTGTCTATGGAGTCCGTTGCCGGTGGCTGTGGAAGTCTTTCTCCGTATTCTTGGATATTCATAGCTGCCACAAAATGACCGTAGTATTGAGCAGATAATTGCCGGTGTCGTTTACGTTCGTTTACGTCCGTGATGCGAGGGGCGATGTTTTCATGTGCATGAGATAAATGCAACAATATGTCCGGGTCATCGGACTCTAATTGCCGCAATTGTTCCAAAAATAACAGCGCGTTTTGCCATTGTCCGTCGTGTTCTGCTGCCAAAGCGTTTGCCATGTAATGCAGTGCCGCCGGCAAATGCGGGTCGGCGGAAAAATTTCGTATTTGGGTGGCGGTCTCATCGGAGACAGTCGCTCGTTTATCACGTAGACGGCGCATGAATTGTCGTAAAAAATGACCAGTTCGCAAAAATTCCATTTCTGGGCGCAACATGTCACGGCGAATATCAGCGATTAAGGCTTCCGCTTCGCGCGTTGCCTGCCGAGTGCGTTCGCTGCTCAGTCGGTTTTGAGCGCGTTGGTAATTGCTCATCAAAATAAACAGAAATAGCGCAGACAATCCAAAAATGAGCAGCACCCGATCTAAATAGCGGTTATATTCTGCCAACCGTGATTCCATACTTTCAAGTCTGGCAGTGTTGAGTGCTTCGCGCTCATTTAGTTGCCGTTCCATTCGCAGTAGATTATTTTCTGTTATTTGCTCCGAAGGTGTGTTTTTCGGGAAAGGCTGTGCTAAGCCGGCAAAGACAACAAGCAAACAGCTGGCGACAAGACAAAAGTGACGTTTCATAGAACAACGGCAACCACAAGCAAATTAGCGGTATGCAGAATCGTTGTGACGGGCGGCAGCAATTTCGGTTTCATAACGATCGCCGATAGCCAGCAACATGTCTTTGGTGTAATACAAATCACCGCGTCGTTCACCGTGGTATTCCAATACATGTGTTTCCACAATAGCGTCAACGGGGCAGGCTTCCTCACACATGCCACAAAAAATGCATTTAGTGAGGTCAATGTCGTAACGAGTAGTGCGACGGCTGCCATCATCGCGCGCATCAGATTCAATATGAATGGCCATTGCTGGACAGACCGATTCGCACAGCTTACAGGCGATACAGCGTTCTTCGCCGCTCGGGTAGCGACGGAGTGCGTGCAGACCGCGAAAGCGATCGCTACGTGGCGTTTTTTCTTCGGGGAAGTGTACGGTAATTTTTCGGCGGAACAAGTGGCGGAATGTCAACGTCAGTCCGCGGCACAAATCCAGCAGCAGCAGAGAGGAAAAATATTGCTTTATTTTCTTTGAATACTTGTTTGCAATGTGCATATTTTAATTTTACCGCAGAATGCGTATTACAAAGGCTTGCGGAACAATTTGCTAGAAAATTATCGGTGCTATGAATTGAATTAGGATTGATAACTAATTACTTTGTCGTAATTAGTTAAAGTGCGTTGCGAAGAAAAAACCGTGAGGCGGTTAACCTTTGCCTTTCCATGGAATCAATTTTTCTTCCAGCTTGCGCATGAAGATGTCGATGGCATAACCGATAATGCCAATGACGACAACACCCATCACCACGATGTCGGTGGACAAAAAAGTGCTGGCGACCATAATCATGAAGCCTACGCCGGATTCGGCAGCGACTAACTCGGCAGCGACAACTGTGCCCCAGCAGACTCCCATGGCAACGCGCATACCGGTAAAAATTTCTGGTAAGGCATTAGGCAGAATGATTCTAAATAGCAACTGCCGACGATTGACACCAAGCGTATAAGCAGCGTGAATTTTAGACAATTTGACACCGGAAACACCAGCACGGGCGGCCAGTGCCATGATCCACAACGCTGCCAAAAATAACAATAAAATTTTGGAACGCTCACCGATTCCCGACCAAATAATAACCAGTGGAATAAAGGCCAATGGCGGGATAGGGCGAAAAAATTCCACTATCGGATCAAACATACCACGCATGCTGCGCGATAATCCCATAGAAAATCCAAGTGGGATACCCACTATACAACCAAGTCCAAAGCCGGCGAGAATACGATACAGTGATGCGCCGATGTGTTCTAAGAGACTAAAATTACGAAATCCTTCTGTTGAAATAGTGATAAATTGTTTCCATACGGCAACAGGGGATGGCCAAAACAGCGGATCAACCCAATCGTAAAAGCTTGATAGTACCCACAATACGAATAGTGTTGTGACAGAAAAAATACTCCAAAAACGTCCTCCTTGCGCTGCTGAAGGATCGCCAAATGTGACGGTTTTACGTGCCGTCTCACCAGTCTGGACAATACCGAGTTTGGCTGCTATCTGGGTGACAAGGGTGACAAAAGTGTTTTTTGGGCTGTCGGACATTATCTCGCTCTCTCTTCTTTCCCTATTTTCAGATTTAGGCGTTAGCTTCCTGACGCCCCATTATTTCTTCTTCCATTTCCCATATCATAGCGAGTATTTCATCACGCTTATCAGAGAATTCATTTGTTGCCTTGATGTCACGTAGGCTTTCATTGAGCCCACGTTCGGCAAACGGTAATTGGTATTGCTTTTCAATGCGTCCAGGACGCGGTGCCATCACAAATAGCCGCTCACCTAAAAACAAAGCTTCTTCCACACTGTGGGTGATAAGCACAATAGTTTTTCCAGTTTCACGCCATAATTTTAGAATCAGTGATTGCATTTTTTCGCGCGTTAGTGCGTCCAATGCGCCCAGCGGTTCGTCCATGAGAATAAGCTCAGGTTCGTTTGCTAGGCAACGTGCCAAGGCGACACGCTGTTGCATGCCGCCCGACAATTCATAAATGGCTTTGTCGCCAAAACCGCCCAGACCAACAGTGTCCAGAAGATGTTCAACTTTGGAGGAAATTTCGGCGGCAGGAACGCCGCGCATTTTCGGGCCAAAGCCGATATTTTCTGACACGTTAAGCCATTCAAACAGAGCTCCTTGCTGAAATACCATGCCACGCGACGGGTCTGGACCAGTAATGAGATTGTCAATTTTTGCTCGGTCTGAGCTTGGAGAGTTAATCTCATCATTTCCAAATATAGCGCGACCACTGGTTGGTGCAAGAAACCCTGCTAAAATATTAAGCAACGTTGTTTTGCCACACCCCGACGGTCCTAATATGGTGAGAATTTCACCTGGATTAAGTTGAAACGATATATCACGCAACGCTTCTACTTTGCCGCCGTCGGGCGTTTGATAAATCATGGAGATTTGCTCCACAATTAGACATGAACGATTCATATTGTTGCTAATGTTGTATAAATATAAGCAGAATTTATTTCACCTGACGTATGAAGGAGTCATCCATAGTCACACTGTAATCGTCCAACGCTTTGGGTAGTGAACCTTCTTGCACATAAAAATCTGCTACTTCGTTGACGAAAGCATTGACCGTTTTGCCCATCCAAGCGTCAGACAATTGTTCGTCGCGGGTGGGGAATTCAAACAAGTTAATCATGCTTAATGCATCATCCAAGTTTTGACCAGATTCTTTGGCGATAACTGGCATATGCTCTGATGGGTTAGTGCGAAATAGATTGTTAGCGTCTTCGGTAATTTGCAAGAAGCTCACCACTAAGTCAGGGTAATCTTGAGCAAAGTCATTAGTGACAGACACGATGTCAAAGACGCGAATGCCTATGGCTTCCTGTTCTTTGGCGGTCATGAGTGGAGAACCAAATTTTTTCATGCGCTGCAAAGCACCGCCAAAACCGCATGCCATGGCCACGTCACCGCGAGCTAAGGCTGCCGCACCATCTGGTGGATTCATCTGCAATAAATTGATTTTGTTAGTATCTACGCCTAAGTGTTGAAGAGTTTTCAACATTTTGTAGTGGGTAACATTACCGATAGGGCTAGCTACTTTTTTACCTTCTAGTTCTTTGGCGTTGGCTTGAGTGATACCGGAATCTTTGTGGACAATACAATTGTCGTTTTCGGCATATGACACTGCGGCACTTACTAATTTTAGCGGTGCCCCTTTGGTGACGCCGACCACAAAAGGAGTTAACCCTTGAGAATAAGCAATCTGTACATCTCCGGAAACCATAGCGGCGGTCATTTCGTTGCCGTTACCAAAAGCGCGCCAATTGACTTTAACGCCCATTTCTTTTTCAAAACGCCCGTCAGCTTTGTGGAGTAAATTTGGCGAAGGCCACTCCAAAAAGTAAGCAACGGTAATTTCATCCAGCGCCAAGGCAGCGTTCGCAGGTGCCAACAAACAGGCTACCGTGAGCGCACCAATCATGCGAGATTTGATTTTATTAAGTTTCATTTTTTTCTCCTAATAGTTTTACAAAAATTTAAAGGCACTATGCAAACATGTCGCCTTTTCTCTCAAATGGATTGTATACTGTTTTTAATGAATATGAATAAATATGGTTAATTTTATTCACTAGCTTTTGGGAGTTGCCAGTGCTGGTTTTTTTAGGCGGTCAAAATGTGTCATCCAGCTCAATCCTGTGTTAATTGCCAATTTTGTTAATCCGCTAAAAGGATAGGGTTGTAATGGGGCTGTCGGTAACAAGTCGTTTGACTGTCCGAGGACTCGGTTGGCTAATGCCAGTCCCATCACTTGTGCCATGGCAACCCCACGTCCGTTATATCCCAGTCCGGCGAGCAACCCCGGCGCCAATTCGTGTAAGTGCGGAAGATAGTCGGCGGTCTTGGCTAAGCAACCGCCCCATTCATATTCCCACCGTGTATTTTTTAATGCCGGAAAAACGGCAGTTGCTGTCGCTTGTAAGGCGTCAAAATTTGATAATCGTCCATTGCGGTCCATTCGTCCCAAAGTGCCAAAAATTACTCGGTTGTCAGGTTCGCGTCGACCATAAAAAATCTGTAGTCGTGTATCAGCAATGGTTTGATCATGCGGTAATACGTGTTTTATGATTTCTTCCGGCAACGGCACTGTTGCTGTTTGAATAGAAACCAACGGCACAATTGAGCGTGCTAGCGGTGGATACAAGGCGTCAACATAGCCGTTGACGCACAATATAACAGAGCGAGCAACGATGCGTCCGTCGGCGGTGCTAACAATCCATTTTTCATTAACTTGTTTGATGCTTACTGCCTGACTGTCAGTGTGAATGACGGCTCCCGCCCTTTGCGCGCAGCGCGCTAGCCCACGCACATAGGCCAATGGTTGAATGCAGCCACCGCGGTTGAATAATAGCCCTAATTTATAAAAATCACTGCCGACATAATCAGCTAAAGCATTTTTTTCTAATAGTGTTACATCCGCTCCCACAAGCCGCCAGCTTTCATAATCGCGCCGCATCGTTGCTGCAGCGCGTGAATTATGTGCTACTCGTAGCCAGCCATTTTGTCGTGCCTGGCAAGTAATGCCGTGTCGATCAATAAATTCAAATAAATCATCTGCGGCTCGCATTGTTGTTTGTACAAAATTCTGCGCGACCGCTGCTGGCAATTGTTTGGCAATAATTTCGGGTGTGTTATGTGGCAGTGGATTAACCTGTCCGCCGGAACGCCCAGATGCGCCCCAACCGACACACGCTGTTTCTAACACGACTGTGTCGGCGCCGTTTGCTGCTGTTTCCAAAGCAGCGCGCAAACCGGTAAAGCCACCGCCGACTACTACCACATCGGCGTGTCGTTCACCGCTTAGGGGAACGGTAACGACATCGTTTCCGGCAGTCACTGCCCATAACGAGCGCGGTTCCATCATTGTGACGGGTGGTTTATCCACGAGTTATAGGTAGCGGACAGTGCCGTACTGGAGAGGAAAATGAACGTTCAATAACACAGCTTTGGCTATAATCGATATCTGTATTAACGGTATGGACGGAATTATTCCAAAGTAGAGCAGTGATTAGTGTGTTTCAACCACAAAATAAACCATACCCTTGCTAGTTGGATTGATGACGATTTGCTTGCGTAGTGAGTGATGGCATTAATATTAAATCTACAGCCAACCAGCAAAGTGATGCGGCAATCAGTAGACCGCCGCCGACAAACCAGCCCTTAGTTTCTTCATCAAAAAGACCGTTGGGGGGTAATTGCGTGAAGTCACCATTACTGACGCTGAGTTGTTGTAACAACGGTGTGAGTAAATGCGCGTAACCGATAGCAAAAAACGCCACACCGCCAACAAACAGTAATAGCATTAAGGCGCCAGTGAAATTCATTCCTAAATAAAAACGGTGTAGCCCAACAATGCCCAAAAGAATACCGACGAGTGCCATCATATAAGCTTTGAAAGTTGTTTTCATACGACGTTGACGGCGAATAGCATACTCTATTGTAATACGGAATATTCTATTTAATTTAAGTTGTTAGCTATTTCCAAAACCATAGTGGAGTTTGCATCCATATTGCAACAATGATGAGCCAAGCGATGGTGAGTGGTATAAATATTTTCCAGCCTAGCCGCATAATTTGGTCATAACGATAGCGCGGAAAAGTAGCGCGAAACCATAAAAAGCAAAATAACAAAAAAGCGATTTTGAAAAATAGCCAAAAAATACCGGGTAACCAAGTAAATGGGACTATATTAAATGGCGGTAACCAGCCGCCCAAAAAGAGGAGGGCGGTTAAAGCTGCGATGAGTATCATGTTGGCATATTCGGCCAAAAAGAAAATAGCAAAAGCCATGCCGGAATATTCCACATGAAAGCCGGCAACGATTTCTGATTCGCCCTCGGCGACATCAAACGGTGCGCGGTTAGTTTCGGCAACGCCGGAGATAAAATATACGATAAACATCGGCAGCAACGGTAACCAGTACCACGACAGTAACGTGGGACCTTGTTGACCGTTAACGATATCAGATAAGTTGAGACTGCCGGCCGCCATGAGCACAGTGACTAAGGCAAATCCCATTGCTAGTTCATAGGAAATAATTTGTGCCGCAGAGCGTAAGCAGCCCAAAAAAGCATATTTTGAATTGGAAGCCCAACCGGCAATGATGACGCCGTACACTCCTACAGATGTGGCGGCAAGAACAAACAATAGACCGGCGTTAACATCCGCGAGCACTACGCCGGGCGAGAAAGGGATTACCGCCCACGCTACCAAAGCCGCTGCTAGTGAAATGGCGGGTGCGATAAGTAACAGAAAGCGGCTGGAATCCGTTGGTAGAATAATTTCTTTCAATAATAATTTTAACGCGTCAGCGATGGGCTGTAACAGTCCTAGCGGGCCGACGCGGTTAGGACCGACGCGCAGTTGTATCGCGCCGATAACGCGCCGCTCGGCATAGGTCAAGTAGGCTACACAGAGCATTAACGGGGCGACAATGGCAACGACTTTGAGTAGAGTATCTATGAATATTGTCGCCCATAGAGCGTAATTACCTAAAAGTGGCGACAAAAGAGTGTGTAGCCAGTCGTGCATTAATTGGCTGCGGCGGTGTTTGCCGTAGTAATTGCTTCGGCATGGATGTTGCGTGTGGCGCGCAAAGTTGGCGGGTATGCCAGTATGACACCGCGTACCAGCCGTTGGTCAGCGTGGGCGACGGTTTCCCACGCGCAATGAGCATCCGTAAGCCTTACCGCTGCGCCTTCAATTAATCCAAGTGTCTGCATGTCATCGGGGTGAAAATACGCGTGGGTGGCGGCGCGGCCAGCAGCTGTTTTTTGTAGCGCACTAGCGCGTCTCGCTAGTATGTCAGTGTTATAAATGCTAGTACCACCGACCAGCTCGAAACCAGCGTTCTTCTGGCCGGTAGCGGCAGCCGTAATCGGCGTTGAATCTGTTGCTACACTGGATGTTTTGTTTTCTCTAGAAAGAAGTTGCCGTACCTCTTCTAAAGTGGAAAAATCAAAGCCGCTTATGCCTAGTGCTTCGCCGAACAGTCGTAATATTTTCCAACCCGGGCGAGCTTGTCCCGGTGGTTTGGCGGCGGCATCAAATAATTGCGCGGTGCCTTCACCGTTAAACAAGGTGCCTTCGTTTTCTGCAGTTGCTGCAATAGGTAGTTGGATGTGGGCGTAATCACTCAAGCCGTCGGTATGAGTGTTGAATGCGGCGACAAAATTGGCGTTAGTTAGCATTTCTCGTGCCAGCGATTGTTCTGCAAAATCTTCTGCTTCACAGTTGTAAAGCACTACTGCCCGCAAGTTATCGCGCAACATGGCGGCGGTATGTAGACCATTTGTCGGACGGAAGCCAGCCGATGCAGCTCCGGTACCATTGGCTCCGGAACTGAGTGTCCCTACTTGAGCATTGACGCCTTCTGCTAATAGATGCGCTTGTTGCACAATATCGCCGGCATTGTCGGCACTAAGCGCGGCATCTCCTAGCAAAAGGTGTTTGGCGCCTTTGGCATTTTGTAGTTGCTCGGCAATATGACGCAGCGGTTGCGGACAATCAGTAAACAGGCTATTTTCTCTGGAAGCGGTTATTTTTAAAAAACTATTAATTTTCCGCAATTGTTCGACAATTGCTGAGGGGAGAGAAAGGTGTTGTGCTGCCAGTGGTATTTGGTTGCCAATATCTACGGCGCCGATGGACATTGCTCGGCGTTTGCCAGAGGTTTTGCGGAAACGCACCGGTAATAGTGGTAGCTCGCGCGCTGGTTCGGCACCAACAAAGAGTACAGCACCGGCGCGACCAATGTTTTTAATTTCAAAACCATAGCCGTTGATGTCGGCGGCGGAAAAATCTCGTTGTCGCAGGCGGTTGTCAATATTTTCGCAGCCAATACCACGCGCTAATTTTTGTAATAAAAATAATTCTTCTTGGGTGGTGTGAGGAGAAGCAAAAAAGCCGATACTGTCAGCACCATATTGTTTGATGGTGGCATGTAATCGTTGCGTGAAAGATTCTTTTGCTGCCACCCAGCTGACTTTTTCAAACCGACGGGCGTCGGTCGCACGTTCTAGTGGTGTGTCGCAACGTTTGCCACCCAATCCTAAATAAGAAAAGCGGTCACGATCGCTGAGCCAGCACTGATTGATATTTTCCGTTTCTGCCGGTTTGATACGCTTGACTTCGCCATTTTTAACTTGTAGTAGCAAACGGCTGCCCCACGAATCATGTGCGGCAATGCTGGGTTTGTTGGTGAGTTCCCACGGGCGTGCGGTGAAACGAAATGGCTTGGAGGTGAGTGCGCCAACTGGGCAAACATCAATCATATTGCCAGATAATTCGGAATTGATAGTGCGTTCTACAAACGGCATGATTTCAGCGTGTTCACCACGTCCCGTCATTCCCATTTCCATCACGCCACCGACTTCGCGGCCAAAGCGTACACAGCGGGTGCAGTGAATGCAGCGTGTCATATCAGTGGAGATGAGTGGGCCTAGATTTTTTTCAATTACTACTCGTTTTTCTTCGGTATAGCGGGATTTTGACATGCCATAGCCAACAGCAAGATCTTGCAATTGGCACTCGCCGCCTTGATCGCAAATAGGGCAATCTAGCGGATGATTGATGAGCAAAAATTCCATCACGCTGTTTTGCGCTTCTTTTGCTTTGTGTGAGTCGACACACACGACCATGCCATCTAATGCTGTAGTAGCACAGGCTGGTAACGGTTTAGGCGACTTTTCTACATCCACTAGGCACATGCGGCAGTTGGCGGCAATGGAAAGTTTGGGGTGATAACAAAAATGTGGAATATAAATGCCGGCCTGTGTTGCCGCTTCCATAATGGTGGCGTTTTCTCGTACGCTAATCGTTTGACCATTAATTTGTAGTGAAATATCCATCGCTATTTGATTTTAACTTTGCTCGACAATCCTGTTTTGATGCTGAGCAAGGAAAGGAAATAATTAATATTCATTGATTTTAATTTCTGTTTTTTGCAGTTGTTGATGAACAACAAGTGATGGAAGTAAAACGCATTGCTACACCAGTAATTTTATGCTGCCACATCGCATTTGCCATTATTTACATGCGCCTCAAACTCGCTACGAAAATGCTTAAGAAAACTTCGCACTGGCGTTGCTGCTGCCGCACCCAGCCCGCAGATAGTGCGGCCATCAATTTTGTTGCTGATGCTTATTAGTAGTTCAAGGTCGCCATCGCGACCCGTGCCGTTTGCTATTCGTTTTAGTACCCGGTACAACCAGCCCGTGCCCTCGCGGCAGGGCGTGCACTGACCGCAAGACTCTTCATAATAAAAATAGGACAACCGCACGAGTGCCTGCACCATGCACACTGTTTCGTCCATGACAATTACCGAACCTGCTCCAAGCATGGTGCCAGCTTTGCCAAGACAATCATAATCCATCGTAAGCGTGAGCATAGTGTCTCCCGGCACCACTGGCACCGAAGAGCCGCCGGGAATTACTGCTTTGAGTTTGTTACCGCCGCGCACACCACCGGCCATTTTTAGCAAGTCGGTAAAAGGTGTGCCAAGCGGCACTTCATAATTGCCTGGACGTTCTACATGACCGGAAACTGAAAACACTTTGGTGCCGCCGTTATTGGGGATGCCCAAATCAGCGAATTTTTTGCCGCCGTGTCGCAAAATGTAAGGGATGCAGGTAAAAGTTTCAGTATTGTTAATAGTAGTGGGCTTGCCATACAGACCAATGCTTGCCGGAAAAGGTGGCTTATAGCGAGGCTGGCCTTTTTTGCCTTCTAGCGATTCGAGTAGGGCAGATTCTTCGCCGCAAATGTAGGCACCATAACCGTGGTGGTTGTGTAATTTAAAACTGAACCCGGAATTTAAAATATTTTCTCCCAAATAGCCGGCTTGGTGGGCTTCCTCCACCATTTTTTCCATTAGTTCGTAAACTTCCCAAATTTCGCCATGAATGTAATTGTAGCCGCGAGTCGCGCCCATGATGTAGGCAGCTAAAATCATGCCTTCAATGAGCTGATGCGGGTTTTTGCTCATGATATCGCGATCTTTAAAAGTTCCTGGTTCACCTTCATCACTGTTACAAACCAAATAAACATCGGTTGGTAAACCACGTGGGATGAAAGACCACTTGAGTCCAGTGGGAAACCCTGCGCCGCCGCGCCCACGTAACCCAGAATTTTTGATTTCCTCGAGCAATTTTTCAGGAGGCGTTTTGTCAGTAAGGACTTGCTCCAATATTTGGTAGCCGCCGATTTTTCGATAGGCGTCAATGCTTGCCAAAGTACCTTCGGTAGGAAATATTACGTTGTTCGTCATTGTTGATTTTTCTTTAATTGTACTATGTTTAGGACCACTGGCACTGCGATTGTGTCGTCGCCCGTGCTAACATAAAAAGTTAGGAGCAGGACTGTTATCGCGCTCCAAATTGCTTATCTAATACAATATTAATACAATCATTATGCAAAACACGGGCAGGTTATTTTTTGTTATCTTATTGCTTATGGGGATTGCGGGTTGTGCGCCGCAGCCACCAAAGTTAACAGTGCCGACGGTTCAATTTAAGATCGTCGGCATGCTGACGGTAGTGTCTGCTGGCAAGCCAACACAGCGATTGCGGTTGGTGTGGCAGCGGCAGGAGGGTGCTCATGATGTTGTGGAAATAAAAGGACCTTTGGGTGGTACTCGGGCGCGTATTGAACAAGATGATGGTGGTGCTACCCTTCGTGCTGACGGCAAAGTATATGAGGCCATCAATGGTGAGGCTCTAGCGCAACGTTTTTTAAAGGTGGAACTGCCGGTGCGAGCTTTTGGGTATTGGCTTGTCGGTGATGCCGCGCCCGATGCGCCGGCGCATATTGATTACGGTGATGACGGGCGCATGCAAAGCATCGTCCAGCATGATTGGGAAGTGTTTTATGATGTGCGGGATTCACAAGGGCGTCTAGTATCGTTGCGTGCTCGCACTAACGGTATTGCTGTAACACTCAAAATTAACAAATGGCTGGCACTGCAATAATGGTTGACCGTGGGCTACCGGCACCGGCTAAGCTCAATCTCCACCTACACATTGTTGGTCGCCGTGAAGACGGTATGCATCTGATAGACAGCGTTATGGTATTAATTGATTTAGCTGATACTATTTACGTTACTTTGCGACAGGACGGTAAGCTTTGCCGCACTTGGAATCATCTTGATGTTAGCGATGATTTATGCCTGCGTGCTGCTACTGCCTTGCAAAAACTTGCAAATGTTAGTTTGGGTGCGGATATTGCAGTGGAAAAACGTATTCCTATTGGTGCCGGTCTGGGCGGGGCAAGTTCGGATGCAGCGACAACGTTGCTGGCACTTAATGCCCTATGGCAGGCAGGGTTTACCCGCCAGCAATTAGCGGCATTGGCTGCGCAATTAGGTGCTGATATTCCATTTTTTTTATTTGGAGAAACGGCTAGAGCGCAAGGTATTGGCGAATGCCTGACTGCCATTGAAGCGCCGCTACATTATTATTTGTTGGCATTTCCGGGGAAGGCGGCAACTGCAGCGGTATTTGAGGAATACCAACAGATTACTGATAAACAGCATCTGTCTAATATTTCGGAAGCGTTGCAACATGACTGCAATCATCTTGCCGTCGCAGCGGTGCGTGTGTGTCCGCCTATCATTGCAGCGGCACAACAATTGCAGGCGGCGGCGGGTGAGGCACGGTTGTCTGGCAGCGGCGCTTGCGTATTTGCGGCGTTTGATACTGTGGCAGCGGCGAAAGCAGCTCAACAAAAATTACCTTCACAACTGCCGTCAGTAGTGAGTGCTGGAATTATTCGCCATCCGCTGTTAGAATCGCATCTCCACTGGGGAGTAGCCAAGTGGTAAGGCAGCGGGTTTTGATCCCGTCATGCGTAGGTTCGAACCCTACCTCCCCAGCCTCAGTTTGTCTAAATTAACTCTTATGCGTCTAACTGAAATTGATTTTGAAAATATGTTGCTACTGGGTGGACGCTCTTGCCCCCAGTTGGTTGAGCAAATGACGGGCATTCTCAAAATTGAGCCGGGACGAGTCAATTTACAGCATTTTTCCGACGGCGAAAATTATGTTGAGTTAGAAGAAAATGTTCGAGGGAAGAGCGTGTTCATCGTGCAATCTCTGAGCACGCCAACTAATGACCACTTGATGGAACTTATGTTGATGGCGGATGCCGTGCGCCGTTCATCAGCGGCGGAAGTTGTTGCTGTCACCCCTTATCTAGGTTATGCGCGCCAAGATCGTCGCCCGCGTTCCATTCGCACTCCCATTAGTGCTCGCGTGGTAGCTGATATGCTCACCGGTGTGGGGGTAAATTGCTTGCTTACTATTGATTTGCATGCCGAACAAATACAAGGTTTTTATCAGGTGCCGGTAGATAATATTTATGGTATGCCAGTGTTGATGGGTGACATGTCGCGTGAGTTGGGCGAAGGTCCCGCAATGGTAGTCGCACCGGATATTGGTGGAGTAGTGCGTGCGCGTGCGTTTGCTAATAATTTGGGAATAGATTTGGCGATTATTGATAAACGTCGTCCACGTGCCAATATTGCCAAGGTGATGAATATTATCGGTGATGTTGGCGGCAAAAACTGTTTTATTGTGGATGATATTGTAGACACGGCCAACACCTTGTGCCAAGCTGCCGCGGCGCTTAAAGATGCAGGTGCTCGGCGCGTTTGTGCTTATTGCACTCATCCAGTGTTGTCGGGCGGTGCGCCAGCGCGGATTGCCGAATCTGCGCTTGATGAATTGGTGGTTACCGATACCATTACTTTGTCGCCGACGGCCTCCTCTTGTGATAAAATACGCTATCTTTCCGTCGCGCACCTTCTTGCTGAAGCTGTCGCTAGGATGCATAGAAAAATATCACTTAGTAGCTTGTTTTCCTAAAGAATTTTAAAAAAGGGGAAAAGGAAGCAATGCTGTCAGTTATATCAGGAGCTTAAAATTCATGGAACATATTGTGGAAGCAACGCATCGCAAAGAAAGTGGGCGTGGTGTTTCTCGCGCTTTGCGGCGCAATGGTCGAGTGCCAGGTATATTGTACGGAGGCGATCAGCCCGTACCTTTTTCTTGTGCCGAACGTGATTTAGTCGTTTGTTTACAAGAAGAATCTTTTCATTTTTCTGTGCTGTCGGTTAAAGTGGACGGTAAGGGATATCCGGCTCTGTTACGCGAAGTTCAGCGTCATCCAGTACGCCGAGATATTTTGCATGTGGATTTTCAAGCTGTGCGCCAAGATCGCGAGATTGCTGCCAATGTGCCGTTGCATTTTATTAATGCAGAAAACGCACCGGGTGTAAAGCTTCAGCAAGGGATTTTTACGGCCATTGAAAATCAAGTATCTGTGCATTGTTTGCCAGCAAAGTTGCCGGAATATATTGAAGTGGACGTGATTGCGCTAGAAATTTCTAAAAGCGTACACTTGAGTGATATTGTGCCACCTGATGGAGTACGTTTTGACGAAATAGTTCGTGGTAACAATCCAGCATTAGCGACAATTACTGGTGCCAGTGAAGAGGAAGTTTTGGTTGCCGATACGGTTACCGAAAGTGAAGACAGCGCCGGTAGTTAACCTGCGCTTTTATTAGGAAATACGCATGCCCAATCAAAAAAATGCTTTACCTGTAAAAAAAGGCAAGGCGGTTGGCGCTTATAGACCAACTGCGACAGAGAAGTACATGTCGGTGAAGCAAATTAAATATTTCACCGATTTGTTGCGGCAAACACTTAATCAAATTGGTGTCACTGCAGATAAAACGATTGATGCGTTGCGTGTATCAGATGAGCACACGCCAGATGAAAACGATCGTGCTAGCAAGGAAGCTGATTTTGCTTTGGAATTGCGTGAGCGTGAGCGAGAAAGCTTTTTGGTTCAAAAAATCAGGCACGCGCTGCGGCGCTTGGATAATCATGAATATGGTTATTGCGAAGAATGTGGCGAATCGATAGGTATTGATCGCTTATTAGCGCGGCCGGTGGCTACGTTATGTTTTGAGTGTAAAAATTTACAGGAATATCAAGAAAAAACGCATAGTTGAGCGGGATGTCTCGCGTTATTTTTACTACATAGTCATAAGGATATGAGCAATGAGACCACTTCGGTAATGCGCCCAGCTCAGTTATCTACTACTGAGGTAGTTTCCAATTTACAAAAATTGCAAAAATTATCATCTTTGTGGAATATTAAAAATGAACAATTGTGTGCGGAATTTGAATTTCCTTCTTTTGAGCACACTGCTGATTTTGTAAATATAGTAATATGCTTGGCTAAAAAACAAAATCATCATCCGCAGGTGATTTTTGGTTATCGTCAGTGCCATGTGTGCTATACGACGCATTCTGCCGGTGGCTTGACAATGCTGGATTTTTCCGCTGCCACCGATTTATCAACGGCTATTATTAAGGCAGTGAAATGACGTCAATACTGGATGAGCAACAAAATTTAATCAGCTTATAATCTAGTTGATTATTGGCATGAAGTCGTAATAGAGCTTACTGGTTTTAGCGAATTCTTATGCTACTTTTGCAGTATTTTCGATTTCCAACAAGGCACGATAATAATCGCTAGGAGTAACCTTAACAAATTTTGAGTAGAAATTATCCCAATCTTTTAGTATCGTCTGTGCTTTAGGGCTTTCTGTTAATTCCACGTGGCGAGTTAACATTCCGTGCAAAATGTCAGTGTCTGCAGTGCCCATGTGTTGTCCCGGCTTTACAGTTTTGCTAATCGGACCTAACGATACCATGCTCGTATTGCAATATTGTGCGAATTTGCCATCTTCGTCTAATACATAGGCAATACCACCGCTCATGCCGGCAGCAAAATTGCGCCCAACTTTGCCTAACACTACGACGGTACCACCAGTCATATATTCACAGCAGTGATCACCAGTACCTTCAACCACTGCTTGAGCGCCTGAATTGCGCACTGCGAACCTAGCACCCGCAGTGCCGCGACAATAACATTCTCCGCAAATCGCGCCGTACAGTGCCGTATTGCCAACAATGGTATTATCGGCATCTTTACGCGGTGAGGGCGGGGGATATACTGCGAGTACTCCGCCTGATAACCCTTTGCCAAAGTAATCATTACCTTCTCCTTCTAAGCGCATAGTCATCCCTTTGCTAGTGAACGCGCCAAAGCTTTGACCGGCAACGCCGCGCAAATAAATTTGGATAGAGTCTGGTGATAATCCGGCATGGCCGTGGCGGCGGGCAATGGCATTGGAAATAATTGCTCCTGCCGTGCGGTGAACGTTGCTGATAGTATCTTCAATTTTGACTTGTTTGTCGTGTTCCAGAGCGGGTTCACACATTTTCAACCAGCGATAATCTATGGTTTGTTCTATATCGTGCTGCTGTTGTTTGCAATGCCGGCGGGAAAAATGTGCCGGAGCCTGTGGTAGTGCTAACATGGCGGACAGATCAATGCCGCTAGCCTTCCAGTGTTTACTTGGTTGTTGGTGCAATAATTCGCGCCGCCCGATAATTTCATCCAGTGAGCGCATGCCCATGGAAGCAAGCAGACGTCGCACTTCTTCGGCAACGAAAAAGAAATAATTGACTACGTGCTCGGGTTTGCCTTCAAATTTTTTCCTCAATCGTTCGTCTTGTGTGGCAATACCGACAGGGCAGGTGTTTAAATGGCATTTTCGCATCATGATACAACCTTCAGCCACTAACGGCGCAGTGGCGAAGCCAAATTCGTCCGCGCCTAGCAACGCACCGATGACAACGTCTCGCCCCGTTTTGATTTGCCCGTCCACCTGCAATGCTATGCGTCCGCGCAAGTCATTGAGTACCAGTGTTTGATGTGTCTCTGACAGTCCTAATTCCCAAGGAGTGCCTGCGTGTTTGATGGAAGATAGGGGGCTTGCGCCAGTTCCTCCGTCGTGCCCGGCAATAGTAATGTGGTCAGATTTGGCTTTGGCCACCCCTGCCGCCACCGTGCCTACGCCGTAGCGCGATACCAGTTTGACGCTGACTTGGCCGCGTGGATTGGCGCATTTTAAGTCATAAATTAATTGTGCAATATCTTCAATGGAATAAATGTCGTGATGCGGTGGTGGCGAAATCAATCCCACGCCAGGAACTGAATGGCGAACCTTAGCAATCATGTCATTGACTTTGTGTCCCGGTAATTGACCACCTTCGCCGGGTTTAGCGCCTTGGGCAATTTTTATCTGCATCATATCGGAATTGGCAAGATATTCAGCGGTCACGCCAAATCGTCCAGAGGCTACTTGTTTAATGGCGGAGCGCATGGAATCTCCGTTGGCAAGTGGTTTATAGCGATCAGCTTCCTCACCTCCTTCGCCGGTATTGGACTTGCCACCAATACGGTTCATTGCGATTGCCATCGTTGTGTGCGCTTCGCGTGAGATAGAGCCCAACGACATGGCACCAGTAGAAAAACGTCGCATAATATCCGCTACTGATTCAACTTCTTCCAGCGGTACGGGTGTTTCCGCTTTCTTAATTTCAAGCATGCCACGTAAGGTCATCAAGCTTTTGGATTGGTCGTTGATAAGGCGTGAGTACTCTTCATACTTATCGTATTTTCCGGTGCGAACAGCATGTTGTAGGGTCGCAATGGAAGTTGGTGTCCACAAATGTTCCTCACCGCGTAGCCGGTAGGCATAATCGCCACCAGCGTCCAAAGCATTTTCGTACAGCATTGGCGGTTTTTTGTCATAGGCGACAGAATGCCAAAAAAGAGTTTCCCGTGCTATTTCTATCGCGCCAATGCCACCAATTTGTGATACCGTGCCACAAAAATAGGCGTTGACAAAATCAGAGTCCAGACCGACAATTTCAAAAACTTGTGCGCCGCAATAAGACTGAATAGTGGAAACACCCATCTTAGACATGGTTTTAAGTAACCCTTTGCAGACGGCGTGACGATAACGAATTTGGCGTTCCTTTACTGAGTCATTGGGGATATTTAACGGCAATTCGGCTAGTGATGCATAGGCTAAGTAAGGATAAATGGCTTCTACGCCATAACCGATAAGTGTTGCAAAGTCGTGTACTTCTCGTGCGCTACCGGTTTCTGTTACCAAGCCCACACGGGTGCGTTGTCCTTCGCGCACTAGATGATGATGTACGGCAGCGGCGACCAACAGCATGGGAATAGCAGGGCGTTTGGGACCGGAGTTGCGATCGGACAAAATTAAAATTGCCGCACCATCTTCGTATACTGCACGCAATGCTTCTGCCTGTAAGGCTTGCAATGCTTTTTCCATGCCGCTTTCACCGTCGTCGGCGGCCCATATGGTATCTAGTGTACAAACCTTAAATTGTTTGTCTTGCATGTCGCGCAGGCGACAAAATTCATCCGGAGTTAGTATCGGACGAGATAACGTTATGCAAGTAGTTTGAGGGGCTACAAATGGTTCCAGTAAATTTGGGCGTGGCCCCAAATAACTTGCCAGTGACATCACTACTTCTTCACGGATAGGATCAATGGGGGGGTTGGTGACTTGGGCAAATTCTTGGCGGAAATATGTCGATAAGGGTTTCATGCGTGTTGACAAAACAGCAGTAGGAGAATCATCACCCATGGCACCCAATGGCTCAGCGGCATCTTGTGTCATCGGCAAGAGAATAAATTTTAAGTCCTCTTCGGTGTACGCATAATTTTGTTGAGATCGTAGCAATGTTTCACCACTGAACGTTGTTAAATCGTCCCCATTTCCTTTGGGTAGCGTTTCCAGCGGTATTTGTGATTGTTGTCGCCATTCTTCATAAGGGTGTGCTGAAGAAAGGTCGTGTTTTATTTCAGCATCATTAATTATGCGACCTTTTTCCAAATCCACCAGCAACATTTTTCCTGGTTCAACAGAACATTTTTGGCTAATGCGTGCATCTTGGATATTCAGCACACCTGCTTCTGACGCCATGACGATTAAGTCATCATCGGTCAGCCAGTAGCGCCCAGGGCGTAAACCATTACGATCAAGCACAGCGGCAATTTGCCGGCCATTGGAATAGATAACTTGAGCAGGGCCGTCCCATGGTTCCATCAGAGGTGCGTGGTAACGATAAAAGTCACGTCGCATTGCTTCCATATCAGCGTTTCCTTGCCAGGCTTCGGGAATTAGTATTGACAATGCGTGTGCCGGCGAATAACCGGCCATACACAGTAATTCCACAGCATTATCCAGTGATGCGGTGTCCGACTGATCTGGGGTAATAAATGGCATCAAATTTGACAATTCTTTTTTAAATAACGTTGTCTGCAATGATTGAGCTCGCGCTATCATATTGTTAACATTGCCTCTTAACGTATTGATTTCTCCGTTATGAGCTATACAGCGATAAGGGTGCGCTAGATTCCACGCCGGAAAAGTGTTAGTAGAAAAACGTTGATGGACAAAAGCCAATGCCGAGACAAAATGCGAGTCAGTTAAGTCGGCATAATAGCGCGACAGTTGATTAGCTAAAAACATGCCCTTGTACACCACTGTACTGGAGGAAAATGAACAACAATAAAAACCTGCGTTATCAATAGTATCTGTATCTTTTTCCAGTCGCTTGCGCGCCACATAAAGGCGGCGTTCATAATCGTTACAGGTTGACGTTTCTGCACCGCCAACAAAAACCTGCCATACCGCTGGTTCACTGGCAGCTACTTCATCGTTGATGGCACTGCGGTTTGTTGGAACTCGTCGCCAGCCAATAATAGGGAGGTTTTCATCTGCCAGCAGGGTTTCTATCTGTTCGCGTATTGCCTGTTGCTGCTCGTTATTTTGCGGCAAAAAAAGCATCCCGCAACCATACGTTGAAGGTAAATTAACTCCCTGTGCCGCCATATCTGCGCGAAATAAGGCATCTGGCAATTGTGTCATGAGTCCGGCGCCGTCGCCAGTGGTAGGATTGGCACCGACCCCACCGCGATGTGTCATATTTACTAGTAACTGCACCCCCATTTGAACTATTTGGTGCGATGCCTTATTTTTGATGTGAGCAATAAATCCGACACCACAAGCGTCGTGCTCATTGGCGGGGGTATAGAGACCGTGCGGTTGAGGCCAGTGTTGAGTCATAAGCTAAAAATTAATTGAAAAAATAACTGTACATGAGCCTAACTAGCTAACTAGTAGTATATTGAGACCCGCACCCGTATCATCAAGGGCTAATGGTATTATATTTTAATCGTGAAAAATAGCCAATAAACAAATTACACTATGATTTATCATAAGTAAATAAGATAAGAATAAACGCCTGAAAGCGCTCATAAAGATGGTGTAGCGTTGTGGTAGAGGTGGGGAGGTATCTATGGATGGGCAATTGTGTTAACTTTCCCTATCGTGGATGTCGTTTTGTGTTGATTGTGCGTATTTCAATGCAAATAAGTGGAATGTTTTTATCTTTCAGTAATATTATTGGAAATTAATAAGCAAAATAGTCGCAATAAAATAAGGAGTGAAAATGAAACTTTCTGGCGAACAAATGATCGCGAAGCCTCCGGAGGCGGTATTCGCCGCATTGAATGATGTGCAGGTTTTGCAACTGTGTATTCCGGGTTGTAAAACATTGAACAAAAAGTCAGATACTGAAATGGAAGCTACTGTTGTGCTAAAAATTGGTCCAGTAGAAGCGACTTTTAAAGGTGCTGTAACGCTTAGTGATATCAATTCGCCACATGGTTATGCTATTTCTGGTGAAGGCAATGGTGGCGTAGCAGGATTTGCCAAAGGCGGGGCCAAAGTTGACTTGACTCCGCACGAAGGAGGCACCATGTTGCGATACGATGTTTCTGCACAAGTTGGCGGAAAAATTGCTCAATTGGGCTCGCGGTTGATTGATAGTACAGCCAAGCGTTTGGCTAATCAATTTTTCAATAAATTTGGCGAATTGCTCGGTGACGATGGCGTAAAACAAGTTGCATCGGTCAGCGAAAACAAAGCGGAAGAATCTTCAAAACCTCGTTCAAATAATACATTAATTATCGCTATTGCTGTTGTTGGTGTAGTTGTATTGCTCGGTTATTTATCTAATTAAAATTTATTAGTTTTAATTATCAAGTTACTGTAAAAACAAGTATTTTTATTTTAATTTATTAAGAAGATTGCCTAATTGAGGACAGTGCACACCACGTTGTACTAGTTCATGATAGGTGCTAATAATGTAGTCTTTGTTGGCGCCGCCAACGCCGTGAGCGCGTTGGATAATTGCTATCGCCGCTGCCGTATCCATAGGTGGTGCAAAACTCGGCCTATCGCGTCGCACAACAAAAGTGAGTGCTCGTACAGGAGCATTATTTTTTAGCAAGCGAGCATGTACGTAACGGGGCTCGTACACATTGGCAAACATTTCACGGCGGAATAGATAACGCATCACGTCTTCCTTATTAGCTTTTGCCGTCCGCAGTAACACACCGCAACAGGAACCGCCAATATCCAGCCCGAAAACTAAGCCTGGTACTTTTTCGGTGCCGCGATAATGGGTGGAAAATACCGACAAGCGGCGTGAGTAGCCGTACACGCGGGCGGTGTGTAGTGATTTGTGAGGAAATCCAGGATTCCACATAAGAGAACCATAAGCAAAAACATTTAAATCTCCCCGTCCAGCCAAGCGTAGAACGTTTTGCATTAATTTTTCATCTATAACAGTGTGTAACATGACAGTAAGTTTGGTTATTTTCGCACAACATGAATTTACGGTAATTATTGTGGGAAATAACCGAGTTGTGGCGGTAGCAGTATGTGAAAATGGGTAAAAACAACACAGTTTTTATTTTGCGGAGAAAAAATAATTGCGGCATGGGAAATTTTACATATTCTTGTAGAATGCATTTGAATGCTTTCTACATACCCAAAAGTTGCTGTCAGTGGCAGTGCCGGACAAATTGGATATGCGCTATTGTTTCGCTTGGCCAGCGGTCAGTTACTCGGCGATGCTTGCAAAGTTAGCCTCAGTTTACTGGAAATACCACAAGCGGTGGGAACTTTGGACGGTGTGCAAATGGAATTGCAAGACTGTGCATTTGACACCTTAGCTGATGTGAAAAAAACAGCAGATGCCGAGACTGCTTTTGGTGATGCTGATTTTATTTTTCTAGTAGGAGCTCGGCCGCGTGGACCGGGTATGGAGCGTAAAGATTTGTTACAGGCGAATGCCGCCATTTTTTCAGCACAAGGAAAAGCTATCAATGCCGTTGCCAAACGAACAGCGCGGATTTTAGTGGTCGGCAATCCAGCTAATACCAACTGTTTGATTGCTCAGCAAAATGCACCTGATATGCCGCCAGAAGCGTTTAGTGCCATGACGCGGTTAGACCACAACCGGTTGTTGGCACAATTAGCACAACAATCCGGACAAGCTGTTGCCGATATTCGCCGTGCTATTATTTGGGGTAATCATTCTGCTACACAATATCCTGACATTCACCACGCTACTATTGACGGACAAGCGGCATTGGATGTAGTAGACGAAGATTGGTATCGTAATCAAATGCTCGCTGCAGTGCAGCAGCGCGGTGCAGCAATTATCAAAGCGCGTGGAGCGTCCAGTGCGGCGTCAGCAGCGTCAGCAGCGATTGACCATATGCGCGATTGGGCGCTGGGACAAAAAGTGGCGGAAGATTATTTGAGTATGGGACTCGTTAGCAATGGCGAGTACGGTGTACAAAACGGTTTAGTGTATTCCTATCCAGTACAGTGTGCTGGCGGCAAAGCAACAGTGGTTGAAGGTTTGGAGCACAATGATTTTAGTGCGGAAAAAATGCAAACTACAGAAAAAGAGTTACAGGAAGAACGTGACGCAATAAGAAATTTGTTGCCATGAGCGCCGACGGCAATCAGAAATCATTGTCGCAACGGGCACTGGAATATCACGCCGCACAGCCGCCGGGAAAGGTGGCAATGATGTTGACCAAGCCGGCGTCAACTGCCGATGATTTGGCTTTGGCATATTCTCCGGGAGTGGCATCTCCGTGCTTACAAATTGAAAAATCCCCCGCTGCTATTTATGACTACACCAACAAAGGCAATCTGGTAGGCGTTATCAGTAATGGTTCTGCCGTGCTCGGCTTAGGTAACATTGGAGCTCGCGCCAGCAAGCCGGTTATGGAAGGCAAGGCGATGCTATTCAAAAAATTTGCTGGTATTGACGCCTATGACATTGAAGTGGATTGTCCAACACCGGAAATATTTATTGAAACCGTAGCAAGCATATCACCGACGTTTGGCGCTATTAATTTGGAAGACATTCGTGCACCAGAATGTTTTTTTATAGAGCACCGTTTGCGGCGACGATTGGATATTCCAGTCATGCATGATGACCAGCACGGCACTGCGGTAGTTACGTGTGCGGCTTTAGAAAATGCGCTGGAATTGAAAAATAAAAAAGCGGAAAATATTCGTGTGTTGGTATTAGGAGCAGGATCGGCGGCCATTGCTATTGTGCGATTAATGATGAGCATGTTTGGACTTAAAAAACGCCAGATTATGGTTTTTGATTCCAAAGGTGTAATAGGGACTCATCGTGCTAGCACACTGGAATCGTACAAAATGAGTCTCGCTCGCGACACACGGATTCGTACTTTGGAGACAGCAATTAAAGTGGCGGATGTGATTATTGGCGTTTCACGCGGCAGTATGATTAAGCCACACATGCTCAAAAACATGCGTCAAAATCCAATCATTTTTGCCATGGCTAATCCAGTACCAGAAATTATGCCAGCAGCCGCCAAAGAAGTGCGAGATGACATTATTATTGCAACTGGACGTTCCGATTTTCCCAATCAAGTCAATAATTCCATTTGCTTTCCTTATTTATTTCGTGCCGCACTGGATACTCGCACCTCGCGCTTCACTACCGCCATGTTTTCTACGGCTGCCCATGCGATAGCTAAGTTGGCGCGCGAACCAGTGCCGAAAGAGGTGTTGGCGGCATCTGGACGAAAGCGGCTGGAATTTGGTCCCGATTATATTTTGCCGATGCAGTTTGATCCACGCCTGCTTGATACTGTGGTTCCAGCAATTTCTGAAGTGGTACGCAATCCGCCCTCAGAGCCGCTACTTTCGTTTGAAGTGAGTATTTGATTCATGGATAAGCGTCCCAAGCATTTGAATTTATTAAAAATTCATCTACCGTTGCCTGGGGTTCTTTCTATTTTTCATCGTATTAGTGGGGTAATTCTGATTTATGTACTGCCTTTTGCGTTGGCAGCATTGCAATTTAGCACTGCAGATAAAACTGGGTACGCACAAGTTATTTCTGTTGCTTCTCATCCGGTCGCTAAATTGGCGATATGGGGAGCGGCGTGGGCACTTTTTCATCATTTGTGTGCAGGCATTCGCTTTTTGCTTTTAGACTGCCATATCGGGACAACATTAGAGGTAGCACGTCGTTCGGCGGCGGTGGCGTTTGTTGTGAGTCTTTTTCTCACCACTGTTTTTGGGTTTTGGCTATGGTAAAGCGCATACCAGTGGGGGCACGTTACGGCTTGCGCGACTGGCTTGCGCAACGCGTTACTGCTGTGGTGATGACGATTGCGATTGTGATTTTGGGATTGGCATTGATTGTCTGCCGCCCCGCAGATTTTGAATCGTGGCGTGAATTTGTTTTTACTGGCTGGGTAAGAATTTTACTGTTTCTTACGGTACTGTCCCTGGCATGGCATGCTTTTATTGGTGCTCGCGATATTCTCATGGATTACATTAAGATTGATTGGTTTCGCCTGCTCAAAGTTATCACTACTATTGTTTATCTTGTCGTTTGCGTAGTGTGGGCTGCGGTTATTTTACTGTAGAAAAAGTACAAATGGATTTAGCCAAACGACAATTTGACGCTATTGTTATCGGTGGTGGCGGCGCCGGCTTACGAGCGGTTGTGGAGTTAGCGCGTGGCGGCTTACGAGCGGCGGTGGTGTCTAAACTATTTCCTACTCGTTCACACACTGTGGCGGCACAGGGAGGCATTAGCGCTGCATTAGGTAACGTTACTCCCGACAACTGGCATTGGCACATGTATGACACAGTTAAAGGATCGGATTACCTAGGTGACCAAGATAGCATTGAATACATGTGCCGGCAGGCACCGGAAGCAATTTTTGAACTAGAACACATGGGCTTGCCATTTTCTCGTTTGGATGATGGACGCATCTATCAGCGCCCCTTTGGTGGTATGTCACAAAATTACGGCGGACCGCAAGCTTCTCGTACTTGTGCTGCTGCTGACCGCACCGGACACGCGATGTTGCACACGCTTTATCAACAAAGTCTCAAAGCAGGGGTGCATTTTTTTGATGAGTATTTTGCCGTTGATTTAGTTTTTAACAAAGACGGTACTGCCGCTGGTTGTGTCGTTATTGAAATAGAAAGTGGTGAGCCACTACTTATTCAAGCGGGTGCGGTGGTACTTGCAACCGGCGGTGGAGGGCGCATTTATCGCCATACCACCAACGCTTTTTCCAATACTGGCGACGGACTGGGTATGATATTGCGTGCGGGCTTACCTCTGCAAGACATGGAATTTTGGCAATTTCATCCTACCGGTGTGGCCAACGCTGGCGTATTGATTACCGAAGGTTCAAGAGGGGAAGGTGGTTATTTGTTAAACGGTAGTGGTGAGCGCTTTATGGAGCGTTATGCCCCTAACGCCAAAGATTTGGCGGGGCGTGATGTGGTGGCACGTGCTATGGCGTTGGAGATTTTGGAAGGGCGCGGCTGCGGTCCCAAAAAAGATTATGTTGAATTAAAGTTAGATCACTTGGGCGAGGAGATTATTGAAGAGCGACTGCCTTCTATTCGCGAAATCGCGATTAAATTTGCCAACGTAGATCCGGTTGAAACACCAATACCGGTAGTACCAACTGTACATTACATGATGGGCGGTATTCCCACTAATCGTTTTGCGCAGGTTATTACTCACAAAAATGGCACGGATGAAATTATCGCTGGTTTGTATGCGGTAGGTGAATGTGCTAGCGTGTCGGTACACGGTTCTAACCGTTTGGGTAGTAATTCGCTGTTGGATTTGGTTATCTTTGGACGTGCTGCAGGCAAGCATATTATTGAACATCATGGCGATTTTCGGGTGGACGATTTGGCTGATAATGCGACAGACATGGCGCTATCTCGTATTGCCCGCTGGGATAGTGCAGGCGGAGAAAGTCCCGATACCATACGTGAAGGAATGTTGGATGTAGTACAAAATTATTTTGGTGTGTTTCGTACCGAAGACAATATGCAGGCGGGATTGAAAAAATTTGCCAAGCTGTTGCCACAAATGGCAACGACGGCAATTAGCGACCACAGCAAAATTTATAATACGGCACGCATAGAAGCGTTGGAATTAGAAAATTTGCTACTGGTAGCGGCGGCGACGGTGCATTCGGCGGCGGCACGCAAAGAAAGTCGGGGCGCGCACGCTCGTGATGATTATCCTGATCGCAATGATGCCGAATGGATAAAGCACACACTCTATTTTGCTGATGACGACCGGCTAGATTACCGTCCAGTACAAATGCAGCCACTCACGGTGGAGAGCTTTCCACCCAAAAAGCGGACGTATTGAGCGACAATAAAATAGGTATGAGCAATATTCAACAACGAATAAACGATGAGGAAAAGGGGATTTTATGAAATTTTCTATCTATCGCTACAACCCCGAAAAAGACGCTAAGCCGTATATGCAGGATTTTGACGTGCAACTGCCAGAAAATGCCAAAATGCTTTTAGATGCGTTGGTGCACATTAAGTCGCACATAGACGATTCGCTTACGTTACGGCGTTCTTGCCGCGAGGGTGTGTGCGGTTCAGACGGCATGAATATTAACGGTAAAAATGGACTAGCTTGTGTCACGCAGTTGGCTGACCTCAAAGAACCGATAGAAGTACGACCTTTACCTGGGTTGCCAATTATTCGCGATCTCATTGTAGACATGAGTCAATTTTACAAACAATATCGCTCTATCAAGCCGTGGTTGATTAATGACGAGCCGGAGCCGGAAAAAGAAATTTTACAATCGCCAGCAGAACGTGCCGAATTAGATGGCTTATATGAGTGTATTTTGTGTGCGTGTTGCTCTACTTCGTGTCCGTCATTTTGGTGGAATCCAGACAAATTCGTTGGCCCAGCAGGATTATTGCAGGCGTATCGCTTTATTGCGGACAGCCGCGACACAGCGACTAACGAGCGGCTGGATAATTTAGAGGATCCATATCGCTTGTTTCGCTGTCACTCAATTATGAACTGTGTAGACGTATGCCCTAAAGGACTTAATCCAACCCGTGCCATCGGAAAAATCAAAGATATTATGGTGAGGCGTGCGGTTTGAATGTGTCAAAAAAACGTCTGCAATGGCAATTGCGTCGTGGGCTGTTAGAATTAGAACTATTATTAAATAATTTTTGGCAGCAGCGAGCTGATGAATTATCCGATTCTGAATTGCTTGCTTTTTCTCAGTTACTAGCGTTGGAAGACGATAGGTTATGGCATTTATTGCACACTAATATTAATCAAAATACTATTGATAATGTGGCAATAACCGAAAAAGATACTATCATTCAACAGTTAAAAAACACGTATCATCAAAAAGGAGAACCCGCATGATTGCCTCCCTCAAAAAATTGTACGACAATCGTACTTCTGACAAATTCGCTACACTCACGCTTCCTAATGGTGAGACGATACAATTTCCCATGTATTCAGGGAGTCTCGGGCCTGATGTGATTGATATTTCGCCATTAAAAAAAGCGGATTTGTTCACCTATGATCCCGGTTTTGTCGCCACTGCTAGTTGCTCTTCCGCTGTCACTTATATTGATGGCAACAAGGGAGAATTATTGTATCGTGGCTATCCTATTGAACAACTTGCTGAAAAAACCACATTTTTGCAAACTTGCTATCTGCTTTATAACGGTGAAATGCCTACGGAAGCGGAATTTCAGACCTATCGCGCTGAAATAACGCGCCATACAATGGTTACGCAACGAATGGCCGATTTTATGAAAGGGTTTGACTCGGCTGCACATCCTATGGCGGTAATGATTGCGGTAGTGGGAGCTTTAGCTGCTTTTAATCATGAATGGACAAATGTTAAAAGTTCTCGCAGCCGCCAGAAGTCAGCTGCCTTACTGGTGGCAAAAATGCCAACTATTGCCGCTATGTCCTACAAATATAGCATTGGCCATCCGTTTATGTATCCGCAGAACAGCTACGGCTTTGCAGAAAATTTTCTTTATATGATGTTTGCCACGCCGTGCGAGCCTTACCGTCCTGATCCGATATTAGTCAAAGCACTCAATCGCATTTTTATTTTGCACGCTGACCATGAGCAAAATGCTTCTACTTCCACGGTGCGATTGTCCGGTTCTACTAATGCTAATCCTTTCGCCTGCGTGTCGGCAGGTATTGCGTCATTGTGGGGACCGGCACACGGTGGCGCTAATGAGGCAGTGCTCAAAATGCTTAATGAAATTGGTTCTCCTGATAATATCACTGCGTTTATTGAAGAAATTAAATCAGGTAAATCGGGGCGGCGGCTGATGGGTTTTGGCCACCGCGTATATAAAAACTTTGATCCACGTGCTCACGTTATGCGCAATACCTGCCATCAAGTGTTGGAACATTTGAAATTGGAAGATGATGAATTATTTCGGATTGCTTTGGAGTTGGAAAAAATTGCCTTAGAAGATGAATATTTTGTAGAGCGTAAGTTATATCCTAATGTAGATTTTTATTCCGGGATTGTGTTGCGAGCGTTAAACATTCCCACGACAATGTTCACTGCTATTTTTGCCATTGCGCGTACCATCGGCTGGGTATCGCACTGGAACGAGCAGCACACGGATCCAGAATTTCGTATTGGACGCCCACGACAATTGTATTTAGGAAGCAAAAAGCGTGATTTGAAATAGAAGCGTCCCTCTTAACTAATGGTTACCAAGTTAGTTAAAAATAGCTTTTATTGGACTACAAAAATGACGGATGTTTTAGATATTTAGTATTGTCGTCCGTGCGATAAAAATAGCTGCAATCGCGGATTATCAGGCGTTACTAAAATTTCTGGGGTGCCTTCTGCGCATACCACACCTTTGTCTAAAAATACCACTCGATTGGATAATTCACGGGCAAAATTAATTTCGTGCGTAACTACAATCATTGTCACTTGCTCTTCGGCTAGCTTACGCATGACAGTAAGCACTTCGCCAATAAGCTCTGGGTCCAGTGCCGATGTTGGTTCGTCAAACAAAATTATCCGTGGAGACATTGCCAGCGCCCGGGCAATACCTACTCGTTGCTGTTGTCCGCCTGATAGATGGGTAGGGAAATAATCAGCGCGTGCGGCCAGTCCAACTTTGTCCAGCATCGCCAGCGCTAATTCCCGCGCTTGCCGTTTCGTCATTCCCAGCATTTGTTGAGGTGCTTCTGCCACGTTGGCAAGTGCCGTCATGTGCGACCACAAATTAAAATGTTGAAATACCATTGGCACTTGTGTGCGTAGCCGCCGTAATTGTTCAGAGGTTGCAGTTGCGGGAATAATGTTTTCGCCGCATACTTGTAGAGTACCCGCATCCGGTGTTTCTAATAAATTAATGCAGCGTAAAAGGGTGCTTTTGCCGGATCCAGATGAGCCTAGTAAGCTTACTACTTCTCCTTCGTTGGCTTGAAAATCTACACCATTTAGTACAAGGGTGTCGCCAAAACGCTTAACCAGCCCGCAAATATCAACTGCGGCTGTCATGGCTTAGGTGGAGCAGAGGCGTGACAGGACCGCCTTGCGAATAGCCATGCCGTTGGTTACTTGTCGCAAAATCATGGATTGTGGGCCGTCTGCTACTGAGTCGGAAATTTCTACGCCGCGATTAATCGGTCCAGGGTGCAATATCATCACATCTTTTTTAAGCATCGCTAAGCGCGCTGCGGTCAATCCATAATTTCTAAAATAATCTGACTCTTGTGGCATTGCTCGCAATCGCTCGCGCTGTACCCGCAATAAGATGACTATATCCACACTGTTTATTGCTTCTTCTAAATCGGAAAAGACAGACGCCCCTAAATCGTTTTGCAAGATTTGCGGACACAGTTCTGGAGGACCGACTAAACGAATATCTGTTGCTCCCATAATGCGCAACATGTGTAGATTGGAACGCGCTACCCGCGAGTGCAACACATCACCAACAATGGCCACCGACAAGCCAGAAAAATCATCGCCCACCCGCTCGCGTATTGTGTACGCATCGGTTAGACCTTGAGTGGGATGTGATTCGCAATTGTTACCGCCGTTAATAACGGCAATGCCGGGTGCGGCTGCTGCCACGGCTGCCTGTGGCGCACCGGCATCCGGATGACGTAGAGCAATGCCCACTGCTCCCATGGCGGCGACGGTGCGTACGGTATCTTCTAGCGATTCTTGTTTAATATCTCCCGCCATTGTTGCCTGATTAAGATTCACCACATCGGCGCCCAATTGTTTTGCCGCTGCCTCAAAAGCTGTGCGAGTGCGAGTGCTAGTTTCAAAAAAGATATTGATAAATAATTTTTCGGCTAGTGGGCGGCTACTATTACCGCGCGCCCAAATATCGGCATCAGAAAAAATATCACACAGTAAGCTTTTGGATAGCCCATCTAAGGTAATTAAGTGGCGCAATCGCCCGTCGGAGGTTAACTGCATAGGTCGGCGAAAGGGAAGTGCCGCATGTGATGATGGTGCGTTGCCAGCAACGTAATGACGCGTTTAGCGTGAATAAAGTTTGCCGGGTGGTGTCATATTTTTTTCCACTCGTTCTGAGGTAATGGACGTGTTTTCATAAATTGTTTCGCCCACATAGAGTGCTAAAAAAAAGATAATTAGTACCGAGGTGAAAAAAACGAAGGCGCTAATTTTTGCGGCTTCAAGGTAAGGGTGGGTTTTGCCTGCCATAAATTGGAACTCCTATTAAAATGAATTGTACCACGCGTCGCCACCGTATAATTCGTTCCAGTCATGCATTTCTCTCCCGCTCTTGTTGTCGGCTTGGGCAATCCCGGCGCACAATATGCCGCTACCCGCCACAATGCTGGTTTTTGGTTTATGCATATGCTAGCGGATGGAGCCCCATTTAGCGTCAAAAGTTCCCTGCACGGCGACCTTGCTGTTACCGCTGGTTGTCGCTTGCTGCGTCCTGCGACATTTATGAATCACAGCGGTTGCGCTACTGCAGCAGTTGCAAATTATTTTAAAATCCCACCGGCAGCAATACTTGTCGTTCACGATGAAGTGGCACTGCCAGCTGGTACAGCGCGGTTAAAATTCGGTGGAGGACACGCTGGCCACAATGGACTAGCCGATATTAGTAAGGCACTGGACAGCCGTGATTATTGGCGGCTTCGATTAGGTGTCGGCGCTCCACCTGTGGGTGACACACTGGCAGATTATGTATTGCGCTGCCCCCCAGCAGTAGAGCGGGAAGCTGTTGATGCCGCTATTGACCGTGTTTTATCGATATGGCCCTCGATAGCGGTGGGAGATTATGAAAACGCCATGTTATGGCTACACACTCAGGAGAAATAAATGGGACTTAAATGCGGTATTGTCGGCTTGCCTAATGTAGGAAAATCCACATTATTTAATGCACTCACTGCTGGCGAAGCGGCGGCGGCGAATTATCCGTTTTGCACTATTGAACCTAATGTCGGTATTGCTGAGCTTGCCGATGAGCGGTTGCAGCAGTTGGCGGTAACGGCAAAAGCACAAAAAACTATTCCTGCTGTGGTGGAATTTGTTGACATTGCGGGGCTGGTAGAAGGAGCTGCTCAAAATGCCGGTTTAGGTAATCGTTTTCTTGCTCATATTCGAGAAGCTGATGGCATTGCTCATGTAGTGCGCTGTTTTGAATCGGATGATATTACACATGTATCCGGTGATGTGAAACCGACCGACGATATTTCTGCGATTAATACCGAACTGGCGCTGGCAGATTTGGACACGGTTGAAAAAATCCGCCAAAAAGCCGTTAAAAACGCTCGCCTTGGTGACAAAGACGCCGCCGCCATGAGTGTCCTGTGTGATAGATTTGTTAAACATTTAGATAGTGGTAGCATGGCGCGGACTTTAACATTGAATGAAACGGAAGCTTTGCTGGCACAATCGTTATTTTTACTTACTGCCAAGCCGATTATTTATGTGGCAAATGTCAATGAAGATGGTTTTGAAAATAATCCACGTTTGCAAGCAGTTGAAGAACTGGCGCAAGCTGAAGGCGCGTCGGTGATACCCATTTGCGCACAGTTGGAAGCCGATACTGCCGGTTTGTCTGAAGATGAAAAAACTGAACTGCTGCAAGATTATGGTTTGCAAAAAACGGCATTGGCGCGTCTGGCACAGACGGCATTTGATATGCTAGGGTTGGCAACTTATTTTACTGCTGGCGTTAAGGAGGCACGAGCGTGGACGATTCGCCGTGGCATGACAGCACCGGAAGCAGCCGGTGTTATTCACACCGATTTTATGCGTGGTTTTATTCGCGCTGAAGTTTGCGGTTGGGAGGATTTTGTGAATTTGAATGGTGAAGTCGGTGCTCGTGCAGCAGGAAAAATGCGATTAGAAGGGAAAGAGTACGTTGTGCAAGACGGTGACGTTATGAATTTTCGATTTAACGTTTAGTGCGTAGCTGTTAACCGTCAAAATTAACGAGAGTCGGGATTGATGCGGATACTTAGGGATGGCAAGGATTTTAGCGCTTTTAAATAATGAATATTAAATCCCAGCAACAATGACTTACATGTCTTGCAATTACTTTGCACTGTCGTTATGGTGAAAAAACAAACTTTTTATATAACGAGGAAATTTTTAATATTATTGGGTTTGTCAAAAGCAGCTTTCAAATCATTGGCGGCGGGTTCGCTAAGAATTTTGGCAATTGACGACTTAATTAAAATTTGAGGTAAATATTTTAATCAATTTTTTACTAGCTGCCTTGAATTTATTTTTGGAATTATTTTCAATACACTTTGCACTTCTGCTATCATCGTTAGTGGGTTACTGTGAAAGTCGGATTACCACGCGTCAAAATGGTCACAAATATAACTTTTCTTTTCCAAGCGTATTTTTATTTGTAGTCAAAGTCCATACATAAGGTGTTTCTATTGTCTGTAAGTAAGACTCAAGGATTGTATGTGAGTACTTTATTTAGTAATTAGGTAAGTCCCAATTGTTGTTTTCGTTCTGCTGCCCAGCCAGTGATGAGTCGGTCGGCTATCAGCCCCATACACGACACGCACAAACCGATAACTAATGCCTTACCAATGTCGCTAAACGCCATGGCGCGAAACATTTCTTGTCCCAAGTCGTTGGTGCCGATGAAAGCCGCAATAATGGCCATAAAGAGGCTGAACATAATCGTTTGATTAACACCCAGCATGATTTCTGGAAACGCCAGCGGTAGGCGCACTTTCCATAGCATTTGGGTTGGTGTGCAACCAGACATCTGTGCTGCTTCAATTGTTTGTGGAGGCACCTTGCTCAACCCAAATACGGTGTAGCGTACCGCGGGAATAATCGCATAGATGACAATGGCAGTAATAACAGCGACATCACCGACACGAAAGAGCATGATAACCGGAATTAAGTAAATGAACGATGGAAAAGTTTGAAAAGTGTCGCACAAAAAATTGGCAATTTTTGCTCGCCGTGCTGAAGATGCTGCCCACACGCCCAGCGGCACGCCAAAAAATACGCACACGATAACGGCGAATGTTACTGTGTAGGCGGTGATAAGAGCGCGTGGCCAAAATCCAGAAAAAGCGATAAACAGCAGTAGCAGACAAGGAATGATTGCTTTTCGCGGGCCGATAAGTTTCCAACTGACTCCTGCTACGAGTGCTAGTACCGCTAACCATGGCAGCCATTGAAATGCCGAGCGGAGTGGAATTAACACATACACCAAAAATCCATCTCGATAAAACGATAGTGCTTCAAAAAAATTCTGCGTGACATAATCTACTAGGCCGTCCCAAAATGGGGCAGTGGTGATAGTGAGTGATTTGGGAAACGCTTGAGCATACGGAGTGAGTGCTGCTAAGGCAAAAGTGACGGCAATAACTATTCCCGCTGCTGTGAGTGCCGGATGCTTTTTCCAAAACGGGCCAGCAGGTAAATATGTCGGCTGTTTGTGTGCCAGTGCCATGCTCATCCGATCCAGTGTTATTGCCATAAAAACAATGGCGATACCGTTTTCTAGTGCTTGACCGATGCGTAATGACTGCAGGCGAAACAGTAAATCTTGTCCCAACCCTTTGGTGCCGACAAAAGAGGCAATGACTACCATTGCCAAACATTGCATGATAACTTGATTAACGCCGACCATCAACGAATCGCGTGCAGCTGGCAGCTCTACTTTCCACAACATTTGCCGAGGTGTGCAACCGGCCATGAGTCCGGCTTCTCGCACTTCCGCTGGTACGCTTCGCATTCCTAGTAGCGTGAGCCTTGTCATGGGAGGAATAGCAAAAAGAATGGTAGCGATAACGCCTGCTTTGTGAGAAATGCCGATAAAAACGGCGATTGGAATTAGGTAAGAAAAATGAGGTAATGTTTGCATGACATTGAGTATTGGTAACAACGTCAGTTCAAATCGCCGTCGTCGCGCCGCGATAATACCCAGTGCAAGTCCGATGATGCCTGCTAGAGTTGCTGCTACGAGCACGGCGGATAAAGTAGTCATGGAAAGTTTCCATTTACCAAACAGCGCAAAATAAAAAATACAAAAGCCGCCCAGTAGTGCAATTTTCCAGCCCTTGAGCCACCAACCCAGTACCGCCGCTAAGCCTACTACCGTAAGCCACGGCAGTGGCGGCACTTCGCCAAAACCTTTGACAAATAAATAGTTGGTTGCATTTAGCGGCCATTCAATGGTTTTTGCCGTAGCACGTGTCATGTCTTTAAAAGTGAGTCCGGCGACGAGTTTTTCCTTTCGCAAAAAATCTGTTACCGCATTAATCCAATCAATGAGGGGCGGAACAAGATTTTCTGGCCACACAATTGCCCATTCCGGAAGCCACGGCTTTAACGCTAGTAGGGCGGCAAAAGGTAACAATATCAACAGTGGGCGCACTGCTTGAAATGCTGGCGGCAGCACGTTCAATCCGATGAAGTTGCTGCTGGTTCAAACAGTGCTGTCAGCACTTTTTCTCGGTATATTACGCCGACAGTGTTGTTGTCGCTATCCGTTACCCGTGTTGGCTTATTCGCGGTTATTATTGTTTTGGCTGCTGCTGCCAAAGTATCGGTAGCGGCAACGGAAGTGTCCGCAGTGTCTATTCCGTTTGCTGATTCCATCAGACTGCCGACAGTAATAATTTGTTCGCGCGCAATATCTTTAATAAACTCACGCACATAATCGGTGCGTGGACGTAGCGTTAGCTCTTCTGGCGTTCCGATTTGAACCACGCTACCTTCATACATGATGGCAATGCGGTCGGCTAGGCGAATTGCCTCGTCAAAATCGTGAGTGATAAAAACAATGGATTTGTGCAGCATTGATTGCAGACGTAAAAATTCATTTTGCATTTCGCGACGAATCAACGGGTCCAGTGCTGAAAAGGGTTCATCTAAAAACCACAAATCAGGTTTGACTGCTAGTGAACGAGCAATGCCTACGCGCTGCTGTTGTCCACCAGATAATTCGCGTGGATAATAATTTTCGCGTCCGTGTAGACCAACGAGTTCTAACATCGCCATGGCTGCCGCAGTCCGCTGCCGGTATTCAACGCCTTGTACTTCTAGTGGAAAGGCGATATTTTGCAAGACAGTGCGGTGTGGAAAAAGAGCAAAATTTTGAAAAACCATGCCCATCCGGTGGCGCCGTAATTTAGTTAGCTCTGCTGCTGTAGCTTGTAATAAATTGCTATTTTCAAAAAAAATGTCACCGCCAGTTGGTTCAATCAATCGCGACAAGCAGCGTACCAAAGTGGACTTGCCCGACCCCGATAGCCCCATAATAACAAGGATCTCTCCTGCTTGTACGTCTAGTGATACATCACGTACGGCGGCAATATAACCGGCTTGCTTAATGGCGTCGGCAGAGGGAGTCGTATTGTGTTGAAGCATAAAGGCTGCTGGATCATCGCCATAAAGCTTCCATACATGGCGACATGACATAATAGGTGTTTGTGTATCAGTCATTTTTTGATTGAAAAAAGGCGGCATAAAGCCGCCTTTTTTTTAGACAAATTTAATAGTGAAGTGGCTTACAGCCAAGACTTCCACTTACCGGCGTTTTCTTGCAACCACATCTCGGCAGCAGCTTCCGGCTCCATTTCATCAATATCCACCAATTTGGCCATCACTGCTACGTCCAAATTGTTGAAGTTGATTTTTTGTACCACTTTATAGGCTTCGGGGTACTTGTCGGCAAAGCCTTGCCATACTCCGATTTTGAGGTAGCCACCTTTGGGGTTGCCACAGTCGTAAACCTCATTCGGGTTAATGCCCCAAGATGGGTCGGTGGTGCATCCTTCGCCATGTTCTGGAAACTCAATAAATTTACCTTTATAGAGCGCTTCCACGAAGTTAGGTGTCCAGTTGAAAAGCACAATCGGACGTTTGGCATCGGAAGCAGACTTGAGTTCTGCCCACAACGCAGCGGCTTGTCCGGCATTAACGACTTCAAAATTGATACCGAGACCTTTTACTCGCTTGTCATCGTTTTTAAGCCAATCAGCAGGACCTGCCAAAAAACGTCCTTTGGGTGCAGTTTCTGGTGTGGAAAATATTTCTGCACAGGCGTTGAGTGCTTCCCAGTCGGGTAGACCCGGGCATTGCTCTTCTACGTAATCTGGATACCACCACTCTTCACGAGTTTTAGCATCGTGAGTAGCAACATCAACTACGCAACCTTCGGCGACAACTTTTTCAAAGTTTTCGCCAAATGCACCTTCCCATACTTCGTGCACTAAGTCTATGTCGCCTTCGCACATGGATTGATACACTGCTTGGCTATCGGCAGGTACAAATTCCACTTCGCGACCGTTCTCGTTGAGAATTTTGCCGACGATGTAGGCGCCAACAATCTGGCTTGACCAATTGTGAATAGGTATTTTGATGGGGTCATCGGAATCGGCATGTGCGACAGTTGATAAGGCACACGACAGCACCGCAATAGTGAGTAGTTTTTTCATTTTTTTTGTCCTATGGTAGATAAATATAATAGATAATAAAAAAGAAGTTTCAAGTCTAGCAGAAAAAAAACATAAACATGCAAACAAATTTCGGCAGAGTAGGGTAGATAAAGTGAAATTCCGGTGACGCTATTTTTTTATTTGTACCGTTCTTTTTGTCTTTCTGCTAATGGAAATATATATTGCCGAGTTAAAGATTTGTTTGCATATGAAAATTATGTTATAACTTCCGAAATTAGTTTATGGGAAACTATCATGAATTCAGAGAGAGGAAGTATCATGAAAAAAAATATTCGCCAGACAAGCGAAACCGATAAGGAGGCGATATCAAGGCGAGGCTTTTTAAAGGCAGCATTGCTTTCCGGTGGGGCTGCGTCTGTAGTCTCCGGAGAGGCAGTAGCGGCGGGACGATTGTCTACATTGCCAGAGGCCAAAAAGCATCAAGGATATCGCGAGACTGAACATATCCGCCGTTACTATGACAGTGCGCGGCGCGTTTAATTTTATTTATAGTCCAATACAAACTGCACTTAAATGGAGCATATCAAATGGCTAAACTAACAAAAACGGACGCTAATCCTAAAACAACCACATCTGCAATCCACGCACTGGTCGGAGATGCAATTACCCGCCGTGAATTTTTGCATCGCTCCGGTTTAACGGCGCTCGGTGGTGCGGCATTAGCGGTGACTCCCAAAATGTTGGAAGCACGTGCTGACGCCCGAATTGAAAATCTTGGCGCGCCGGTCGAAATTCGTCGTTCAGTTTGCACGCACTGTTCTGTCGGGTGTGGAGTTATCGCCGAAGTGCAAAATGGTATCTGGACCGGACAGGAACCGGACTATGATTCTCCTTTTAATTTAGGTGGACACTGCGCTAAAGGTGCATCGGTGCGCGAACATGGTCACGGTGAACGGCGGCTTAAATACCCGATGAAGTTGGAAGGCGGTAAATGGAAACGGTTGTCGTGGGATGAAGCGATAAATGAAATCGGCGACAAAATGTTGCAGATACGCGAAGAATCTGGTCCGGATTCAGTATTTTGGCTGGGCTCGGCAAAATTTAGCAATGAGCAAGCTTATCTGTTTCGTAAATTTGCCGCGTTTTGGGGAACTAATAATGTAGACCATCAGGCGCGGATTTGTCATTCCACTACAGTTGCTGGCGTTGCCAACACATGGGGCTATGGTGCTATGACTAATTCGTACAATGATATGCATAACGCCAAGGCAATATTTTTTATTGGTTCTAATGCTGCCGAGGCTCATCCTGTCGCTATGCAACACATTTTGCGAGGTAAAGAAAACGGCGCCAAAATAATCGTTTGTGATCCGCGCTATACTCGAACGGCAGCGCATTCTGATTTATATGTGCGGTTACGCCCGGGCACTGATGTGCCTTTGATATGGGGCATGCTGTGGCATATTTTTGAAAATAAATGGGAAGACTCTAGTTACATTCAGCAGCGTGTGTATGGCATGGATGACATTCGCAATGAAGTTGCTAAGTGGACGCCGGATGAGGTGGAAAATGTTACCGGTGCCTCTGAAGCCGCCGTACGAGAGGCAGCTAAGATTTTGGCAGAAAATCGTCCCGGTACTATTGTCTGGTGCATGGGTGGTACCCAACACACTGTCGGTAACAATAACACTCGTGCTTACTGTGTGTTGCAGCTTGCACTGGGCAATATTGGTGTTTCTGGTGGTGGTGCTAATATTTTTCGCGGTCACGACAATGTGCAAGGTGCCACCGACTTGGGTATATTGTCACATACATTACCCGGCTACTATGGTTTGTCGGTGGGGGCATGGAAGCATTGGGCTCGCGTGTGGGATGTAGATTATGAGTGGTTGCAAAAGCGTTTTGATTCCACTCCGTACGAAGGTGATAAATCACCAATGAATACTAAGGGTATTCCGGTATCGCGGTGGGTTGATGGAATTTTGGAAGATAAGGAAAATATTGCTCAAAAAGATAATTTCCGCGCTGTGGTACTGTGGGGACACGCTGTTAACAGCCAAACTCGCGGCTTAGATATGAAAGAAGCGATGGAAAAATTGGATACGTTGGTCATCGTTGATCCTTATCCGACTCATGCGGCGGTGATGAATGATCGCACTGACAATACTTATTTGCTACCGGCGTGTACGCAGTTTGAAACTTACGGTTCAGTAACAGCGTCCAACCGCTCCATACAATGGCGTGACAAGGTAATAGAGCCGTTATTTGAGTCAAAACCTGACCAAATCATCATGCAAAAATTTGCTAAAAAATTAGGCTTTGATAAAGAGCTTTTTGTCAATATTAAAGTTAATGATGAAGAGCCGTTAATTGAAGACATTACGCGTGAATTTAATCGCGGCATGTGGACGATAGGTTATACCGGTCAAAGTCCAGAGCGCTTGCGTGAACACGCCGAGAATCGCGGTACATTTAACAAAACCACTTTGCGTGCGGAAGGCGGTCCATTGGATGGTGAATACTATGGTATGCCTTGGCCCTGCTGGGGAACGCCAGAAAATAAACATCCGGGAACGCCTATTCTTTACGATACTAGTAAAAAGGTGGCGGAAGGCGGTTTGGCATTTCGTGCACGTTTTGGTGTTGAACGTGAAGGCGTTAACTTACTGGCTGAAGATTCTTATCCGCTCGGATCAGAAATCCGCGACGGTCATCCCGAATTTACCGCTGACATGCTCAAGCAACTGGGGTGGTGGGACGAGCTAACACCTGACGAAAAAGTTGCTGCTGAGGGAAAAAATTGGAAGACAGATTTATCTGGCGGTATTCAGCGGGTTTCAATTAATCATGGTGCGCCACCGTTTGGTAATGCTAAGGCACGAGCTGTGGTGTGGACGTTTCCTGATCCGGTACCGATTCACCGTGAGCCGTTATATTCGCCGCGTCGTGATTTGGTGCAAAAATATCCCACTTACGAAGATCGGCGTTCGTTTTATCGGTTGCCGACGCGCTACCAGTCTGTACAAAGCACCGACCATGCTGCTCGTTATCCATTGGTACACACCAGTGGGCGATTGGTGGAATATGAAGGAGGTGGTGAAGAATCTCGCTCCAACCGCTGGCTGGCAGAGCTACAACAGCAAATGTTTGTGGAAATTAATCCTGCAAATGCCAATGACTTGGGAATCAAAAACGGACAAATGGTGTGGATGGAAGGTCCAGAAGGTGCCCGTATTAAGGTGGCGGCTTTTATCACACCACGGGTGGAACGCAATGTAGTGTTCACGCCGTTCCATTTTGGCGGCTGGTTTCAGGGTAAAGATTTGTTGGATAAATATCCCGAAGGCGCTGCCCCCTATGTGCGTGGCGAAGCATGCAACACAATTTTTACTTATGGTTACGATTCGGTCACACAGATGCAAGAAACCAAAGCATCTTTGTGCCGTATTGATGCGGCGTAATCGTCAAAGGAGAACATCATGGCAAGAATGAAATTTTTATGTGATTCTGAGCGGTGCATAGAATGCAACGGTTGCGTAACAGCTTGTAAAAACGAGCACGACGTGCCGTGGGGAGTCAATCGTCGCCGAGTGGTAACGATTGCTGATGGCGAGGAAGAAAAGGAAAAATCCGTTTCGGTCGCCTGTATGCATTGCACAGACGCTCCTTGCGCGGCGGTGTGTCCGGTAGATTGTTTTTATACAACTGCCGATGGCGTTGTGCTGCACGACAAAGACCAATGTATCGGTTGTGGATATTGCTTGTACGCCTGTCCTTTTGGCGCACCACAATATCCGCAGGAAGAGGCTTTTGGTGTGCGCGGCAAAATGGACAAATGCACTTTTTGTGCAGGCGGGCCTGAAGATGATCATTCAGCAGCTGAAGTGGAAAAATACGGACGTAATCGTCTAGCAGAGGGTAAATTACCATTGTGCGCTGAAATGTGTGCAACCAAGGCTTTACTTGCTGGTGATGGTGACGAAGTAGCTGATATTTTTCGCCAACGTAGTTTAAAGCGCAGCGGTCGCCCACAAACTTGGGGTTGGGATAAAGCTTATGGCGACAATCAAAGCTAATGAGACTGGTCATGGTCGCTTGGCGTAATATTTTTATGTTGTCGTTTGCCTTGTTGCTTTCAGGGTGTTACGAGTCTTCTGATGTAAAAATTCACGAGCCCGGTCAATACAAAGGAAAAACTGACTCTACTGCTGTTATGCAACCCAATGATGATCAACTGGCAGCATTACGAGAGCGGTTTAAAACAGTGCAAACCGACCGATAAGGAAAATTCGTTATGTCATCAATAAAACGCCGGCAGCGCATTGCCGTTTATTCATTAGTTTTTATCTTTTCGCTATCGTTGTTGGTGCCATTTTCTGGTTTATTGCTAACTGATGGTGCGGCAACGGCGGCAGAATTTACAGATAATAATCCTCGCGCTGATTATTGGCGTGAAGTGCGACAAAGCAACGAGGGCTACACCACTGCGCAAGGGCGCGAAGCGGGAGTATTAATCAATGACGGAGGTCAAGATTGGCGGCGTATTCGTAATGGTTGGGTGGCAAATTTTATGCCATGGCTATTATTAGTTGTTTTTTCTATGTTGGTGCTGTTTCATTTCTTGAAGGGAAAAAAAAAGGTTACTAAGCCGCTTTCTGGACGCAAAGTATTGCGCTGGAAAGCTTATGAGCGAGCGTTGCATTTTTCGGTAGCATTTTTGTTTATTGTATTGGCGATTACTGGTCTTAGCTTACTGTTTGGTCGAGCGTTACTAATTCCTATTGTGGGTAAAGATGCCTTTGCTGCCTATGCCTCGTTAGCCAAAGATGTGCACAATTATCTAGGGCCACTGTTTTCGGTATTGTTAGCTGTATTGATTGTATTGTGGATGCGCCACAATATATTTAAGCCGGAAGATTGGGAATGGCTCAAAAAATGGGGTGGTTTATTTGGCGACGGCGCACACCCTCATGCCGGTCGTATGAATGGTGGCGAAAAAATTTGGTTTTGGCTTATCAGCACTGTTGGCGTTGCCGCGTGTGCGAGTGGTTTGATAATGGATTTTACGAATTTTCAACAAGGGCGAGAGACTATGCAAATCGCCAATATTATTCATGCAGTTTTGTCTATCGGTTGGATAGCCGTTGCTCTAGGACATATTTATATTGGCACATTAGGTACTGAAGGCGCGTTAGAAGGTATGACAACTGGCTACGTGAGTGAAGAATGGGCTGAGCAACATCATGACTTGTGGTTGGAAGAAATGAAACAAGGAGGCAATGAGTCGTCTTCATCTTCGGTTGCTGAAGAACCGGTTGCTGAAAAAAATTAATGTGTTGTTAAACGACAATTTTTATTGTCAACCACTAAATTTTTCTGGAGCATCTACAAAATGGTTTTATGATAGTGAGTTTGACCTTGACGACAAAAAAATGATGCCGTCTCTTGGTGAAACTATTCCTTTGTCAGTGACATTGGCGTTTTGTCCAGCAACGATGAATGGGTGGCAATATGAAAAAGCGGAATTAATCGGTTTAGCGCGCTCGCCGTCGCTAATAGTACGCCACGAAGTATTACAGCAGAGTGACGATAATCAACGAATAGCTGTTTGGCATGGAATACCACTGGTATTGCAAAAAGAATCAGCTGAAAGCTACTGGGCAAATTTAAGTAGCCCTCACCCGCAGCTATTTGTAATTTGCCGTGAGGAGGAGGGAAGTGGTACGGAGCCTATACGTGTCACTGCTTCTGGAGAAGAGGCGGCAGGACATGGTGAAGTCGATGACAGGGTTTTTGCCACTCCTTTGCCGGTTTGGCTGGGTACAATATTGGAGCAATTTGTCGTCAAATATTACCAACCTCAACCCAAAAAAGTGCGGCGACGCATATGACAAGTGAAAATAAAATCGCGTCGCCGGAGGAGCTGAAAGAAGAAAGTGTTTTTTCTCGCTGGTCGCGTCGCAAACGTGAAGCAGAACAGGTTCCGTTAACGGCTGAGAGTGCAGAAGCAACGGAGGTGAACGAAATACCGCCGCTGACCGATGATGATATGCCGTTAGTAGAGTCACTGCAATCGGATAGCAATATCAGCCCGTTTATGTCTTCTGGAGTTAGTGATGCACTTAAGCGTAAAGCTTTTCGCAAAATTTTTCTGTCCGAGCGTTTTAACGTGCGTGATGGACTAGATGATTATGATGATGATTTCACAGCTTTTCAACCGCTTGGTGATGTGATTACTGCCGAATATCGCCGTTGGAGGGCGCGTTATGACGAGATGCAAGCGAAAGAGGAGGCGTCGCCAACAAGTAGTGACGCTAACCTGGATTTTGAAGACGATACGAGCGATGATGTTGAGACGATTGATGTCGGCGAGGTAGATGAGACAACCAGTGAGACAAATGAAAGCGAGCGAACAATATGACTGCTGCCTATCGCGCCGCGATGGATGCTTTAGCGTTGGTTCGTCCGGCTCCCACCGATTTAGTGGAATTCGTATCGCGCGGGCGTATTGGTATTGTCGCGCCGGCAGAGGCGGTAGAGGAAGCCGAGAACGCCGCTTCCAATCTACCACCAGAATTATCGTCAACTGTAATTATTGGTAACACTGATAGCGAAATTCGTTCGATTAACGGTCATTTAGGTGCTTTTGTTATTCAGCAGGGAGAACAAAACATAACCGTCGACTCGGTGTTGGATTTTTTCTCACCACCACTTGTGCAGATGGTTAATCCGACGCTGACCACGCTGCCTTTGGGGTATTTTTCCATGGCACAATCGGGTCAAGAGGCGCTACAGCAGGTGCTTGATATGCGCGGAACTTTTCATAAGCCGCGATATTTTCAATATCAGAAGTCATTGTGTGCGCACGGAGCAAATGGTAAAACGGGGTGCACTCGCTGTCTTGACGCTTGTCCTACGGGAGCAATTGTATCGGTAGGCGATAAAGTAGAAGTTAATTCTTATTTATGCCAAGGTTGTGGCGGCTGCGTGATGACTTGTCCCAGTGGTGCTATGCGCTATGCTTATCCGCCACCGCAAGACACGCTGCAGGCATTGCGAGCAGCTATTACTGCCTACGGCAAACATGATAGTGGAGCGCCGACATTGTTGTTTTATGCGGCAGACTGTGCTGCCGATATTCGTGCTGCAAAACTGGCGCCAGAGGTGTTACCTATTGCAGTGGAAGAAGTCGGTGCCATTGGGTTGGAAATATGGCTGTGCGCACTGGCTTATGGTGCAGCGCATGTTTTTCTGTATGCCGATAACACAAGGCTGGCGGCACTGGCTCAGGAGCAACAACACATTGTGAAAATAATATTGGACGCTTTGGGCTATCGTTGTGCGGTTACCGTGTTAGAAAACGTTTCTGACATAACGGCGGAAGCGCATACTGCATTAGCGGCACCTGCAAGTTTCGCTCCTGATAATGAAAAACGACGTATGTTTTTTATGGCATTTAATCATTTGTTAACCGCCGCTCCGGCAGTCGTAGATTTGCCCATTGATCTGCCGATGGGGGCAATGTTTGGTGAAATCACCGTAAATGCCAAAAAATGTACGCTGTGTATGGCCTGTGCTGGAGCATGTCCGGTGTCAGCAGTTCGCGCTGGTGGGACCACGCCACGGTTGCTATTTGTAGAAGAAAATTGCGTACAGTGTGGTCTATGTGAGGTAGCGTGTCCGGAAAATGCTATCACACTCAAGCCTCGCTTGCTTGTTGATTCTGGTTTGCGGCGGCAGGCACGCTTGCTTAACGAAGACAAGCCGTTACTGTGTCTGGAATGCAGTAAGCCTTTTGCCACTGAGCGTATTGTTGGGCGGATTGAAGAAAAATTAAAATCTCATTGGATGTTTCAAGACGAAAAATCTCAGCGTCGATTGCGTTTGTGTGAGGAGTGCCGAGTGCGCGATATGTTTGACGGTAAGGGCGGTTAATGTCGGAAGAGGGGGCTCGCGCAAATAGTTATGCTTTACTGGCTGCTGTGCTGCGGGCGCCTCCGGATTTGAGCTTATTAAACGATATAGCTACTCTTCCTAAGCCGGAGGCTAATGATGATTGCGCAAAAACATTATCAGCATTAATCGTTGCTGCTACTACTGACGAAAATTTGGCAGATGACTATCATGAATTATTTATCGGGTTAGGACGCGGTAAAGTGGTGCCATATGGCTCTTGGCACATAACTGGCAGTATGATGGAAAAACCGTTGGTACTGCTGCGAAATGATCTAGATATGTTGGGAATTACTAGGCAAAAAAATGTTGTTGAACCGGAAGATCATGCTGCGGTACTGTGTGAGCTGATGGCACTATTATGTGCCGAGTCTCGTCCTGATGCTTTTGCGCGACAAAAAAAAATATTTGACGCGCACTTATCTAAATGGATAGAAATATTTTTTGAAGATGTGAGCGCGCAGGCAGCAAGCGACTTTTATCGTGCCGCTGGCAATTTTGGCACTGCGTTAATGCACTTTGAAAAACGATATTTTTCTATGCCAATATAAAAAAAGATGAATTTATAAATAGATAAAAATATAATCTAATAAAATAATTTAACATTAATGTACCTAAAATCACTTTTAAAATTTGGTGATAATGATTTTTTTATTGCATCTGAAACACTATTTTTCATTAATCATAGAGCTGAAATATATGCTGTTTGATAAAATTAATTAGAAGATTTTTTAAAATTAATGGAGAACAGTACTTATTAATGGATATTACACGCACACAATTATTAATTTTGGGCTCTGGTCCTGCAGGTTGGACAGCAGCTCTGTATGCGGCACGGGCAAATTTGGAGCCTCTTGTTGTCGCTGGTATTCAGCCTGGTGGTCAACTTACCACCACCACCGATGTAGACAACTGGCCAGCAGATGCCGAGGGAGTGCAAGGTCCAGAACTGATGGATCGTTTTCAAAAACACGCACTACACTTTGGTGCGCAATTGGTTCAAGACCATATTCAATCGGTAGATTTTTCCTGCCGGCCATTGCGGCTTGTCGGTAACTCGACGACATATGAATGCGATTCGCTAATTATCACTACCGGCGCGGCGGCAAAATATTTGGGATTGGAATCTGAGCGCCGCTTTTTGGGGCGTGGAGTTTCGGCGTGTGCCACTTGTGATGGTTTTTTCTTTAAAGGGCAAAAAGTGTTGGTAGTCGGCGGAGGCAATACAGCCGTGGAAGAAGCGTTGTATCTGGCTAATATTGCCGCTGAAGTAACGTTGGTGCATCGGCGCGACTCATTACGTGCCGAAAAAATTCTGCAAGATAAATTATTCGCGCGCGCTAAAGATGGCAATATAAATATTTTGTTTGAACAGAGACTGGAAGAAATATTGGGCGATGAACGCGGTGTCAATGGCGCCCGCCTGTGCACCACCGTCGGTGTCGCTCACGATATGGCGATAGACGGTGTTTTTATTGCTATCGGACATACGCCTAATACGTCTTTGTTTGAGGGTGTGCTAGACATGCGTGATGGTTATATTCGTACTCGCAGTGGTTCTGATGGTATGGCTACTGCCACCAGTGTTGACGGGGTTTTTGCTGCTGGTGACGTGCAAGATAGCATTTATCGGCAGGCGGTAACCAGTGCCGGCACTGGTTGCATGGCGGCATTGGACGCACAGCGCTTTTTAGAAGGTTAACGTGGCAGAAAAATTTGCTGACATTGTACGCAAGGAAGGCATTGCGCCATTACCGCTTATTCACGACACATTACCGGTTCAGAAAAATACATTGTCCTCCGTGTTGGCGCCTGACGCTGGCAACGAAGATGCTTATGTTGATAAACACGAATTTTTGCGCAATGGTGTTGATGCTCGCCGGTTGCGAAAATTATTGCGCCAAGCGCCAACGATGGTAATTGACTTGCACGGTAAAACGGCAAAAGAAGCGCATGAAGCGCTGGACCTTTTTATAACGACTGCGTTAAATACTGGTGAGCGACATTTGGAAATCATACACGGGCGTGGCTTGCACAATGCCGAAGGGCGGGCAGTGTTGCGAGACAAAGTACGTAAGTGGCTGTGTAAAACGCCGCATATATTGGGATACGCTTCACCAAACGATAATGCCGGTGCAGTGCGCGTGTTGTTAAGGTATAGCGAAAGATGAAGTTATTTGGTATTACCGGCTGGTCTGGTAGCGGTAAAACAACCTTGATTGAGCGACTGGTGCCGGTGTTACGACAGCGCGGTTTTGTTGTTGGCGTGCTCAAACACGCACACCACAATTTTGATATTGATACCGAGGGGAAAGACTCGTGGCGTTTTCGCCAAGCGGGATGTTTTGAAGTTGCTATTTCTTCTTCACGCCGCTGGGCGTTGATGCACGAACATGATGATGGCGACACCGAACCGGATGTGTTTGCCATGTGTGCACGTTTTGACTCGAAGTGCAATCTGATTTTGGTTGAAGGCTACAAAGATGCGCCGCTGCCCAAGTTGGAAGTTTGGCGGCGGCAGGGAGGTGGGGTGCCCATTGCAGCTAATAATGCACATGTGGTGGCAGTGGCGACGGACGATGATGAGCTGCCGCAATTTGCTTGCCCTTTGTTGCCACTTAACGACATCGACGTGGTAGCCGATTTTATTATCGGACAAATAGCGACCAATGATTAATATTCAGTTATTATTTTTTGGTCGGCTGCGTGAGGTATTGCAAAGCGAAGGTGAAACGTTGCAATTGAATGTGCCATCGGCGACGCTAGTAGACGTTATCTCTGTATTAACAGCTCGTGGCGGTGTGTGGGCGGAAGAGTTGAGTGGTAATCGGGCGCTGGCTTATGCTATTGATCGGCGTTTTGCCAAGTTGGTTGATGCTGTTTATGATGGTGCAGAAGTAGCGATTTTTCCGCCGATCACTGGTGGTTAAAAAGAGATAGAGTAATTTTATTTTCTATCATGAAACACAATCACCATTGTGCTTAACTAAATAAAATGGAGACATAATTTTGTTGTCATAGAAAAATGCGTAAGTGAAGTATAAAAAAGGAATAAAACCATGCAAAAAACTATTTTAATTACGGGCTCAACCGACGGCATTGGGTTGGAGGCGGCAAAGGTGTTAGTCTCTATGGGACACCACGTTTTATTGCATGGGCGCAACCATACAAAACTAGAGGAAGTGAAAAAAACGCTCCTTACCCTACCGGGAAGTGGTCTCGTTGAAAGCTATGTCGCTGACGTGTCGTGCATAGCTGATGTGGAGACACTTGCGAAAACGATAGCAGAAAAGGACGTTAAACTTGATGCGTTAATTAACAATGCAGGCGTTTATAAAACACCTAATGCTGTTACTCAAGATGGCCTTGACATACGATTTGCTGTCAATACGATAGCACCTTATTTGCTTACGCAACGACTTTTACCACTTCTCGGGATATCGGGACGAGTCATTAATGTTTCTTCGGCTGCTCAGTCTGCTGTTGATATAGAAGCGTTAATCGGACAGGTCAAGCTATCCGACAGTACTGCCTATGCACAAAGCAAACTAGCGATCACAATGTGGTCTTACAGTATGGCGCTTGCTCTAAAGGATGGCGGTCCGGCTATTGTCGCAGTTAATCCTGGTTCAATGCTTGGTAGCAAAATGGTGAAGCAGGCATTTGGAGTAGCTGGCGGCGATATCCGCATAGGTTCGGAAATACTAACTCGCGCGGCTTTGTCAGACGAATTCGCAGTTGCTTCTGGTCAGTATTTTGACAACGATTCGGGGCAATTTGCTTCGCCTCATCCTGATGCGCTCAATCCCAAAAAATCTCAAGAGATTGTGCGTGTTATTGAGACAATTTTGGCTAAATTGCTTAACAAATAAAAATACATAATCCGCTAAAAATCTCCACATAACAAAATTTTATGAGTGGGTAATCAGAATAACAGAACGGTTGAATATTTTACTCGCAATGAAATAACGTATGTCGCCTGAATAATGCTCATATTTGAGCGAGGTGCAGAAGTATCGCTAGAAATAAAAATTGCTGGCGGATATTGCGGATAGATTTTTGGTGCAGATATTTACCTTGTAATAATGCAATATTATTTCCGAGTTTGAGTTTGTAGCTATTATTTTTACGAAGATGGTTAATATGCATATAATAAATACATTGTTCATCTAACTTATATGAGGAGAAATGTATGTTGAAAAACACCTTGAAACCATTGGCCGGATTGGCAGCTTTAGCAACAGTTATGCTGGCGTCTACAGTTGCTTCTGCAGATGTGCTTGATGATGTTAAAGAACGAGGAGTTTTGAAAGTTGGCGTAAAAGCTGACTACAAACCTTATGGCTTTCTTGATGAATCGGGTAATGTTGTTGGTATTGAGCCAGAACTCGCTCAAGAGGTGGCAGCCAAACTCGGCGTTGATGTTGAATTTGTTCCAGTAGTTAGCTCTAACAGAATGGAATTTTTGGAGCAAGGAAAAATTGATTTGATGATAGCGACCATGACCGACAAACCAGATCGTCGTAAGAAGGTTTATATCGTAGATCCAAATTATTATTCTTCTGGTACCAATATTTTATCCCTCAAATCAAATGGCTTTAAAGAATGGACTGATCTTGATGGCATACCGGTTTGCGGTATTCAAGGTGCTTTTTATAATAAACGAACTAAGGCCAAATATGGTGCAGAAATCATTGCTTTTAAGGGAACAGCAGAAGCGCTTTCTGCTTTACAAGCAGGTAACTGTGCAGCCTATGTCTATGATGATTCTGCTATCGTTGCTTTGACTGCTGAACCAGAGTGGGCAGATTATGAGATGCCTCTTCCGACCATTGATGATGCTCCTTGGGGGCTTGCCGTTCAGCTTGGTGAAGATGCTTTCTACAAACTTATGAGCGATATGGTTATTGAATGGCATAAATCTGGTCGTATTCTTGAGCTGGAAATGAAGTGGGGGGTTACAAACACACCTTTTGCGAAAGCAATGTATGACAAATACAAATAAATAATTTAGGGTTGGCAGGGCTATTTTGCTCTGCCGGCTTTTTACCTGACTACATGAGATTTTTTGATGGAAGCATTCTATGAATGGTTTAGGGTTTTTTACCAAGAAACGGGAATAAATCTTCCATTTTTGTACGATAGCTTTGATCGGAAACGGATGTTTGATGGATTTTTGATGACTATATGGTTATCAATTGTGTGTTTGTTTTTTTCTATCATCATCGGGTTAGTAGGAGCTTGGCTACAAGGCTCTCCGTTTAAGTGGACGCGGCGGCTAGTCAATGGATACATTGAGATATTCCGTAATACCCCTCCGCTTGTGCAGCTATACTTTTTTTATTTTGCTATCGGGACATTGCTGCCAAAAGTTGAAACCGATTGGGGTGGGCAGGCTCCATTATTAGGCAGTTTTGCTTGGGCGGCTATCTCCTTATCCTTTTTTGCAGGCGCTTTTAATGTTGAGATATTTCGTTCTGGTATAGAAGCCGTGCCAAAATCTACTACTGAAGCTGCAGAGGCGCTGGGTTTCTCTCGCTTACAAATTTATAAAGAGGTTACATTACCTCTCGCCATTCGTGTGGTGCTTCCAGCATTAAATAACAATCTGGTTAATTTGGTGAAAACTACGACTCTTGCCTATGCGATAGCGGTTCCAGAAATGCTGTATGAGGCAAATCAAATTTGGTCTGATAATGTGAATGTTAAGGAAATGATGGTATTTCTCTTACTTGCTTATTTTCTGCTCGTTGGAGTTCTCGTTTGGGGTATGAGCAAATGTGAGCGAAAATTACAAATTCCGGGATTTGGTCGATGAACGATAAACTCATACAGACTGTTTCTCCCAAATATGCAATGGCGGTGATGCTACCACCAAAACCATATGTTCCTTCTCAATTTACACTTTCACTGAAATTGTGGCACGCCTTATTGCTTATAGCGATATGTCTATTTTTCACGGGCTTCGGTGTTGCCGAGACAGACGGGCAGGCTGCCTCACCTTTCACACTATTGGTGAAGTGGATGCCGTTGTTACTGTCTGGATTTATCTTTAATTTAGTAATTTCCTTTCTGGCTATGGCATTGGGAACAGTTGTTGGCATGATGTTGGGATTGGGGCAGTTATCGCTTATGCCAGCGGTTCGGCCGACTTCTTGGTTTGTTACTCAATTTTTTCGCAACGCGCCATGGTTAGTTTTGTTATTTTTTGCAATGTATCTGTTGCCGTTTAAGCTGGATCTGGGTTTTGTCGTTGTGCCTTTGCCAGACTGGTTTAAGGCGATTGTCGGTCTGTCATTGCCGGTTATGGCAAATGTATCGGAGATTGTACGCGGAGCGGTACGATCGTTGCCCAGTGGACAGTGGGAGGCTGCAGAGAGTCTTGGTTACACTCGTCAACAAACTATGTGGTTGGTTATCTTGCCACAGTGCGTTAAGCGCATGCTTCCTCCTTGGATGAATTTGTATTCAATTCTCACCATGGCTACTGTGTTGGCATCTATTGTGGGAGTAGGGGAGGTCATGACTCTTGCCGGGCGCGCTTTAGCAGCAGAAGGAGGGCGCCCTGATTTATTGATTCCATTTTATTCATTTGTGTTGCTATTATTCTATATTTACTGTTATCCGATTGGGCGATGGACGCGGTATCTTGAACGCAAGTTTTTAGTAGTTACTTAAGAAGGTGGGTTTTTATGGGCTGGACTGATGCAGAACCGATGGTGTCAATAAAAGATGTTTATAAATCTTTTGGAGATTTTGAAGTGCTAAAAGGTGTATCTATGGATATCATGAAAGGAGAGGTGATTTGTATTATTGGACCGTCTGGTTCTGGTAAATCAACATTGATACGCTGTGTGAACGCCCTCAATGATATTCAAAGCGGTTCAATTAAGGTTGAAGGACAGGAAGTCAATACACCAGACCTTGATAAATTAGCTTTGCGTAAAAAAGTTGGTATGGTATTTCAACAATATAATTTATTTCCGCATAAGACTGCACTTGAAAATGTCATGATGGCGCCTATTAAAGTGCTAAAGCAAAACAAGGCAGAAGCAGAAAAAAGAGCTCGTGCATTGATCAAAAAAGTACGACTTGACGGTAAAGAAAACAGTTATCCCGGAGAGCTTTCTGGTGGACAACAACAAAGAGTGGCGATTGCAAGGTCGCTTGCCATGAACCCAGATGTAATATTATTTGATGAAGTTACCGCTGCTTTGGATCCTGAAACGGTTGGCGAGGTGCTACAAGCTATTAAGGACTTGGCAGCAGAGGGAATGACTTGTATTTTGGTAACTCACGAGATGGGCTTTGCTCGGGAAATCGCCGATCACATTTATTTTACAGACAAGGGCGTTATCGTAGAACACGGCTCACCAAAAATATTTTTTGAAAATGCAACAGACCCACGCACTAAACAGTTTTTAAGTCAGATTTTGTAATTATCTTCTGCTAATCTAACTACAACTACGTTTATCAGCGTCTTTAACATAGGCGCTAGTGGTATCGGGTGTGCGGTGTGCGGAGGTGATTTTTACCTCATAGTAATTCCAAGTTTAGACAACAAATACAAACATGCTTGCATCGTTGGTAAATCAGAATCAGATCCCATCAAAACTGCAACAAAATTATTGCTCATTTCACTTATCCAAAAAAACACGGGTTATACTGCCACAATCAACCGATAGCAAAACACGCGGTGATTTGTGGGACAGGAAACTTATTAAAATAAGCAGGGTTAATCAATCAGGGCGATGCGCCAAATGGATTAAATACCGAGATAAGCCTTACGAATGTGATCATTGTTCATAAGGCTTGATGATTCGCCGTCTAAAGTGGTCTTGCCTGTCTCTAAAACATAACCGTGCTTGGCAGTTTCAAGTGCCATCTCAGCGTTTTGCTCGACCAAAATAATCGACATGCCTTGTTTGTTGGTTTCAATCAAAATCTGCGCAATCTCCTGCACAATCACAGGTGCAAGCCCAAGTGACGGCTCATCCAAAAGCAAAAGCCGCGGGCGCGACATCAGCGCACGACCAATCGCCACCATCTGCTGTTCGCCTCCACTCATGGTTCGGGCGAGCTGATTTTGCCGCTCGCACAAACGTGGGAATCGCTTAAACACTTGTTCCAAATCTTTGGTAATCGCCTCTTTATCGTTACGAGTGAATGCGCCGAGTAATAAATTCTCGGTTACACTTAAATCTTTAAACACCCGCCTACCTTCGGGCACATGGGCGATGCCAAGTTTGACAATTTTATCAGGCAAAAGTGTGTCAATCCGCTGCCCGTCAAAAATAATCTCGCCAGCACTTGGGTGATTTAACCCAGAAATCGCGCGCAACGAAGTGCTTTTACCTGCACCGTTTGCGCCAAAAAGCGTGATAAAACCACCCTCTTCTACAGCAAAAGATACACCCTGCAAAGCGGCAACCTGTCCATAGTGCAGATGAATATCGTTAACTTGCAATAGCATTATTTTGCCCCACCCAAATAGGCTTCAATAACTTTTTCATTGTTGCAGATTTCCTCGGGCGAACCCTCCGCCAAAAGTTGTCCGAAATTAAGTACAGTTAGCGAATCACACAGCCCCATCACCGCTTTCATGTCGTGTTCGACAAGCACGATGGTCACACCTGATTGCTGTACCTTGCGGGTTAGCATCATCATTTGACTGGTTTCCTCTGGATTCATACCTGCAAATGGCTCATCCATCAAAATAATTTCTGGCTTACTGACAAGCGCAATCGATAATGCCAATGCCCGTTGTGAGCCAAGTGGCAACTCGGATGCAAGCTGGTGCTGTCGCTCTTCAAGCCCCATAAAATTCAAAATTTCTGTCACCCGCTCGCGTGCTGTTTTTTGCTTGTCTTTGTTAAGTCTAAAGATAGCCTCAAGCAGATTAATTTTGGCGTATTTATGGCAACCAATCATCGTGTTTTCATGCACGGTTAGTTCAGAAAAAAGCGTGGTTTCTTGGAAGGTGCGCACGATGCCAGACTCTGCAATCGCATACGGACTATTGCCGACTATGCTTTGCCCTTGGTATAAAATGTCGCCGCTGGTGGGCTTATAAAAACCTGCGATATTTTTGAACATCGTACTTTTGCCCGCACCATTCGGACCGATTAATCCACGGATTTCACCTTTTTTGATGCTAAAACTGACTTGGTTTAAAGCAGTCAAACCACCAAATTGTTTGGTAACCTTTCTAACTTCAAGCATCGGTGCGTTAATGTTCATCGGTTTTGCCATTAAATTTTATCTGTATTTTCGCCACGATACGCTCAAGACCCTTTGGCAAAAATAAAATCGACAACACCAACACTGTGCCATAAATTGCAGGGCGAATTTCATCAAATTGGCGGATAAATTCATCAAACACGGTGAGCAAAATCACGCCAATAATAGGGCCGTATAGCGTGTTGTATCCACCAACAATTACCCAAATTAAAATAAACACCATAAAACCAATACCGAATTGATTCGGAGTGATAGTGCCCAGATAATGCACCTTAAGTCCGCCTGCGATACCGACAAAAAACGAACCAATAATAAAAGCCAATGCGCGATAATTCCATGTATTCACGCCGACAGATTCCGCCAATGGTGCTTTCCAATGTACCGCGTGCAAGGTCAGTCCGATGCGTGATTTTTCGATGCGATACAAAATAAAAACACAAAAAGACACCACCGAAAGTGCCAAATAAAAATATGGAATCGGTTCGATAAAATCAATGCTGCCAACCAACGGTGGCTCAACGCCGCTCAAACCACCTGTGCCACCGAATGGGTGCACAAACTCAATCCACAGCAGACGAATCGCCTCACCTGCAGCAAATGAGCCGATGAGAAAATAGAACTGGGTCATACGAAAAAGCGGAAAGCAAAGCAAGGCGGCGGCCAGTCCTGCCACGCTGCCTGCAAGCGGTACGGTAAGCCACATTGATAGTTCAAAATTCTTGAACAATAATGCTGCGGTGTAACCACCCACACCCATCATCACCGCGTGTATCAATGACCATTCGCCTGTAAGCGTCACCAATCGATAGCTACAAACCACAAGCACATTAATGGTCAGAAAAATCAATAAGTCTTGGTAATGAAACGGCAACAAATGCGGCAAAATCAACAAACCTGCACCAAGTGCTAAGAATAAAATTGTCTGTCGAAGTTTCGCACTCACAGCCATCACTCGCTCACCCGAATGCCCATCAAACCCGTTGGCTTGACAATCAGCACCACCACCATCAACAGCAATCCACAGATGGTTGCAATGGTAGCGCCGTAATAGACCGTAATAAATGTGTGCAATAACGCATAGAGAATCGCTGCAAGAATTGAGCCAGACAAGCTACCGACACCACCGACAATCGCCACGATAAAGGCGGTGATAATCACATTGTGTCCCATATGTGGGTTGATATTAACAAGCGGCGCCATTAGTGCACCTGCAAGCCCAGCAAGCGCGGCACCAACACCGATGGCAATCATCGAAATCATGTTGATATTTATCCCTTGCAGAGCGGATGCCTCGCGGTCAAGTGCCACGGCGCGTAATGCCCAACCGAGTTTGGTGCGCACCAAAAAATACCAAAGAGCGGCAAGGGTTGCGACAGAGATCCCAAAGCTGAAAATTCGCTGATATGGAATGCGCAAGAAATCAAACAATACCAAAGTGCCGTGAAAAGGTGGTGCGACTTGTTTTGATGGTCCATCACCGCCAATCAGCGTCGCAAACACCTGCAAAACAAACAACACACCAATTGAACAAATCAAGCCCGCAAGCGGGTTATCGCGGGTGGCGCGGAATAAAAACCGCTCCATCAAAAGCCCGATAACAGTAGCGATTAAGATTGCTAAAATAATCGTTGGAATATACGGCAAATCAGACTGGGCATGTACAAACCAAACGGTGTATGCCCCGACCATCACCAACTCACCATGGGCGAAATTCACCACGCCCATCACGCCGAAAATAAGCACAAGCCCGACCGCAAACAGGGCGAAAAAACCTCCTTGAATCAAACCATTTATGACTGATTGTATGACTAATTCCATAGACTTTCGCCTCTCAAAATAACTATATGGCGTGATTTCAATACGCTAAACCTCTCTATCAATTGCACAGAAGTTTGGTTAATAAATAGCGTGCTTGGAGTTAAATCGTACGCAATTTCATAGCCTTCATGTGCTTGACAAGCACTTTTTGGTTCTTGTCAAGCCAATTAAGAAATAGCGTGCTTGGAGTTAAATCGTACGCAATTTCATCGCCTTCATGTGTTTGACAAGCACTTTTTGGTTCTTGTCAAGCCAAGCTGGCACATCGCGGTATTCTTTGATGCGTGCTTTACCGTTTTCGATAACCACCACAGGCCAGCGGCCAACCAAAGCGTTGTCTTGACCCCAAAGCTGGCTACCCCACCAACGACCGCCACCAAAGATAAACTCTGGATTTTTTGCGCCTTTAATAGCCTTGAGTACTGCGGTAGGCTCAACACTGCCCGCATTTTTCGCGCCCTGAATCCAGTTGTAAAGTACCGCTGGATATTCCCAGGCCACCGCTGACCAATCGTTTGGATGTGATTTGCGGAATTTGGCATCAAAGCCTGCTGGGTCTGGGAAGTTAATACCTTTTTGCTGAAGCGCGGGGTCATCAAAATCTGGGAATTGGAAAATCGTACCGTTGACGAATTCTTTGCTGGTTTTAGCGATAATTTCATCGTAATAATCAAGGGTGCAAGAGATAATTTTTCCATTAAAGCCCTGATGATAAAGCTGCTCCATCAATGGCGTTACATAAAAGCTGGTCGCCATGCAGAATATATCTGGTTTTTTCGCCAATACCGAGCTTACGATTGGTGCAAAATCCGTTACATCAAAACCGTGCAGATTAACATCGACGACCTTGATACCCGCCACTTCAAACGCGGCTTTGTAGGTCGCGGCCGACTGCAAACCGTATTCGGCATCGTTGTTGGTTACAATCACCGCTGTTTTTGCATCAGGATGGTTTTCTGCTAACCACTCCACGCCAGTAACATTGTAAACAGGATGTGTTTCGCAAGTCGCGATTAGATAGTCTGATTTTGGGGTAATATCGCTTGGCAACAAAGTGGTAGTTAGCATTTTCTTTCGCTGTGCCCATGGCAAAACAGAGGCCACCGTTGAACCACCAAGCATCATTACCATTTTCACGTGGTCTTGTAACACCAATTTTTTATAGCCTTGTACCGCTTTTTCGGTGTCATAACCGTGATCATAGGCGACAATCTCAATGTTGTATTTTTTGCTATCGATTTTAATACCACCTGCTTTATTAATGTCGTTTGCCACAATCTGACAACCATACAAGCCGGGCAATCCCCACGGGGCATAGTCGCCTGTCATCGGAATATTCATACCGATTTTGACGGTTTTGTTGGCAGCAAATACATTGGTCGGCAAGGTTGATGTACCTGCAACAACCGCACCAGTGACCGACATTTTAAGAAAATCTCTTCGCTTCATAGTCATATATTCTCTCCTTGTTAGGTTTCAAATTTTATTAAAAAACACCCATTCTGCCAGCACCGTACCACATGATACAAAAAACATAGGTTGGCAGATATATGTTTTCTGATATATTATTTTTTCTTCAAATAGCTCTCTAACGAATCATCCAACGCATCTGTCCAAGGCGTGTGGTGGTTGGGTGCCATCGTGCCTGTCATTACAGATTTATAGCCATTATCACGGAAAGTCATGATGCCCTTTTTCTTGTGCTTCTTCCATTGGAAAAAAGCCTCGTTAGAACTTGGGATATCAAAACTTGGATAATCGGTTTTATCAATCAAGTGCTGTATATATTTGCCTTGAAATTCAATCGAGGCATAATCATCAGGCGCCGCGTCTTCTTCGGCACGCCATGTTTCAATGTCGGCATACATCTCATTTTTGCTCGGCAGGTCTTGTTTGCCCAAAATCACATCGCGGGCATACCATGCCTGTGCATCAAACATATTGAATGTGTACCATTGGTCTTGCATACCGAGATACAAGCATTTGGTATTTTCGACCCACACCACGCCGTTGTACAAATCAACGGGGTATAAGCGGTTGTTGGTGCGTAGTTTGAGCTTTTCTTCCATAAATGGAAAATGGTGCTGATAGCCTGTGCAAAGGATAATCGCATCAACTTTTTTCGTCGTGCCATCGGCAAAAGTACAGGTGTTGTTTTCGACCTTGGTGAGCAATGGCACTTCTTGCCAATTATCAGGCCAATCAAAACCCATCGGTGCGGTGCGGTGCGATACAGTGAGCGATTTCGCGCCGTATTTCCAACATTGCGAACCGATGTCTTCTGCTGAATACGATGTGCCAATCAACAGCAAATCTCTGTCTTTAAACTCTAGCGCATCACGAAAATCATGCGCGTGTAACACCCGTCCGTTAAAGGTTTCAAAGCCTGAAAAATAAGGCACACTGGGGATAGAAAAGTGTCCCGATGCCACCACGACATAATCAAATTCTTCGGTGTATTCCTCGTGCTTGTTGTAATCTTCGACTGTTACCGAAAAAGTCTCGGTCGCATCATCAAAAGTTATCCTGCGTGCGGCAGTGTTAAAGCGAATCCATTTGCGCACATCGGCCGTTTCAACCCGTCCTTTGATATAATCCCAAAGCACAGCACGCGGTGGATAAGATGCAATCGGATGACCAAAATGCGCCTCAAAAGTGTAATCAGCAAATTCAAGTCCCTCTTTTGGGCCATTTGACCAAAGATAGCGATACATACTGCCGTGCACAGGCTCACCGTTGGCATCAAGCCCTGTGCGCCATGTGTAATTCCACAAACCACCCCAATCGTTTTGTTTTTCAAAACAAACAATTTCGGGAATATCTGCGCCTTTTTGTTGCGCTGATTGAAATGCGCGAAGTTGTGCCATACCACTTGGACCTGCGCCAATAATTGCTATCCCTTTTGCCATTTTTTATGTCTCCTTAAAATAAAAAAACACAAACCCACGTTTGTTTGGCTCAAATCGCCAACCAAATAGTAGGATTTATAAAAAATTCTTATTAGTTAATAAAAATTCCTGGTACGGTTCATTTTATTCTATCACAAAAAATATCGAGCTATGTTTATTTTAATGCTGACTAAAATAATAGAATTTTTTATGTTATCTCGGTATGGCAAAAAGCTAATCAACCCGACCTATCTGCCTATTTAGAGTATAATTTGAATAGGTAGATAGGCTGGTTATCGCCACGCCGTTATGTGTAAATCAGGAGAACAAATGCTAAAGAACATCTTCGTCATAGTTTCAGTATGCTTAATGGTTACTAGCTGTGCAAGCACTAACCAAATACGTGCAGACAACAGAAATAAACTTCTTAGTCTTTCAGCGGGTATGTCAAAGATTGACGTCCTTAAAACAATGGGAACAAAAACACAAACATCTTCAGATGGAACTGTCATCACAAATCCATACCGAACTGAAATGTATCGCTCTAATGATAAAACTTTCGAGTTAATGCTTTACTACACAGATACAAAAAAATCTGACGGAGCAATTACTGATGATGAGCTTACACCACTTGTAATCATTGATGGAAAACTTGATGGCTGGGGCTGGTCATATTGGGATATGGTCATATTGAAATAATTTAGTAGAAAAATATGAAATTAGAGTTCGCTAAAAAATAACCTCTTAGCAAATTTTTAAAATATGACTCTATTTAGCTAAAGTTTCTTGATTTGAAGTTACATACTATCTTAAAATGGTAAAGTGGCTAGCAATTTTGAAAATTTAAAGAAGCATATTTTAACTTTATCAAATGCAAACGAATTTTACTATGCTAAAGATGAGTGGAAATTAGTAGATGTTGAAATTCAAGAGAACTGGGATAATTGTCCGTGTGGTAAAGAAATTAAAGAACTCTGTCATATAAAAAAACCAACTAAATGGTAATAAAACGTATGTTGGCAATGTATGGTGTGAATAGATTATGAAAAAGATTAAATTGCATACTCCTTGTGGCAAGGCGATAATAGGCATAAGAGGAAAAGAAGACAGAATTTATTCCATGTGCTCATATGAATTGGGCAACAGATGGTCTAGGTGGACAAACTATCATATACGAAGTCCCTGGTGTTAGTAAAATCCCAGAAAAAATTGTCTTTATAGATGAATATGGCGGAGAATGGCCAGAAATAGATGTTTGGTATGTATCAATCAAGTAGTTACATGGGTTACCTAACAAAGCACTCTAGCGGTCGGCTCTAACGGCGTGGCGATAATAGATTAGGTTCTGGTAAACTTTAAGAGCCAAAAAGGTTTCTTAAAGTATGAAATCAAAAGCTAAAAACAAGTATTACAATCGTTCACATATTTCTGAAGCAAAATTTAGGCAATTGATTAAATGTTTTTCAATGGATTTAAACGCCTATGAAACTTCACAAATTACCAATATATCTCATGTAAGTTGTAAAAAAATATTCAACAAACTAAGAGTTTATATAGTAAAAAATCTTTTGGAAAACAATAGTTCTAAAGGAGAGTTTGAATTAGACGAGTCTTATTTTGGTGCAAAGAGAGTAAGAGGCAAAAGAGGACGGGGTGCAGCTGGGAAAACACCCGTGTTTGGATTATTAAAAAGAAATGGTAATGTGTATGTACAAATAGTTAAAAACTGCTCTAAAGAGCAATTAATACCTATCATACAAGGGAAAATACTAGAAGGAAGTACCATCCATACAGATGGCTGGAAAGCTTATGGTGGATTGGTGTTAAATGGATACGACCACTATAGAGTATTTCACTCAAAAGATGAGTTTGCTAGAGGCAAAGCTCATGTAAACGGGATAGAATCTTTTTGGAGTTTTACAAAAAGAAGATTATCTCAATTCAATGGATTGAGTGACAAGACTTTTTATCTACACTTAAAGGAAAGTGAATTTAGGTTTAATAATCTGTATGATATAACGTTAAATTTTTTAAGAAAAAACAAACTCTAAAGTTTACTAGACCCACAGGAAATAGCGAATGAAAGCAAACGAAACGAAAGTAGAAGACTTTTTATCTTCAAATAAAACTCAATTCGTAATTCCCGTTTATCAGCGAAATTATGATTGGTCAACAAGTCAATGCAAACAACTTTTAGACGATATTTTGGAAGTTGGCAAAAGTAATATAATGAACGCTCATTTCATTGGTAGTATCGTTTACGTTCATGATGGTGTTTACACGTCCTCAAGAATTAAAGAGTTGACTGTAATTGACGGGCAGCAACGACTAACAACATTGACTTTAATTTATTTAGTACTCTATCGTTTGGCAATTGAAATAAATAACGAAGCACTTGTAAATGAAATAAGCGAAACTTATCTGATCAACAAATTTGCACCCGAAGAAGAAAAACTAAAACTTCGACCTACTGAAAACAACGACAAGGCAATTAAATACCTTTTGAGAAGCGATAAAGACGAAGAGTTTAGTGACTTTTCAAAGGTTATAGACAACTACAATTACTTTAAAAGTCGGATTACTGAAGAAAGTTTTTATTATGTTCTCAAGGGGCTTTCAAAGTTAATGTTCGTAGAAATTTCACTTGACCGAGAAAAAGACGACCCACAAAGAATATTTGAAAGTTTAAATTCTACAGGACTTGAACTTTCACAAGCAGACTTAATTAGAAACTATATTTTAATGGGTCTTAATCGCAGAGACCAAAATAAAATTTACAACAACTATTGGGAAATCATTGAAAAACTCGCAAAAGATGAAACTCAGAATATAAGCAAAGTTTCGGATTATATTAGAGATTATTTGATTTTGGTAAACAATAAAATACCGAATAAAAATAAAGTTTATTTAGAGTTCAAAGCAAAATTTCCTGTGGCTGATTTACAAGAATTGGAAAAAAATATTTTGCCAATAAAATCGCTTGTTAAGTTTTATAACAAACTACTAAATCCCAAGAACGAACCTGATAAAGATATAAGATTACAGCTTGAATACATAAATCGACTTGAAATAAATGTGGCTTATCCATTCTTAATGAAAGTCTATGAAGATTATTCTGAAAATATAATTGAAAAATCCACTTTCATAGATATTTTGAATTTTATGCAATCATTTTCTTGGAGAAGATTTATAGTTGGATTACCAACAAGTGTAATCAGCAAAATATTTATGACACTTTATGAAAAAGTGAATAAAGATGATTATTTGTTGTCATTGCAGAAATGGTTACTCAAAAGATCAGGCTCGCAACGTTTTCCCAAAAACAAAGAAGTTATTGAAAGCCTTAAACTCAAAGACGTATACAACATAAAATCTAAAAACAGAACTTATCTGCTAGAGCGTCTTGAAAATTTTGAAAATAAAGAACCAGTAATTATTGAAGGCAATACTGATATAACAATTGAACATATTTTCCCTCAAAATCCTGACCCAAAATGGAAAATTGATTTAGGAACTGATGAATATAATTCCATAAAAGAAACATTCTTAAACACAATCGGAAACTTAACATTATCAGGTAACAATGGAAAACTTGGGAATAAGCCGTTTGTAATTAAAAGAGATTTAGAAAATGCAGGCTACAAAGACAGTCGTTTATGGCTTAATAAATACCTTTCAATAGCCGAAAAGTGGGATAATGCAGAAATCGAAAGACGATTTTCCCTGCTCGCTGAACGCTTTTTAAAAATTTGGCAATTTCCAGAGATTGAAATCGAAGAAAGAGACGAAAATAATGAAGTAAATATTTTTGAAGCAGGGGACCCTAAACATAAGAAATTGGAATATGCGATTTTCTTCGACCAAAAAATAGAAGTCACTCAAGTTACAAAGTTATATGTAGAAGTTTTTAAGCAACTTTTTGACTTGCAACCAAAAACATTCTTCACTACTGACTTGGCTGAAAAAATTACATTGACTAAAAACCCAAAAGAAGGGTGCCCCAGACAGGCTATTGCAATAAATGACACATACTACATTGAAGGATGTATAGACAGTATTGGAAAATTCGAAAAAATAAAACACGCTTTAACAATATTCGATTTAGAAGACGAATTGACTATCAAATATGCAGAAAACACATCAAGGCACCCCAGCTGACCGTGAAAAGCGCCGCTGAGTTTGGTCGTTAGATGCGGGCGCAGAGCGGTCGACTCTAGCGACGTGGCGATAATAGATAGGCTGGTTATCTCCACGCCGTTATGCTTTCAAATAAAAGACAATTAAGGAGTTGTTAACTAACAGGAGAAATATATGAAATTAGAATCGATAGCCCTACATCAAGGGTATAAATCTGAAGAGAGCACTAAAGCTGCTGCAGTGCCTATTTATCAAACCAGCTCTTATACATTTGATAATACCCAACACGGAGCAGATTTATTTGATCTTAAAGTGCAAGGAAACATTTATACGCGCATCATGAATCCAACTACTGATGTATTGGAACAGCGTCTTACAGCAATGGAAGGTGGCATTGGGGCGTTATGCGTAGCCTCTGGTATGGCTGCAATTACCTATGCAATTCAGTGCATTTGCGAAGCTGGCGATAATATTGTGAGCACAGCTCAATTGTATGGTGGAACTTATAATCTTTTTGCTCATACTTTTCCTAAACAAGGCATTGAAGTTCGCATGCTTTCAGCTGACGATTTTGAAGGATTTGAAAATGCGATTGATGCAAAAACGAAAGCAATTTTCTGTGAGTCTATTGGTAACCCAGCGGGCAATGTTGTGGATATAGAACGATTAGCTAAAATAGCCCATAAATCTGGAGTACCCTTGATTGTTGATAATACGGTGGCTACACCTTATCTATGTCGCCCTTTTGATTTAGGTGCCGATATTGTTGTGCATTCACTGACCAAATACATAGGCGGTCATGGTACAAGCATTGGTGGTGTAATCGTGGATTCTGGAAAATTTGATTGGTCTGCTCATAAATCACGTTTCCCCATGCTCAATGAACCAGACCCTTCCTATCACGGTGTGGTATATACAGAAGCTTTAGGGGAAGCTGCATATATTGGTAGAAGCCGTGTGGTACCTTTAAGAAACATGGGCGCAGCACTTTCACCGATGAATGCTTTTCAGATATTACAAGGATTGGAAACGCTGGGGCTACGAATGGAACGCCATTGTGAAAATGCTGAAAAACTAGCTTATTATTTACAACAGCATCCTAAGATAAAATCAGTCAACTATGCTGGTTTACCTGAAAGTCCGTATTATTCCAACTGCAAAAAAATTACTGGTGGCAAAGCGTCTGGAATTCTAAGTTTTAATCTTGCCAATGGTCTGGAAGCTGGTACTAAATTTATTGATGCATTGGATATGATATTACGTCTTGTTAATATTGGCGATGCAAAGACTTTGGCATGTCACCCAGCTTCTACAACACACCGACAACTTAATAACAAAGAGTTGCTTTTTGCTGGGGTAAATGCAGACTTAGTGAGAATATCAGTAGGTATTGAACATATAGACGATATTATTGCTGATGTTAGTCAAGCATTGGATAAAGCATAACAAATCATTCCAGCCGACCGCTAACGCATCGGCTGAATTCAGGCGTTAGGCGTTACATACGTCCTTGCGTCTGACTATGTTAAACAACATGGGCGTGAGGAGTATGAATTGACGCAACCAGAGCAACCAAATAATAAAATAGTTAATAGTTATTTAAGCCAGTGGACAACATTAGAAAATTACGCTTTACAAGAAAAATCTTTAAATTTGCTTTTTAACAATCTATGTTCTGATAATAAATCAATAGAAGATATTTTATTAAAAGTCAGCATTTTGAATGATTTTTATAGCACTAATATTTTTGACACCTATACAGTTGCAAAACATATATTTGATTGCAATATTGATCAAGAATTATTAGTGGGCAATATCGATTTAGTTAATAAAATTGCGTTAGTAAAAATTAAAGATAAAACGCGTAATTTTTATTTTTTTGCATCAAAATATTGCGCACATCATCAACCTACTCAATACGCAATTTATGATTCTTATGTTGAAAAAATGTTATGGCATTTTAAAAAGCTGGATAAATTTTATGATTTTAAAAGAGATGATTTGAGTAATTATCAAGTATTTATGGATGCGATTAAATATTTTAGTGAATTTTATAATCTACAAAAGTTTACCCTTAAAGAGATTGACATTTATTTGTGGTTGGCCGGTAAAAAATATTTTCCAAATAAATACTAATTAAGATATGAATATTTTTAATGTGTTGAGTACTGGCAATCAAATCTGCATGAACCAAGTATGTCGGCAATGCTTGTTTATTTATTAAATCCAAATCAGGATCATGGGTTAGATCGTAAGTTTATAGATGCTTTTTTGGAGTTAGCTAATACAAATCAAATATATGACATATTTATTAACGACAAAACCAAGCGTCTAAGCATAAACAAAATTTGATTGACTCATTCAAGCCAATTTACCAAGCACAAATACAAAATACTAAAGATACTTTAACAATTAAAGTTGATATCAATATCAAACGTCATGATGGCAAGCGCTATATTCTGTCTAGAGATGGCAAATCATTAATAAACAACTCGTTAAATAGCGATAATGAATTAAGCAGTAATAATAGTCAAATACTCGACGGGATAGCGCAGGTTTATTTTTGGAAGGATGAACTAAATCAAAATAATTTAACAATTAATGAGTTGGCTGATAAGATAGATAACCGTTATAACTTTGTCTACAAAAGATTCCAACTACTTAATTTGTCGCCAACAATTCTAAAGCAAATAACGGCAAATACTTTATCGCCACTGATATCTCTTAAAAATCTGTATAAAGCAGGTAAGTATTTAAGCTGGGATAAGCAGCATCAATATCTAGATATTTAGACACATCTAGTAAAAATAATACGACTTGTAATTCCTCACACTCGCTAAAAAGCATTTTGAGATTTGGGTGTGTTTTCAGGCAAAAATATTGATAGACAAGCGCATCTCAAAAGTAGGTGAAACATCCAAATCCCCGACACCTGCGGGGGGTTCTCCTAATAAAAAGTTATATAATTTATTGATTTAATAGAGAAGAATAATAGTGGCGGAGAGAGTGGGATTCGAACCCACGATGGAGTTTTTGACCCCATACTCCCTTAGCAGGGGAGCGCCTTCAGCCACTCGGCCATCTCTCCACAAAAACAATTTATTTATCTTCGTGCACTCCTTTATCAAGCTCAAAAGCGTCATGTAATACACGCACAGCAGTTTCTAGATATTGTTCATCAATAACGGTGGAGATTTTAACCTCCGAAGTAGAAATCATTTGAATATTAATATCTTTTTCTGCCAGTGCCTGAAACATGGTAGAGGCAACGCCTGTATGAGATTTCATGCCGATACCCACTACTGACACTTTGACAATGTTGGCGTTTCCAACCACACTGCCAGCACTAATGTCTGTCGCAGTGTGTTGCATAACGCGCATGGCTGTTTCATAATCGCTACGGTGCACAGTAAAAGAAAAATCGGTGTATCCGTCGCTACCAATATTTTGCACAATCATATCCACATTTATGTTTACGTCAGCAACAGCACGCAAAATGCAGCGGGCAATACCCGGACGGTCAGGTACGCCGATAAGAGTGATTTTGGCTTCATCGCGATTAAAAGCGATGCCGGTGACAATAGGTTGTTCCATGATGTTTTCCTTGTAGTGTACCAGAGTGCCACAACTGTTGGCATGCATGGAAGACAGCACCCGTAAGGGTACGCGATATTTGCCAGCAAATTCAACGGCGCGAGTTTGTAGTACTTTGGAGCCCAATGACGCCATTTCTAACATTTCTTCAAGCGTTATCGATGGTAGCAAGCGAGCTTTGTCGCAAATGCGTGGGTCGGTCGTGTAAATGCCGTCTACATCGGTAAAAATACGGCATTCGTCGGCAGCCATAGCCGCTGCTAAAGCTACGGCGGTAGTATCAGAGCCGCCACGCCCGAGTGTGGCAATGCTGCCGCTAGCAGTAGCGCCTTGAAATCCGGCTACTACCGGAACATCACCAGCACCCAAGGCGGTGCGCAGGGGAGACGTATCAATATCCACAATGCGAGCTTTGCCGTGAGTGCTGTCGGTAATAATGCCCGCTTGCAAGCCAGTAAAACTGCGTGCGCGTACTCCGATCTCAGCCAAGGCCAAAGTAGTCAGCCCCGCTGCTGCTTGTTCACCACTGGCAAGCACGGCATCTTGCTCTCGCATTGCTAAATCGTCATTAAGTTCAAAAGAATTACACAAAGAAACAAGCCGGTTGGTTTCACCGACCATTGCCGATACGACAACAATAATATTATCTCCTGCCTCTTTCGCGACTTTGATTTGTGCCGAAATGTGGCGAATCCGCTCAATTGAGCCGACCGAAGTACCACCATATTTGTGAACGTATAAAGGCATGAGCAAATTTAGACAAAAAGATGATTCTATCAAATTCACTTGGCTGGAAATAGCCTGTACACATCGTTTATCAGATATTAGATAAAGAAAAAAGTGGCTTTTTTCTAAGATAGAAGTTATCTGCAATTAATTTAAAAAAGTTAAGCATCATGTTTTTTGTTTGTTGAGTATTTCTCATCGTCAAATTTTGGGATAGGGTAGGGGTTCAATAAATCTAGTGCTAGCGTAATATGTTTTTGTAGTGCGCCACGGTGGCGAGCGCATAGTGCTTGTGACATTTGTGCGCTACGTTGCCGAATGACATTATTTGTTAGTAAGCGCTGCGCCTGTTGTACAGCGGCGGCGGGAGTGGCAACTTGATGTAATGCCTCTTGCCGTACGGCTTGTCGTACTAAAATCGTGTAGTTGTCAGTGTGAGGACCAACAATAGCGGCAACGCCAGCAGCCATAGCTTCTATGGGATTTTGCCCACCAAACGGTAAAAAGCTTCCACCGATAAGTGCTACATCGCAACAAGCATACCAAGTGTCCATTTCACCAAGCGTATCTGCTAGATAGATCTGTTGAGTAGCATCTGGTTCGTCTCCCGTTGTGCGACGCCCCAAAGACAGCTTTCGGGTACGCAACAAAGCGGCAATTTCATCACCGCGTGGCGGATGGCGCGGTGCCCAAATAATATAATAATTGGCAAGAAAATCATCAGTCATCGCGTCTAGTAATAGTTTCTCTTCACCCGCACGAGTGCCGGCGATAAGTAAAATAGATTTTCCGCAGGATTGTTGTTGCTTCCAGTTTTTCCCGACTTGTGTTTGTTTGGCGTCAATCGTGCGGTCAAATTTTAGATTGCCTAGTGTATGAACACATCGTCCACCGAAAAAAATAAGACGCCGAGCGTCAGCACAAGTCTGAGCGGCAATGGTGTCAAAACGTGCCACCATTTCATACATTAATTGCTTAATAAGAGGAAAGGTGTAGCGGCGGGCGTTAGTGTGTCCCAGCCGCGCATTGGCTAATAACAAGCGCGCTCCACTGTGTTGTGCAGCCGTCAGTAGGTTAGGCCAATATTCAGCTTCCATGATAATCGCTAACTGTGGGCGAATGCGGCGTATAAAACGCGTCGTTGCACCAGGTAAATCCAGCGGTAATGCGCATATTGTGGCGCTGTCACCGTGGTGGCGGCGTAACCAATCACCGCCGGCAGCCGTAGTGTGAGTAAGTGTTAAGTTACAACCCGTTTTTTTTAGTTCGTCAATTAGTCCGGCGGCAGCGGTGGCTTCACCTACCGATACAGCGTGTAGCCAAACAACGGGAGCGTTAGTTAATGACGGCGGCGCCCAGCCAAAAAGTTGTCGCCAACTACCGCCGCGCCGTGCTAACCGCCACAAAGCATAAGGCACGGCAGCGTAAACAACGGCGGAATACAGCAAACGTGCTGGTGACACTATTTTTTTAAGTGCAGTCCACTATCAGAAACCGAGACCGGTGGCGTGGGTGGCGTATCAACCGGCCGCGATGCCGCGCTAGGAGTAGCGCATTTTTTCAATGCTTCATTGAGTGCAGTTGGCGTATCAATCAGCGTTGCCCGATATGGTAATGCCTTAGCAGCGCCAATATAAAGCGTTTTTGTGCCTTTTGCGATGGCTATGGAGGTAAGTAGACCGTTGCCGACCACGACAGTAGCGGCGGACGATAATGCCGCTAGAATTTCTGGAGACAAGGGTTCCGGAGCGCAAACATCAGCTTTTTCAAAATCGCCAACGACAGTGATTCCCGCCGCCGTTAATACATCAATAAATGGCGCTGGAATGTTGCCGCCTACCAACATAAATGGCGTTTTAGGCATCCATGTTGGCGGTACGGTAGTGCGTAGCTTCCACCCGATGGGAAGGTCAGGTGGATAATTTAAATGACGTGCGACCAAGTAGCGACAGCGTTCAACTTCACTTAATTTTTGAGGAACCAGCCTCGTATCGTGATACATCAGTGCTGCGCCCGATACGGCGTTGGGTGCGCATTCGGGAGCAAAGCCAATAATTTTTTGCGTTTTAGCGGCTCGTGCTACAGCAAGACTAAAACCGGAGGCATCAAAATCATAAACGGCGGCATAACGCACTAATCTCAATTTTTCAGCAACCGCCAGATAATCACGCATGTTACGATTAGCCGCACTGGCAACGGTTTTGGTGGCAGCAATTAATTTGTTTTTCCAATCTCCTTTGCTAACCGCTTCAGAAAATTTGGGGGGCGTGGGTGCGGTAATGGGAATAACTCGTCGCACCACTTCGCTCAATTGTGCGATTGGCACTAATGCTGCCGGAACGGCGATATCTATTTGAATGTTGGCATTTGTAGATAAGTCGACAGCAACGGCTAATGCATCTAGTATCCGTTCGCCGTCGCCGCCGCGGATAAGCAAATAATCCGTCATCAGAATGTAGCTAGATGGACGTCGCCATAATGGCTTCGGCTTCTACGCGGGCGCCTTTGGGCAGTGCCGCTACACCGACCGCTGCGCGTGCTGGAAATGGACGACTAAAGCGTGATTCCATAGTGGCGTTAACAACAGAAAAATCTGTTAAATCAATAAGATAGACATTAAGTTTTATAATATCGTCTAGCTTTCCGCCAGCGGCTTCACAAACGGCAGCAAGGTTGTCAAATACGCATTCTACTTGCGCTTCCGCACCGCCTTCTACCAGCGCGCCGGTAGAAGGGTCAAGTGGAATTTGACCGGAAATAAACACCAATCCGCCATGGCTCACGGCTTGCGAATAAGCGCCAATTGCTTGTGGCGCGGTGTTGGTTTGAATGATGGTTTTGTTATTCATAAAAATCTCCTTTACCGCATTTTCCCACAGCGACAGATACTTTAGTTACTTGGCATTTTGCCGTTATTTGAAACATAGGCATTTAGCAATGCCGGTAGTTTTTTTGCGGTGTACAGCGGATAATCGCCGTCAGTTTGCCATGGCATAACTTTTAAGCGAATAACCTTTTTGCCATTTGCAATACTTTCCAACAAACGCCGGTCATTCCATTCACAGCGATCGCCCGGATGGTCGCGACAGATTTGTGGCCGTGCTTTATATATTGAGCAACCGCGCGTTTTTTGATTGAGAAAAACACATGCCGGTGTGCCGAGCTTCTTGTCCGGACGTTGCCGAAGTTTGCGTACGCGATTATTTTCTTTTTCGGTAAAGCGGTCTCGGGCTTCTTCTTCACTTAATTTAAAATGGCGTGCTAGCCGGCGGATGTCGGTTTTAGTTGCGGCGATAACCGGATAGCCACAACAATAAGCAGGGCAAGAATCACAATCATATAGTTTTGCTGTCATGGTTAATATGTTGATTTTAATCTTTTTTTCCAGTATCATATGCAAGTAACTTATGCGGCATTTTATTTTTAAGGCGATTTCTAATCGTTCTTCCGCATCTAGATGAATTTTTACTAACTATTTTATTTCTACTACCTTTGCGCTTTGCGCTCCTTAAACCTATAATTTTGGAGATTTTTTATGACTGAATCGTCCGCTAATGTCACGCAGGTGACCGATGACAGCTTTGAAGCTGATGTGCTCAATGCGTCCACACCTGTGCTGGTAGATTTTTGGGCACCTTGGTGCGGACCTTGTAAATCCATTGCTCCGGTGCTGGAAGAAATTGCTGCTATGCGCGATGATGTGCGAGTGGTCAAAGTCAATGTTGATGAAAATACCGAAATGGCAGCCAAATTTGGCGTTCGCGCTATTCCCACACTGCTGCTCTTTAAAGAAGGTGGTGTAGCGGGAACCAAAGTGGGTGTAGTCGATAAACCTGTTCTGCTGTCTTTTATAGACGAGTCTATTAGTTAATTTTTTTATTCGACGCTTGACGTCTTTAATTTATGCCTCCTCCATATCAAAATCGTTATCCGCGTCGGCGATACGTTAATAAAAAAATGCCGGGTGAAATTGCTCATCTGGAAGCAGGTAATGCCGAAGCTGCTGCACAAAAAAATGATCAAGCAACAGGAGAACTGGTGCATCTTAGCGAATTGCGCGCCATGCACATTAGCGATTTAGTTACTATGGCACAAGAGGCCGGTGTAGAAAAATCTGCTCGCCTACGCAAACAAGAATTGCTTTTTGCCATGCTTAAATTACGCGCTAAAAACGGTGTGCGTATTTATGGTGAGGGAACGCTGGAAGCTTTGCCTGACGGTTATGGTTTTTTGCGTTATGCTGACCAGTCTTACGTTGCTGGACTGGGAGATATTTATGTCAGCCCGCAACAGATTCGGCGTTTGAATCTTAGTAGTGGCGATTCGGTAGCAGGTTTGGTGCGCACGCCACGCGACAACGAGCGTTATTTTTCATTATTGCACCCAGATACTGTTAACGGTGTTAGCGTCAATGATGCCGCCAATCAGCGAAAAATTTTATTTGAAAATCTCACACCGTTATTTCCAAATGAGCCTTTTCGTTTGGAGCGTGATTTGCGTGCCGAAGAAAACATTACCGGACGTATGGTTGATATCATTGCTCCTATAGGTAAAGGACAGCGCGGTTTGCTGGTTGCGTCGCCCAAAAGCGGAAAAACCGTGATATTGCAACACATTGCTAAGGCAATTGAAGAAAATTACCCCGATGTTTGTCTTATTGTATTGTTAATAGACGAGCGCCCTGAAGAAGTCACTGAGATGACTCGCTCCGTGCGTGGCGACGTAATTTCTTCTACTTTTGACGAGGCGGCGACACGTCACGTACAGGTGGCAGAAATGGTAATTGAGCGTGCTAAGCGTTTGGTAGAAGCACGCAAAGATGTGGTGATCTTACTGGATTCCATCACGCGGCTGGCGCGGGCATATAACTCGGTGCAGCCGTCATCCGGACGAGTGCTGTCAGGCGGAGTGGATGCACAAGCATTGCAACGACCAAAGCGATTTTTTGGCGCCGCGCGCAATATTGAAGAAGGAGGATCGCTCACCATTATCGCCACGGCGCTGGTAGAAACTGGATCCAAAATGGATGAGGTAATCTATGAAGAGTTCAAGGGTACCGGCAATATGGAAATTCATTTGGATCGCCGTATTGCTGAAAAGCGGGTATACCCGGCGTTGCAAATCGCTCGCTCCAGTACTCGCCGCGAAGAATTACTATTAGATTCAGAGGTTCTCAAAAATGTTTGGGTATTACGCAAAGCGTTGGCGACTATGGATGATGATAAAGCTTGCGAGTTTTTGTTGGACCGTATGCGTCAGACCAAAACAAACGAAGAATTTTTCAATTTAATGAAGCGTGGCATCTAGCTTGCGCCAAGTCAGACTATCGTTACTATCACAAAATAGCAATTTTGGATATACTAATAGCGAGATGCGAGATTGTGGATTATAATATCAGGCAGTAAATATTATGGCTGAGCTAAAAATAAAAGGACTTAGCGCCACGAGCGCATCGGGGAAATTGCCTGGCAATATACCTAAACAATCTGCCTTCACTCCTGAAGAGTATGAGGACTTTGACGCTAAGCTCCGATATGAAACAGAAATAGCCCTTCACTGGGGTACTGCACAACGCTATCAAAAAATGGTACCACCGATGATAGGATGTGAGATAGAAAGCTTTTTGATTGATGATAATGGGATGCCACTTCCGGAGGCGGCGAATTTTCTGGAATATTTTTCTGGTGATAACGGTTACTACAAAATGGCAAAATTTAATGCCGAATTTGAAATTGATCCCAGAAAAATGGAAGAAGATGTCTTCTCACAGTTTTATGATTCTCTAGAAAATAATCATCGACACACTTCTCGCTGTGCTGATTTGACAGGTGGGCGGGTCATTACTATTGGTATTTTGCCAACACTCATGATGGAGCATTTTGGCGAAGACATGATTACTGACCGGTTACACTTTCGTACACTGGCAGAACAGTTGTCTAAAATGAATAAAAATAAAGCATTCCGTATTAATATTGGTCACGGCGACGGTATTGTTTTTGATGCCGATAATCTTAGTATTGAAGGCGCATCAACATCTTTACAGGTGCACTTAACTGTGAACGAAAATGAATCGGCGGCAGTTTACAATGCCGCACAAGTGGCATCAGCAATTACAGTCGGAGTAGGGGCTAATGCACCGTTTCTTATGGGACGGCAATTGTGGGCAGAGACACGAGTGCCGCTGTTCGAGCAGATTATGTATGAGCGGTTTATTAGTGACGCTCCCGATGAAGTGCTGAGTTTTGGTCGCCGTTGTGATCATATTTTTGGCGAGCAATATTTGGATAAGACGATACTGGAACTTATTGCTGATAACCACCAGAAGATGCGCGCGGTACTGCCAATAGTACGGGAACATAAGCCCGAGGAAATGAAGCATTTGATTTTACATAACCGCGATATTTTGCGATGGAACCGCCCTGTTGCTGGCTTTTATCAAGGTAAGCCATTTTTGCGTATTGAACACCGTGCTATGTCTTCGGGGCCCACAGTGGTTGATATGGTGGCTAATATGGCATTGTTTGTCGGATTGGTACATTATCTTAAAAATGCCTTTAAGGACGGGGCTGCCAGCGTTAACGAACAGTTACCATTCGAAATGGTGCGGAACAATTTTTATCAAGCCGCGCGTGATGGAATGGATGCGGATATTGTCTGGCTGGGAGGGCGGCGGGTAAAACTAAAACAACTAATGTTAGATGAAATTATTAAATACGCATGGCGTGGTCTACGCTCATGCGGCGTGTCAGAGGGTGAGTGTAAGAAATGGCTAGATGAAATCATTATGGCTAGAGTTCTCACGGGGCAAAACGGTAGCGTTTGGCAACGTCACTATGTCGCTAATAACAATGATGGCGAAAATACAATGCGAAAAATGACCGAAGCTTATTGGCAATTGCAAGAAGGCGGTACGCCAGTACATACTTGGCAGATATAATCAAAAAGTACGATTGTAAGTGGTTATCCTTTTGGGTAATTATCCCGCTAGCCATAAGTAATATCATTATTAACCGAACACGGAGTTAAATATTTGTGAGTTGCTGACAACGATTAAGCGGCGACAAAGTTTTTTAGTAATTGAGCTCCCCAGCGGCCGCTTTTTTCAGGGTGGAATTGTGTTGCCCACACATTGCAATGTTCGGCAATAGCCGTCATGGCGGTGCTATATTCAGCGATGCCGATGGTGCATGCGTTGGGTTCGGCATAGTAAGAATGAATAAAATAAAAACGTGAATTTTCAGGCACGCCATTAAGCATAGGGTGGGCGCGTGTATGCTGTACAGTGTTCCATCCCATGTGAGGGATTTTTCCAGCTACTTCCGGTAAGTGGCGAATGTGTCCCGGTAATACGGCTAGCCCAGGTGTATCAGGCGCCTCTTCACTACTTTCATACAGCACTTGCATGCCGACGCAAATTCCGAAAAATGGTTTTTTTGCTGCTGCTCGTAACACTGCGTCCCGTAAGCCGCGTTTGTTTAGTGCGTTCATGCAGGCTAAAAAATGGCCATCTCCGGGAAACACCACTTTGTCGGCAGAATCAATATCAGCAGCGGTTTGTACCATTTTTGAGCTAGCGCCGGCACGGCGCAGACCTGCTTCAACAGAATACAAATTGCCCATGCCGTAATCCACAATTGCAATCATAAAACGCCTTTAGTGCTGGGTAGTTCATTGCCAATGCGCATTACCGCCATGCGTAATGCTAATCCAAAGGCTTTAAACACGCTTTCCGCTTGATGGTGCGCGTTGATACCGCGTAACAAATCCACATGTAACGTAAGCTTGGCATTGTTGCTTAATGCCTGAAAAAATTCACGCAACAAATCAGCCTCCATGCCACCGACGACGGTTTGAGCTAGCGTAACTTGATATGTCAATGATGAGCGTCCTGAAAAATCCACCACTACGCGTGCTAGTGACTCATCCAGTGGTGCGTAAGCATAACCAAAACGGGCGATGCCAGCTTTATTACCAAGCGCTTGCAACAGCGCCTCACCAAATACAATGCCGCAATCTTCCACTGTGTGATGCGCGTCAATATGCAAGTCACCTTGGGCAGACAGTTGCAATTTCAAATGCCCGTGTCGTGTCGTTTGTGCCAACATGTGATCCAGAAACGGCAGACAGGTACTAATTTCTGACGTGCCGTCGCCGTCTAGCAACAAAGATGCTTCTATCTTAGTTTCTGCCGTGTGTCGCTTTATTTCAGCGCGGCGGGGAGTTAATTCGGTCATGTTGGTATTCTTTCTTTGGGCGCTATTTTTATATACTGGTGATGGCAATTTTCTACTGCTTGCCGTAACGCAGCCAAGTCTGCATCATTGTGAATAATATCATCTGCGCGTGCTAATCGCTCACCACGCGGTAATTGTGTCGCTATAATGGATTTTGCCTCTAATTCGGAAATCTTGTCGCGCCGGCAAGCACGGGCGATTTGTGTAGTAGGTTCACAATCTGTCACCGCGACACGATGGCAATCAGCGGTAAACATATCAGTTTCAAAAAGCAAGGGTACTGACAATATTAGATAGTAACTGCTATCCACCGCAGCCATTTGTCGGCGCATATCTTTTTCAATTAGTGGATGCAAAGTTTTTTGTAGTGCCGTACGCATAGCGAGGTCGGAAAACACTCGTTGCCTTACTTCATGTCTTCGTAAGTTGCCGGTATTATCAAAAGCCCATGCCCCTAAGGTGTGGCGCAAAGCCGGCAGGGCTGAACCGCCGTTGGTGGTTAGGCGACGACCGGTTTCATCGGCATCTATTACTGTCGCGCCTAGTGCGGAAAAAATAGATGTTGCCTCGCTTTTGCCACTTGCTAAGCCGCCGGTTAATCCCACGCAAAAAACTGCTTTATCCTCCGATATAAGACAAATAGGTAAGGATCATTTTATCGCCCCAAAATAGCATAACAGCGCCGGCTAAGGCCAGTGCTGGTCCGAAGGGGATGCGATGTGCTCGCCCTCGAGCTAAATAGCGCATTCCGGCTAACAACAACCCGAAAAGTGCCGCTAGAAACAACAGTACAAACAAAGTTTCCCAACCAAGCCAGGCGCCAAGTGCTGCCATTAACTTAAAATCACCGCCTCCCATTGCTGTTTTTTTAAGCATAAAAGATGCCGCCGCTGCCAACCCAAACATAAGTAAATAGCCGCCGGTAGCACCCAGTACCGCTTCCTCTAGCGATGTAAAACGCGAATCAATATTGACAAGTAATCCCAGCCATAGCAAAGGTAGTGTCAGCGTATCCAACAAATAATAGCGTTGTAGGTCAATTACCGCTGCCACCAGTAGTATAGATAAGAATATTCCAGCCAATAATGCGTCAAGGTTCCAGCCAAAATGCGCAAGAGAACCGGCGGCTATAAGCGCGCCACTCGCTTCAACCAGTGGATAACGAATGCTGATGGGAGCACCACAACATTTTGCGCGTCCGAGTAACAACAGAAAACTGATGAGCGGTACATTGTGATATGGCTTAATCCCCTCTTCGCAGTGTGGGCAGTAAGATAACGGTAATGCTAAAAAGGCGAGCGGTTTACCGCGGCGCACAATACCGGAAATTTGCATTCGCGGCAGACGATAAATTACTACATTTAAAAAACTGCCCCAAAGTAAACCAAATAGGGCGGCAATGATAATAAGGCTGTACAAGGGAGGAAACCAGTGGGATGCGGGAACTCAGTCCGCTTCGTTAATCCACGTCATTTGGATGGCTTCTAGAATGCGCTCGTTTGAGGCTTCCGGATTATCATCAAAGCCTTCCAGTTCACATATCCAGCGGTGCATATCAGTAAAGCGCACGGTTAGCGGGTCAATATCTGGATGTTTTTCAATTAACGCAATGGCAATATCCAGCGTATCTGTCCATTTCATTAGTTATTTTCCCTAGCTAAATTAATTGTATATTTCGGAATTTCCACTACTAAATCAATGTCGGTGACAACGGCTTGGCATGACAATCGTGACTCAGACTCTAACCCCCAAGCTTTATCCAGCATATCTTCTTCTTCTTCGCTGGCTTCATTTAAACAATTATAGCCATTACGAACGATTACATGACAGGTAGTGCAGGCACAGGATTTTTCGCAAGCGTGCTCAATATCAATGTGCTTCTCAAGCAGCACATCACAAATAGTCTTGCCAGCAGGGCAAAGTAACTCCGCTCCATTTGGGCACAATTCAGCATGTGGTAATACAGTTATTTTGGGCATACAACGCATTTTAGCATTGCGCCAAACTGCGACAAAAATTCAAATATTATTCGGTATTTTGTTAGTTAATATTTTTTTAATATCTGCATTCATACGACGCAAGGCAAAATCGGCACCCGCTTCTTCTAGTCGTTTAATATTGTTGGAGATGGATTGTACGTCTTCGCTGGCCAAAGCTTGCTGCAAGGCGGTAATGGCGTTTTTGATGGCAGCATTTTCGTCGGAAGATAGTAATTCAGCAGAGTCCGATAAAGTTTTTTGCGTTGCGCGTAACAAATTTTTTGCTTCCTGCCGTTTTTCACTCAAACGGCGACTGTTAGCGTCTTCGGTAGCATGAGAAAATGCATCCTCCAAAATTTTTAACATTTGGGTTTCATCTAAACCATACGTTGGCTTAACGGTGACCTTTGATTGTTTTCCGGTTTCGCGCTCCTCTGCCGTAACCGATAATAATCCGTCGGCATCTACCTGAAATGAAACTCGCACTCGCGCCGAACCCGCAGGTAGTGGGGGAATACCCGACAAGGTAAACGTTGCTAACGATCGACAGTCACGGACGAGCTCGCGCTCACCCTGTACCACGTGAATTTTCATCGCTGTTTGTCCGTCTTGGTGGGTGGTGAATTCTTGTGCTTTTTCTATAGGGACGGCAGTGTTGCGGCGAATAATTTTTTCTGTCAGACCACCCATCGTTTCTAGCCCTAATGATAGTGGAATAATGTCCAACAGTAGCCAGTCATCACCACGTCGGTTTCCGGCCAGCACATCTGCCTGCGCTGCTGCGCCTAAACTTACGACTTCATCGGGATTAAGTTTGTCATAGGGCGTGCGCCCAAAAAAATTAGCAACCGCAGCTTTTATCATTGGCATGCGCGTTGCTCCGCCTACCAGCACTACGTTGCTTATTTCTTTTGGTGACAGAGTGGCATCGCGCAGTACCGCCTGGCATGCGCGTACCGTGGCAGTGGTAAGCGGCTCGGTGGCGGCAGTAAATTCATCTGCCGTTATTTCGCATTGCACCGCGCTTGCTGATAATTGCGCGCGTAATGTTACTTTCGGTGCAGCGGATAGTTCTTCCTTAGCAGTTCGCGCAGCGGCGACTAAACGTAACTCATCGTTGCCGTCTAGTTTTGGTAGCGCCATTTTATGTGCTGCCAATTCTGCCAACGCGCGGTCATAGTCATCGCCGCCCAGCGCCGTATTGCCCCCAGTAGAGAGCACTTCAAAGACGCCTTTTTGCAAGCGTAATACCGACACATCAAAAGTACCACCACCTAAATCGTACACCACATATACGCCTTCTTCGGCGTTATCCAACCCGTATGCTACTGCGGCGGCGGTAGGCTCGTTTAGCAGCCGGTATACGGTTAATCCTGCAAGTCGGGCAGCATCTTTGGTCGCCTGTCGTTGAGCGTCGTCAAAGTACGCCGGCACTGTAATAACAGCGCCAGCGACTTTGGCGCCGCATACTGTTTCGGCGCGGCGACGCAAACAGCGTAAAATTTCCGCTGATATTTCTATCGGTGTTTTGTCTCCAGCGGCAGTTTGAATGCGCGCAATACCGTCTTTGTCAGTGGCATAATCATATTGATAGCTGTTGCGTACATCCGCCGTGCTTCTACCCATTAACCGTTTGACCGAAGCAATTACTTGTTTTGGTGTATCAATAAAAGTCGTCAGTGCTTCTTGTCCCACTGCTACAGTGCCGTCAGCGGCATAGCGTACCACTGAGGGCACAATGGCACCGCCGCCGTCATCCAGCACCTGAGGAATATTGCCTTCACCGATTACTGCCACCAGTGAATTGGTAGTGCCTAAATCAATGCCCACCGCTAGACGACGCTCAATCGTTTCGGGCTGGCGCTCTTCTGGCTCCTGAATTTGAAATATTGTCATGCTATGTCGTCCAGCATTTTTTGCAAATAATGCCAGCGACGCACGGCGTTTGCGGCAGCTTCATTATCATTATTAGCCAAATGAGTGGTTGTATCATATTGTACTGTCGTTACTGTTGTTTCAATCTCTTTCCGCAGCGTTGCCAATGCAGCTGTATCATTTTCGGCCTCTTCTAGCGCCTCGCGCCATTCCAGTTGTTGCATTAAAAAATCTGGTGGCATAACAGTATTGTTTTCGGCCAGCGCCGATATTCCACGCAAAGAAAGCAAATAAGCAGCACAACGTAATGGAGTGCGTAGTGTTTGGTAGGCCTCGTTTACGCGACTGGCCATCTGCATAGCAGCACGCTTGTCTGCTGTTGGTGCTGCGGCGAAACGATCGGGATGCACGGAGCGTTGTAGAGATTGGTAACGCTCTTGCAATTGTTTATTATCCACTGTTATAGACTGCGATAAGGCAAACAGCGAAAAATAATCACAAGAGAAAAAGTCGTCGGACGATATCATATAGGCTTGGAGAAAGTATAATTTCTTTTTAGATACTGTCGGGCAACATTTTTTAATATTTGAATTAAATATTAATTTTATTCGTCAAAATTTATTGTCTAAAAATATCAAAGGTAATGATACGTAACAGGCAATCTAACTTTTAGATATTAAGTAGTAAAACTTTCCCCGCAACCGCAACTGTCTTTGACATTGGGATTGTTAAATTTCAACCCCTCTTGCAAGCCCTCACGCACATAATCTACTTCCATACCTTCCATGTGCACTAGTGATTTGGGGTCGGTGACTACCGTTACGCCGTGAGAATCAAAGGTTAAGTCACCATCTTGTAAACTATTGGCGTATTCCACTACGTATGCTAAGCCGGAGCAACCCGAGGATCTGACACCCAATCGAATACCAACGGCTTGTTTGGTGCGATCGCCAAGACAGCGGCGAACGTGCTCAGCTGCACTGGCGGTAAGCGAAATGGCCATGTAAGCGGCAAATTATGAAGCAGATGCGGTTTCGGGGTGCTTTTTGCGGTAATCGGCAACAGCTGCTTTGATGGCGTCTTCGGCAAGGATAGAGCAGTGAATTTTGACCGGTGGTAGGGTTAACTCTTGTGCAATTTCGGTGTTTTTAATGCTGGCGGCAGCGTCTAAAGATTTGCCACGCACCCACTCGGTGATAAGTGAAGATGAAGCAATAGCCGAACCGCAACCATAGGTTTTGAATTTAGCGTCTTCAATCAAGCCTTGTTCGTTAACCTTAATTTGTAATTTCATTACATCGCCACAAGCTGGTGCTCCAACCATACCAGTGCCCACGTTTTTATCGTCTTTACCAAAAGATCCCACATTACGCGGGTTTTCATAATGATCCATTACTTTTTGACTGTATGCCATAGTGTTTCTCCTATTTATGAAACTTTTATCTAATCTATTGTATCACACGCATAACTGTAATAATGCCATTAAATATCTACAATTAAGTTAAAAACAAGCAGGCTGTTTTTAGCAAGTTTTGCTTCCTTTGGCTATAGGACAAGCCATACTTTCTCGTGGTGGCAAAATAAAATTTGGCGTAAAATAACAAAATTCATGAATTTCTTTGAATCACAGGATCGAGCTAAACGTAACACTAGCTGGCTGGTATTGATGTTTGTTTTCGCTTTGCTGGGGCTTGTTACGTTGCTTTACGCTGGTGTGCATTGGCTTATGCTAGGGCAGCCACCTTCGCCGACGACGTTAGATAAACCGTTACTGGTAGATGTTGCCGTCGGAGTTTTGGCGCTGGTGAGTATCGGTTCCATATACAAAATTATTGCCCTCAATACTGGTGGCGGCGAAGCTGTTGCACAGAGCATGGGCGGGAGGTTAGTACTTCCTTCCACTGATCACCCAGAAGAACGACGGTTACTTAATATCGTTGGTGAAATGGCATTGGCAGTAGGTTGTCCGGTGCCGCAGGTGTATCTTATCCCCGACACCTCTGTCAATGCTTTTGCTGCTGGTACCAAACCTGGCAATGCGGTTATTGGTGTTACTGCTGGCGCGCTCAGCACTTTTAGTCGAGATGAAATGCAAGGTGTTATCGCGCACGAATTTAGTCACATTATTAACGGCGATATGCGACTTAGTATGCGTCTGATTGGCATAATTCACGGTATCATGTTGCTGTCATATTTAGGCTATTTTTTGTTGCGGTCATCGTTTTTTCTATCTATGTCGCGTTCGTCAAGCAGAGAGGGTGGGGCGGCGGCAATGGCGATTCCAGCGGCAGGATTAGCGTTGATTGTTATCGGCGCAGTCGGTGCATTTTTTGGTGGCTTGATTCGTGCTGCTGTTAGCCGTCAGCGTGAATTTTTAGCTGACGCTAGTGCTGTGCAATTTACCCGCAATCCTGACGGCATCGGCGGCGCACTCCAAAAAATTGGCGTGCGTAGCGGAATGCTCAAAAATCCTAAAGCGGCAGAAGTTGCACACATGTTTTTTGCTAAAGGAGCGGGCATGTCGTTTTCCGGACTGATGGCGACTCACCCGCCGCTCAACGAGCGTATTCAGCGTATTGTGCCGCAATGGGATGGCACTTCTGCTATTGGTACAGGGTTGGATAAACTGCCTGTGGCTTCACCAGATGTGATTACTACTCATGCTGCTGCCGCTAATTTTTCCAGTAATCTCGCCTCAACCCAGCAAGGCACAGCACAACAAGCAACACCGCCGGATTTATTTGCTATGCTTTTTGGTAAAAATGAAAAGGCAACGCAACTCACGACCCAAGCTGGAAAAACCCATGCTGCAGCACTAACTGCTGCTAGTTGTGTGATTGACAACCTCTCGCCAATATTGCAAACTGCTTTGAGTGATTCATATTCCACCCGGGCGCTGGTGTATGCGATGTTGCTAGATCGCAATAATGAAGGCTGTCGTCGCACCCAGTGCGAACATCTGCACAACTTTGCAGATGCTGGCGTTTATAAATTAACTATGCGTTTAGAGCCAGAAATCGTACGTCTTTCGCGTGCGGTTTGTCTACCTTTGTTATTGCGTACACCTCCGGCTTTGCGGCTTATGTCGCCGGTGCAATATGAGCGCTTTGCCAACAATGTACTCGCGCTCATCTCTGCTGATGCTGCTGTGGATTTGTTTGAATGGAGCGTAGAGGCGGTGTTACTGCACCACTTACAGGATTATTTTGGCAGGGTAAAAAAGGAGTCTTTGCCGACTACGCAAGAGGCAATGACCTATGCTTTGTCCATGTTGGCACAAGCTGGACACTCTCAAACGGCGGCAACTGCTTTTGCTACGGCACAGCAGGGACTTAACTTGCGATTTTCCGATGAAGCATTTTCACCAGAAAAATTATCTTTATCTATGCGACGACTGAACACGATGCCATCACAGCAAAAAGCGCGTTTTTTGCAAAGTGCTGCTAACTGTGCTGCTCATGATGGCGTTATTAATTCTGATGAAGGAGAATTATTGCGAGCTTATGCTGCCTTGTTGGACTGTCCATTGCCTCCAGTATCAGAAGCAAGTTTAAGCTAATGTTCATTGTTAACGGTCAGATGCCTTTTTATCTGCGCTCGTTGTTGTTGCGATTATTTTGTTATTTGCTTTGTGCGGCGGCAGTAAGCACTGCCGCCGCAGATAGGTCTTTACTGTTAGCGGTAACCACTAGCACCGAAAATTCAGGGCTGCTAGGCTATTTGTTGCCGGATTTTAAAAAGCAATGTGATTGCGAAGTGCGTGTGCTTGCTGTTGGCAGTGGCAAAGCGCTGGTACTAGGAAAAAACGGTGATGTGGATTTATTACTTACTCACGCGCCGGACGATGAAGAACGTTTTATCGCCGAAGGCTTTGGTGTGGACCGTCGTGCCGTTATGTACAACGATTTTGTCATTGTGGGACCGCCACACGATCCAGCTGACATTGGTGGTTTGAATATTGCCGATGCACTATTCAGGCTTTCAAAGAAACAAGAAAGTTCCTTTATCTCTCGTGGTGATGAATCTGGAACTCACAAAAAAGAACGCACGTTGTGGGAGAACCTCGCAATTTTTCCTGCAGGTGATTGGTACGTATCTGCAGGTACTGGCATGGGGCAGGTGCTGCTGATAGCCAACGAATTACGCGCCTACACACTCTCGGACAGGGGAACCTATCTTGCTTTTCGCGACAAAATTGATTTGCGCATTGTAGTGGAAAATTTCCCGCTGTTACGCAATCCGTACAGCGTTATGCGAGTAAATCCACAACGGCACCCGCATACTCAAGTGGAATTAGCGTCGCATTTTGCTGACTGGTTGGTTGCGCCTGCAACTCAGCAGCGCATCGGTAAATATCGTTATCATGGAGAACAATTGTTTGTCCCCAGCGTTAACAATTAACGGCTTTGGGCATTGAGTATTGCTGACGCCACTGCCGACGCGCTATCGTTACTGTTTATCGGCGATGATGCTTTGTGGGAGATTATTTTCACATCGTTGCGGGTGTCTGTATTGGCGCTTTTGGCGGCCTCACCGCTTGCGCTGTTACTAGCATACGTGCTCGCCGTCAGCAATTTTATCGGACGCCGCCTTTGCATTGCGTTATTGCAGGGATTTCTATCTTTTCCAACGGTGGTGATTGGTTTGCTTCTGTATATGTTATTTTCTCGTCAAGGACCGTTGGGCGCATGGCAATTGTTATTCACGCCCGAAGCGATGGCGGTAGGGCAGATGCTTATCGCTTTTCCGGTATTGGCTGTCTTTGCCTTATCAGCGTTGCAAAAAAACGACCCACGTGCTCGCGAAACAGCATTTACGTTGGGAGCAGGGCGGTTTCAAGCAGCTTTAATTGATTTGCGTGAAGCCCGATTTGGTTTAGTGGCGGCATTGCTTGCAGGATTTGGTCGCATAATTTCTGAAGTTGGTTGCGCTTTGATGGTTGGCGGTAACATTGCCCACCATACCCGTAACATTACCACTGCTATCGCACTAGAAACGGGTAAAGGTGCTTTTGCCGAAGGTATTGCGTTGGGGTTGGTATTGATAATATTGGCACTCGGCACAAGCGCTTTGCTGGCAGTTGTGCAAGGTGGTGGCAAATGAGCGAAGCACTGCTGTCTATCCGTGGATTGAAAAAATCATATAACGGGCGGAAAATTTTATCAGTAAAAACAATAGCAGCACACCGTGGTACTTGTGTGTTATTGCGCGGTGCTAATGGCAGTGGCAAAACAACGTTACTTAAAATTATTGCCGGTTTATTGCGACCAGATTCGGTCATGACATGGAAATTTAACGGACTTTCTCAAAAACCGTCTCAGCATGGCATCCGCAGCGTAGCATACCTGCATCAAACGCCGTACATGTTTATTGGTAGCGTTCGCGATAACATAAGTTTCGCTGCTCGTTACGCTGGTGAGTCGGCAACCGTCGTGGAAGCAGCACTGAAAAAATCGGAATTGGTTGATGTTGCTGGTGCGTCAGCGCAGGAATTATCAGGAGGGATGCAACAACGCTTGGCTATGGCGCGAATATGGGCGGCACAGGCAAAATTATATTTATTAGACGAACCGACCGCCTATATGGATTCTGATAGCGTAACGTTCACTCAAGCTTTAATTACAAATATGTTGCAACAAGGTGCTACCGTTATCGTCGCGGCACATGATGATATTGGTAATTTTCCTTTTACAGAAACGTGGGAACTGCAAGACAGTGATGTGTTATCAAGGTCACATAATTCTTGATTAAATTATAATAATAGGTTTATTTTGAAGTTAAAATTATTTTGTACGAAGAAACCTACTTATAAAATTTTTAATGTCTTTTCATATTTTTATAATTTACGGCGAGCGCTTTTTATAAAGATTGATGTTTTTCACAAACAACAATGCCATCCTCATCGGCATAGACGTAATGCCCAGGCACAAATGTTAACCCGTCAAATTGTACGGTTACATCGGTTTCGCCACTACCACGTTTTTGACTTCGCCTCGGCATGGCCGCTAAGGCTTTAACGCCCACAGCGGTTGCCGCTAACTCTTCCGTGTCGCGCACACAACCATTAACAATAATTCCCATCCATCCATTTTTTTTTGCTAATTCTGCTAAATTACCGCCTACCAATGCGCAATGCCTAGATGCACCGCCATCTACTACCAGTACTCGTCCATTGCCTTGTGTTTCCAACATCGTGCGCACTTTACCATTGTCTTCAAAGCATAGTACTGTGGCAATCGCACCATAAAAATTCGAAACGCCGCCAAAATCTGAAAATGCCACTGTTGCTTGCGGTATATCGCCAGCGCTCTCAATTGCATCACACAAATCAGGGGTATTGAAATTTGTCATTGCTTTCTCCTTATTCTTTCCTAGAAATCACCGCCGATTGTTCATTTGTCGTTAGTGGCGACAGTCCTGCTAATTTGCGGCTGGCATGCTGTTAACTATCAGCAATAACGTTGGGTTGTCATTGCCCTTCTAATAGCCGTTGTAATTCTTCTTGTTGCAAAGCACCGCGGACAATGGTGTTATTAATTACAAAAGAAGGTGTTGCTCGTATGTTTAGCAATAGCGCTAGGCGATAATTTTTTTTCAATTCCTGATCTATCTCTTCACTGCTTATATCTGCCTGCAGTTGTGTTAAGTCCAAACCAACCGCTGTTGCTACCTTATTCAAATTATTCGTTGTAATTGCTCCGTGTTGGCGCATGAGTGCATCGTGAAAAGCGACATATTTTTGTTGCTTCTGTGCGGCTAAAGCGTAACGTGCCGCTGTGTCAGAGAGCTCACCCAATATCGGGAATTCTAGTACAAGCACCCGTGCTCGCCCTGCTTCTATTTTTTCTTGCAATGTCGAGTACATGCGTTTGCAATAGCCACATTGATAGTCAGAAAATTCCACTAGTAACGGTCCTGTTTTGCCGAGCATTGGTGTATTGTCGTGAATGGATAAACTATTGATAACGGTGGTTATTAATTTTTCATCAAAGGCATAGCGCAAATGCAACAAAGATTCACTGCCCGCGCCATCGGCAAAAGCATCAAACAGTTCTTGAAATGCCCGTTCTTGCCTCAGAGATAGTTCGTCATCAGCATTTGCGACAAATGTGTCGGCAGTCAGCGCGATTGCCAATATGAAAGTAGGTATAACTATAAGGTGTTTCATAAAAGCATTATACTGCCGTCGTGCGGGCTTATATCACGTGAAATTAGAAAGCTGGTGTTGCAATTGGTGTGTTAATTTTTTTAGCAAATAAAAATATTTTATCTTTTACCTTGTTGCTGTTTTGTATTTTTTAGAATCACCAAGGTGAGCAAGTAGCCGCTGTTCAGCAAAACGCACTGCGAGTACGATGGATCCGGTCAACATCATATATAGCGCGATAGCGATGAAATAAGATTCACTGAATGCAAAAGTGCCACGCGCGGATTCCCGCGCCGCGCCGGTCAAATCTAACAACGTGATAATGCTCGCCAAAGACGTGCTGTGCATAAGAAAAATTAATTCATTGCCATATGCTGGCAGTGCGCGACGAAATGCCGATGGCGCTAAAATGCGCCACCATAAACGCAATCCATCCATGCCAAATGCACGTGCTGCATCAATTTCTCCCGTTGCCGTATTAGCCATTGCACCACGAAAAATTTCAGCGGAATACGCTGCAGTATTAAGTGAAAAAGCGATGAGGGCACACCAGTAGGGCTCACGTAACACTGGCCACAAAACGCTTTCGCGCACCATCTCAAACTGCCCTAAGCCAAAGTACACCAAAAACAACTGTGTCAACATTGGAGTTCCGGTCATATAGTAAACAAAGCTGCGTGCTGGCCAGTATATGTGAGGACGCTGCCGTGCCATCAACATCAATGCCAGCGGCCATGCTATGAAGAAGCCAATTAGTAACGATAGCACCGTCAACTGCACGGTCATTGAAAGTCCGGTAAGATAGAGTGTGCCATACTTCTGTAAAATGAGAGTAAAAGAATCAAGCATCGTCAAGCCCTCGCCGAGCACGTTTTTCTAAAAAATTAAATATCGTACCCGAAGCGGCGGTGAGCAGTAAATAACCGATAGAAGCGGCAAAATAAAATAAAAAAGGTTCTCGCGTTTTGGCTTTGGCCTGGTTGGCTACTGCCATCATATCGTCGGAAAGACCGATAACTGATACTAACGCTGTTGCTTTGAGTAGCACCAGCCAGTTGTTGCGAATGCCAGGCAAGGCGTGGCGCAACATTTGCGGAAAAATGATTCGCCAAAAAAGCAGCTGGGGAGGTAATCCTAACGATAAAGCAGCTTCTCGTTGACCGCGTGGCACTGCCAGCATGGCGCCGCGAAAAGTTTCAGTCATGTAGGCGCCATAGAAAATACCAATACCCAAAGCACCAGCCCAAAATGGTGGAATGATAAATCCGCCATCGTTTCCCAGCTGCGCATAAGCAAAATTAATCAATCGTTGCAAATCGTAGTACACCACTAAAATAAAAAGTAATTCGGGAATGCCGCGAACGACAGTGGTGTATGTGCCAGCTACTCTCTGTGTCACTTTTCCGGCGGATAGTTTTGCTGCGGCTCCGGCTAGTCCCAAGAGTACAGCAAGTAAAAGCGCTATCGCGGCAACGCCTAAGGTGATAAAAAAACCGGCAACAAAACGCGCTTCATAGCCCAGCAACGGTTGCATGGCTATGAAACGCGAATTTAACGCAGGTGGTACTGGATATTAACGTCCGTAAATATCAAATGAAAAATACTTGTCGTTAATTTCTTTATAAGCACCATTCTCTCTAATTGCTTTAATGGCGGCATTGATTTTTTCACGTAATTCATCTTCTCCCTTGCGTACGGCGATGGAGATGTTGCCAAAATATTCACTGTTGGTGTAGGTTGCGCCAGTGGTTTCGTATTCATCAGAATTTTTGTTTACCCAGTCTTGCTGGACGAATTGGTCTGCCAAAACTAGGTCTAGCCGTCCTTGTGTGAGATCTAGATGTGCGTTTTCAAGTGTGTCATAGCGCTTAATAACGGCACCTTCAAACTCTTCAGTGATAAAGCTGTCGGTCACCGTACCACGCTGAACGCCTACAGTTTTATCGGCCAATCCTTTATACGATACTTTAACGTTGCTACCTTTTTTTCGTACAAATTTGGCGCCATCTTTGTAATAGTGCTCGGTAAAATCAACTTTTTCACGTCGTTCTTCAGTATCAGACATTGATGCAATAATGGCATCATATTTTTTCGCTTCTAAAGCAGGGATAATGCCATCCCAATCTTGTTGTACTAGATCACAAGACATGCGCATTTCAAAGCACAGTGCCTTGGCAATGTCAATATCAAAACCCACAAGCTCACCTTTTTCGTCTACAGCAGAAAAGGGCGGATAGGCACCCTCCACACCAATACGCAAATCGGCTGCCGTTGCCGTTGGTGACAACAAAATAAAAAACGCCGTTAATATGGCGACAATGGGATTTTTCATGGGACTCTCCTATTTAGAAAATTAGGATTGATTATAACAAAAGAGAGCAATCTACTTTTTCAGCAATTAGAAAATCATGTCTACAAAAATTGTATAAGGGTAATAATCAGCAGTACTCTTTACGCTCAGTCATTAAGAAGCCGAGTTATCAACAGCAATGCTGTTGTAAGCATTATGGTAGCGACAATTGCGTTTAAAACCCGTTGTGCTATCGGCCGCGTCAGTAATGGCGACAATCGTGCTGAGCCATAGGCTAGCGTAAAAAACCAAGCAAAAGACAGAATCATGCCACCGACGGCAAAAGGCAACCGGTTATCAGCTGGTAGTGTTGCGGCAGCACCGCCAAAAATAATTGTCATATCTAATATGGCGTGCGGATTGAGCAAACTTAAAGCCAGTGAGGTAACGATTGCTCGACGTAATGACTGGGAGCTGTAGCTACTGGTCTGTGTTATTTGACCGGACAGCGCCGCATATGCAGACCGCAGACCGAACCACAATAAGAAAAGTACTCCCGCTAGGGTTAATGATGCCAAAACATTTTTACCAACAGTGTCGGCAGCGTCAGCGAGCAACAATCCGCAACCGATAAGCAGTGCGTCACAGCAGGAACAAACGAAAGCGACGGCAAACGGATGGCGACGTTCCATTCCTTGTGCGATGACATAGGCATTTTGCGCACCAATAGCGATGATAAGGCCAGCATTAAGCGCAATTCCTTGTAAAAAAGCAATGAACATAAATGATTCTATAAATTAAAAAATAACTCAGCGATTCTGCCACAACACCATATATTACATTGAGCTAATGTGGATTATCGCGGCATTACGAACAATTTTTGATGAGTCATACATAAATAACGAATTTTAATGCTATCTTAGAAAGTCCCCATTTTATTGGGTGGTTGTTGCCTTGGTGTAGAATATTTCTATGGTGTGGAATATAAATATCCGTGTTTTCTTTTCCATTATCGGCCTCTTTGTTTTGCTTCAATTGGTGGTCGTTGGTGGCTTTTTGTACGCGAGCAATCACTTTTACAATCAGTGGGTAGAGAATTGCCGTGAGTATCAGCAGGTCACAGGAAAAATAAATAAAGCTCAACAGCAAATTATCTCTCGCACCCGTCTAGCACGACAGTATGCGGTAACTGGTAAGCAGCAGTATCTGGATGATTATCGCGCTTTGGTCACTGATGAGTTATTTTTCCAGCTATTTGAAAGTTTTTCATTCAGCGATAGTGAGCAAGCGTGGTTAAATAACAGCGCTAATTTAGCTAAGCAGTTAGTAGAAATTGAAACAACAGTGTTTGATATGGTGCCAACTTCGCTGTCGCCGGCAGTTGTTCAGCTCTTTACTGGTGATTATTATCAAGCTCAGGATAGCATTGCGCGACAATTAAGTGCGTTGACAACTTCTATAGAAAATCGATATCAATCAAAAAACACCTCCTTACAAATGATGCTGGACAAGTTGAATTTTTATATTATTGTAGCGCTTGTCGTATTTATTACTATTACGGTGCTCATACTTATTACCATGCACAAAAAAATATTGCGACCTATTTCTTATTTGACACAGACGATTGAGACCATGTGGCGAGGAGAAAAGCTTGAAAAACGAGTGTTTTACAAAGATGAAATTGGTTTTTTAGCTCGTCAGTTTTATTCCATGAAAGACTATATGGATGAAAATTATCGTGATTTGGAAATTATGAGTTTTCAGGATGCACTTACTGGGTTGTATAACCGCCGTTATTTTTTTCAGGCAGCGGAACAATCCCTTCAAACTGCGAAACGAAATAAGCAACAAATTTGTTTGCTGATGACTGATTTGGATTACTTTAAGTCAGTTAATGATATCCATGGTCACTTGGTGGGCGATGAGGTGTTGCGGCACGTGTCGTCAATAATAGCGGGCACTGTGCGTGAATCAGATATTTGTGCTCGTTTCGGTGGTGAGGAATTCATTGTGTTATTGCAAAATACCGTAGCCAGCGGCGCGGTAACGATTGCTGAAAAGATTCGCGCTAACATAGAAAATTCCCCTTATGTTAGTGGTGACTTAACGTTAAATTTAACTATCAGTATCGGCGTTTCTCAGATTGGCAATGAAAAAGGGGGTATTAATATGACCTTAGACAATGCTGATAAGGCGTTGTATCAAGCAAAAAACAGCGGTCGCAACCGAGTTTGCTTGATATAAATCGCTGGTAGCCAAGCTGTTTAGCCGACGAGGCCTTCAAACGGCTGTATTTGCACAGTTTCACCAGTAGTCACCGCGCCGCGCGAATCTTCTAATACAATAAAGCAATTCGCTTGAGTCATGGAAGACAAAATTCCAGAACCTTGGTCGCCAGTGGAGCGTACTGTCCAGTTACCGTCTTGTTTTGGTGACATAATGCCGCGTTGGAATTCCGTTCGCCCTGGCGCTTTTTTGAGTGGCGCTAGTGTTATAGCGGGTATTGTTGGTAACATTCCGTCACCGATGCGCCCAGCACGTTTCCATAAAGCGGCGCGCACAAATTGATAAAAACATACCATTACCGATACTGGGTTGCCGGGTAAGCCAAAAAAATCGGCATTGCCAACTTTGCCGTACGCCAATGGTCGTCCAGGTCGCATGGCTACTTTCCAAAACAATACTTCACCTCGCTCGGCGAGTACCGGACGAATAAAATCGGCTTCTCCTACCGAGGCGCCACCGCTGGTAATGATAACGTCGTGGTGCGCCGCCGCCGCATCCAAAGTTTCCGCCAATGCTGCGGCTTCATCAGCTACCACGCCCAAGTCTGTCGCTTTTATACCTAATTGCTGTAACATCGCCGCCAATGTATGGCGATTAGAATCGTATACTTCGCCTTCAATTAGCGTATCGCCGAGTGATTTTAATTCATCGCCTGTGGAAAAAAATGCCACGCGTAATTTACGTTTGACCGGCACTTCCACTATTCCTAACGACGCCATTAGCCCAATTTCTGCCGGATGGCACAGTTGTCCGGCAGACAAAGCGGCATCTCCTCTGCGCAAATCTTCACCAGCGGCGCGCACATGTGTGCCGACTTTGCGCTCGCTTGAAACAATAATGATTTCACCGGCATCGCCAGTGTGTGTTTCTTCCTGTGGAATTACAATATCGGCACCAATGGGAATTTGTGCACCAGTCATAATTTTGACACACTGGCCACTGTCTACCGATTGCGTACACGGATGACCGGCAAATGAATCGCCAACGACGCGTAACGCCGTATCTTTTTCTGCAGACAAATCAGCAGCGCGACAGGCAAAGCCGTCCATAGCGGAATTATCGTGTCCGGGAACATTAAATGGCGCAACAATATCGCGTGATAATACGCACCCCAGAGCATCACGCAACGGCACCCAAGATTCGCCATTAATAGGTTTAATGCGCGAGAGAATGAGCCGTCGCGCTTCGGCTACTGGTGTCCATTGATTCATAAAGTGGGATTATGCGGCATTCATCGGTTTTTTATGGTGGTGGTATTTTGTTGTGCAATGCTGCTTCTATTCCTTGTAAGCGCTTATCTACTTCTGTCAATTGCGATAGCAATTGTAAACGCTCTTTTTCCCGGGCGTTTACGATGTCACGGTCATGCTCTTCTTGCAGTACGTTGATAATCACGCCAATCATCATGTTGAGAAATACAAAAGCGGATAGAAAGATAAAACTTAGATAGTAGGTCCAGCTTAGGGGATAGATTTCCATTGTTTCATACATGACATCCGTCCAGTCTTCAAATGTAGAAACCCGAAATAAGGTTAGCATGGAGCGCCCAACATTGCCCCACAAATATTCATTAACGTCGGCAAAAAATAAATTTCCAGCAGCACCATAAATATAAAAAATAACAAACATCATCAGCGCCACATAGGCCATGCGCGGTACCGCCAGTAGTAGTGCGTTAACCAGCAAGCGTAGTTGAGGGACAAAATAAATCAGACGCATCATACGAAATAGCCGTAATAATCGCGCTAACAAAGCGTATTCACTTTCATCCACTGGTATCAAACTTGCGGTGACAATGAGAAAATCAAAAATATTCCAACCTTTACTAAAAAAGCTGCGCCAGCTGCCTGCTGCCAAAAAGCGAACTACCAATTCTGCTAAAAAATACAGGGTTACCAGCCAGTCCAATATTTTTAATATGGATACTATCAGTGGTGCCATATCGTAACTTTTAACGCCAACACTCATTGACGACAAAACGATGACGCTGATGGTAAACCACTCAAATGATTTGTTGCTACGCAATTGCCTTGTGCGGGCGCGCCAACGTCTAAACATTTTTTTCATTAAAAATAAAGAGGTGAAAATTCATTATTTTATTAGTTGCTGCAAATGAGGTAGCAACTGTGCGACAAAATAATATATTGCGTTAGCCATATATTTTGTGTGGTAGCCAAGTGGCAGCGGCGGGGAAAAACCATAGTGCTAATAATACTAAAATTTGTAGTGCAACAAAAGGTATTGCGCCGCGATAAATTGTTCCCGTGGAAACACTTTCGGGTACTACGCCGCGTAAATAAAACAGAGCAAAGCCAAATGGTGGGGTAAGAAATGATGTTTGCAAATTGACTGCAATCATCACTCCTAGCCAGATTGGATCCATGCCCAATTGAATCAGTACTGGCGCGACAATCGGCACGACCACAAAAATAATTTCTAAAAAATCCAGAAAAAAACCTAAAACAAACATCAACAACATAACCGTGAAAAAAGCCGTTATCACACCGCCGGGCAATGATTTTAGTGCTTCAGTAACGACGTCGTCGCCGCCAAAACCGCGAAATACCAAAGAAAAAATGCTGGCACCAATAAGAATGACAAATACCATGCAAGTAATGCGTGTTGTCTGTGTCATCGCGTCGCGCCATAACTCGGGCGTCATGCTTTTTTTGAAAAAAGCTAGTAACATAGCACCGCCAGCACCGACCGCTGCCGCCTCAGTTGGCGTGGCAATGCCGGCGAGGATGGAACCGAGTACGGCAAAAATCAGTAATATTGGTGATACCAGTGCTTGCCACACGCTAGTAGTAGTTGTTGCTGGATCTTCTTTTTGCACTGCCGGAGTCCAGTCTGGTTTTATCAGTGATATGGCGATAATATAGGCAATATAAATAACAACCAAAAACAGTCCAGGTAGTAGAGCACCAAAAAACAAGTCTCCAACAGACACAGTATCTGGAGAAAAATTACCCATAGACAGTTGTGCTTTTTGATTGGCATTACTGATGACGTCACCTAAAATTACCAGCACGATAGATGGCGGAATAATCTGTCCTAAGGTGCCGGAGGCGGTGATAACTCCACAAGCCAGTGCCGGATGATAATGATGACGTAACATTACCGGCAAAGAAATCAACCCCATAGTTACCACCGTCGCTCCAACAATGCCGGTAGAAGCTGCCAAAATAGCGCCTACTAGGCAGACCGAGATTGCTAACCCACCACGCATTTTGCCAAATAGCCGTCCCATAGCTATTAGTAGTCCCTCTGAAATTTTTCCGCGCTCTAGCAGCAATCCCATAAATACAAATAACGGTACGGCAATCAGCGTTTCATTGGTCATGATGCCGTACAGTCGGGATGGGGTTGCTCCTAAATAAGAAGTGTCAAAATCGCCCAACAAATGACCTATGCCGGCAACCATAAGTGCACCACCGGCCAATGCAAAAGCGACCGGAAAACCGCTGAACAGGCACACACCTACCACCGCTAATAGCAGTGCAATATACAGTTCCATGTGTTTTTAATCCGTATTTGCTATTGTGGGCGGAAAAATAATCAATAACGCTTTGGCTGCTATAGCAGCTCCTTGTAGCAACAGTAGGGCGGCCATTATCGGAATGCAAGTTTTGAGTAAAAATACTGCAGGTAATCCATCTCCTTCCATTGAATGCTCAAACACCGACCACGAATCACGCACATAGGGTACTGCATAGAAGATAGTGACAATACAAGTGGGTGTCAACATAAATAATACCCCACATAAATTAACCCACGCCTTATTTTTTTTTGATAACCCAATATAAAAAACATCCATGCGCACATGTTCATCATGCCGTAACGTATAAGCAGCAGCAAGAGTGAACAATATAGCATGCATATAGGTAACTGTTTCTTGTAGCCATACCCAGCCAATACGAAACACGGTGGCGCAAATAATAATGACTAATGTTATCGTCACCATAACAGGCAAAAAATATGATAATGCGCGACCAAGGTATTCATTAAAAGCATCTGCAGCACCAGCAAAGCGATTTAATAAGATACGCATGAAACAAGTATAACTGTCAATAACCACACGGCATTAAATAAGTGCCGTGTGGTAAATAGCATTTTTTTACAAATTGCGTGCTTGAGAATATGGCGTTTCGGACAAATCCGTCCAGCCCGCTACTTTTTTACGAAAGTCGGTAAAAGCAGAATAGACTTTCTGACTTGCGGTATCTTTCTCCGCAACACTGTTCACGACTTCTTCGCTCGTTGTTTTGAGCGCTTTCATTACTTCATCGGGAAATCGCTTGAGTATCACGCCATGTTCTGAAATCAAGGTATCTAAAGCAGATCCGTTTCGGGCAACGAATTCACTTAGCATGTCCATGTTGGCTGCTTGCGCCGCTGTTGCAACCACATGCTGTAAGTGTTTCGGTAGTGCATCATAAGCTTGCTTGTTAACAAAAGTTTCTAGTGCTGTGCCGGGCTCATGCCAACCTGGGTAATAATAATATTTGGCTGCTTTGTACAAACCAAATGCCATATCATTGTACGGTCCCACCCATTCGGTGGCATCAATTGCTCCTGATTGTAGAGAGGTAAATATCTCTCCTCCGGGCAATGCCTTCGGGGTGGCACCGAGAGCGCCAATGACTTCTCCGCCGAGGCCAGGCATCCGCATTTTGAGACCTTTCATATCATCCAAGGAATTAATTTCGCGGTTGAACCAGCCCCCCATTTGTACACCGGTATTACCGGCCAAAAAAGGTTTCAAATTAAAGGAAGCATAAAGCTCATCCCACAATTCTTGGCCACCACCATAGTAAATCCAAGCATTCATTTCTTGAGCGGTGAGACCAAAAGGTACAGCGGCAAAAAATTGCGTTGCTGGTGATTTGCCTTTCCAATAATATGCCGCTCCGTGTCCCATTTCGACGGTGCCTTTTGAGACGGCATCAAAAGACTCAAAAGCCGGCACAATTTCGCCGGCACCATATACGGTGACTTCCAACTCGCCATCTGACATATCAGTAATATATTTTGCTAATTTATTAGCACCAATGCCTAACCCTGGGAAATCTTTAGGCCATGTTGTCGCCATTCGCCATGAATATTTTTTGCGTACTGCCGGCGCAGGAGATTGTTCTTTTTCTTCTTCTTTCTTGCCGCATGCTGCTGCCAATGCGGCACTTCCCGTTACTAAACCGGCGGTAATAAATTTTCTGCGTTGCATGGATTCTCCTCTGTAAGAAATTGAATAAACAAAATTAGGCGATATTTTTCCGCTTTTTAAGTTGCAATTTATTATACATGTAAAGCTTTTTGACGCGTACAATAGCGATGAATAATGGAGCGAAACGCTAAATCTCTATGGTTACTATTTGCTCAAACGGTGGCAGTGTTGACCGCTGCTACGCTGGTGTGGCAAACTTTTTGGCGCGTTCCCGTAGCTTCATATGCCGACAAATTATCGCGAGCGTTACCTTCAGTGGTAGGTATTTACGGTCGTCACCATGCCGATTTGCCCTCAAGCGGTACCAGTGTCGGTGCTGGCGTTATTGTTGGAGCAGAGCATGTACTTACTAATTACCATCTCATTGCTAACATGGCTGTGGTGGAAGTGGACGTCAATGGTGATAAACGAATGGCAGAAGTAGTGGGTTTAGCTCCTGAAATTGATATTGCTTTGTTGCGCGCTCCGGGCGCCAAACAATTACCAGTCATTGAATTCGCTGATGATTCCAATTTGCAGCAAGGCGACGTAGTGTTTGCCATTGGCAATCCTTTTGGGCTCAACCGTTCGGTATCCATGGGTATCATTAGCGCTGTCGGAAGAAGCCAGTTAGGACTTATTAATCAGGAAGACTTTATTCAAACTGACGCCGCCATCAACCCTGGTAGTTCTGGTGGTGCTCTAATCAATGCCAGCGGGGAGCTAATCGGTATCAGTAGTGCTCTCTTTGCTCGTCATCCCGAAGCCACGCCGCAAGGCATTGGTTTTGCCGTGCGGGCAAATGTAGTGCGACGTTCATTACAAGATTTTCTGCCACAATCAAAAACACCGGCAGACAATCCCTTGGGCGCAGAATTGCGCCCGTTGTCAGAGCGGTTACAAGAGGATATTTTGGATTTCACTCCAGCTAGCCAGCCGGTTATGTTAGTGTCGCGGGTGTGGAGCGGTACGCCAGCGGAAAAATTAGGATTGTTACCCGGTGATATCGTACTAGAAGTTAATGGCGACGTGCCGCAGGCGGTGTCTGACACAGGCGTCTTGCCGTTGTCGCTACGCAATATTATGGTATTGCGTGCTGGTGAAGAGCGTTTTTTACGCTTGCCTGCGCCATACTGAGTGTCTGCTGACTATTGGTTACAGTTATTGCGTCGGTCGTTTGATGCCGCCGTTTCATCAGCTAATCCGGCGATAATTATTCCCTCCCACTTGCCGCCACCGCCGACAGGAAAATTAATTATTGTTGGTGCTGGCAAAGCCGCTGCCGGTATGGCACAAGCAGTTGAGGCGCATTATTCACCATCCGTTTCTCTTAGCGGAGCGATAATTATTCCGCATGGCACACCAGCGCCGCAATTTGCGCGCATTGATATTCTCAGAGGCGCTCATCCATTACCTGATAACGCCAGCGCTCAATCAACACAACGCCTCATTCATGAAATAACGCAAGCGAGCGCGGACGATTTTGTGTTGGCGCTTGTCAGTGGTGGTGGTTCTAGCTTATTAGGGGCGCCGTTGGACGGTTTATCCTTGAAAGACAGTAGGCACGTTATTTACCAATTACTGCAGGCTGGCGCCGACGTGCGTGATATTAATATTGTTCGTCGCCATTTGTCGGTGGCACTGGGAGGGAGATTGGCTGCCATGTGTCGTGCGCCGATATTGGCGCTTATTATTTCAGACGTTGTCGGTGATGCACCGGCAGATATTGCTTCCGGCCCTTTTTCTGGTGATATATCTACCTGTGCTGACGCTCTTGCGGTATTGAGTGCTCACAATGTTGATTGCCCGCCGACGCTGGTAACAATGTTTGCTGATGGAACGGCGGAAACACCCACTGGTCATTTTATTTATGTGGAAAACCGGATTATCGCCGGTGCCGAACAAGCACTGGCAGCAGGTGCGGAAACTCTTCGGCGCGGTGGCGTGCAGACTGTTATTAATTGGGGAGAACATGCTGGTGACGCTCATGAATTAGCGATGACACATAAGCAAAAATTACTTGCAGTGCAAAGCGAGCCGCATCCAATAGCACTCATCAGCGGCGGTGAGGCAACGGTGAATGTTATCGGTGGTGGTAGAGGTGGGCGTAATACCGAATTTGCACTTTCGTTGTGGAGAGAGAATGTAGCAACCCACGTGCTCTCCTGTGATACTGACGGTATAGATGGTCAGCAAACGGCGGCGGGGGCAATGTTTGGTCCGCAGGAGCAGCGTAGGGCAGTAGAAATGAAATTGTTAGCAGAAGGTTATTTGGCTGATAATAATTCAGGTGATTTTTTTGCTCGGTTGGACACACTAATTAATACTGGTCCAACCGGTGTTAACGTCAATGATTATCGAGTATGCTTATTAATTTAGCAAGCCGTAAGAGCAGCGAGTCTTATATAAGTCAACATTATTTTTCTTCCGCCACGAAGGGAGTAAGCGGCGGCTGTGGAATGATACCAAGTTCTATTATTTTTTTCTCAGCCGGATACCAATGAGGGCTAAAATAATCGTAAATATAGTCATTAGGTGGAGTTACTTGTTGCGGGTCATTATTACGATATATATATATTCCGCGATAAGAGCTGATAAGATGAAACCCCGATATATCAGCATAACTATCTAAAATCACATGACTAAAAGCTTGTTGTAATGACATTTCAGCTGCTTGGAATAATTTTTGATGTTGGGAATAAATTTCAAAAAAGACAGGAGCTTTATGGTGGAAATAATAATATCCTCCCGGCGCTAACATGTTGTAGTTGAAATTTCCTAATCTTGTCCAATAGACGGAGCGAACATCATTTTCCGGCTGACGCGAAAGGCGGCGGTTTGTTTCTATAAAGGGCGATTTTTTAAACAGAAGACCATTGGAAATATGTGGCATGCCGATAATGAAAATTGCTGATATTAAAAAAACGCTACTGATAACAATCACCCTTAATCGTTTTTTGGAGGCTATATCAGCTAGCAGTATTAGAAAAAAAGGTGACGCTAAAAAAATGTAACTTTCTGTAAGAGAAATTTGATGTACATGAGGCAACACTACAGCGATAATAAGTGCTATCAAAATTTTGTGTCTTCGCCAAAAAAAGCAACCAATAGCAAAAACAAGAGGGAATAGCAAGAAACTATTTTTTGTCAAGTGTTTTAGATAAAGAAACGGATCACCGTCTATCTGTAATCTGACTTGTGCTACTTCGTTCGGTGCTAAAACGTAAACGCGAAAATAATTGATCATGGATAACCATGGACTACCGAGAAAAATGGCATCCACTGCTCCCCAAAGCAATAAAGCTACGATACCGCCGATAATAAAGTTGCGTTGAGCTCTGGCGGTTGAAAAAGACAGTAGTAAGATAAAGGCTAACAAGGCGGCGGGTGGTGCATAGGGAACACGTACGGCGACCGCTAACCCGATTAGCAGTCCCGTTGTTGCAGCCCGCAGCCAATTTGCATTGCTCGAGAAAAATATCAATGCTGCAAAAAGCAGATAAGTGGCGTACAGTTCGGGCAGAGTGCGTGTGGAAAAGTACAAAAATTCATGCCAAATAATGCCCGTAAACAATGCCAACCGTGCTGTCTGTTCGCTGTACAAACGACGGGAAATAATATACATTCCTGCTGGCAATATGAGGGAGCATAAGATATTAAAAATTTTGATTACTGGGATATAAAAGTCAGGATGCTCAAAACCTGTCGCTTTTAATAATTGAAGAATAGCAGCGGCGGGAAGGTAGATAAGTGGTGTCCGCATCCCAAGCCTTTGCTCCCACATAACATGACCAGAGCCAAAAACTAGGCGATGTGCTTGCTCCAAATATTGAAATACCTCATCTGCGCGATAAACATCGTCGTTACTAATGAAAAGCAGGCGTAATCCAAAAGCGGCAATAAGACACAGCCAAAAACTGCGCCACAAGGGTTCGTCTGCCGCTTGATTATGGTTTGGTAGGCGCAACGCTGACATTATATTTCCGATAGATTGACCCCAAGAATTAATATTTTTCACTTTTTACGTTTCCTGCGGGAGAAATAGATAGTTTTGTTGGTCAGATTTACATAGATGGTGTCGAATATAGTCAAAATTTAAGACGTGCAATGCTGATTCTCCCAATTTATTTCTTTTCATAAAATATTATACTGTCTATTGCTACTATTTCTGAAAGCATTGCTGGTGTGCAATTTTTTTGTAACGATGAGCACTTGAACTAAACCAATTCTGCCGCTAGTTTGACGGCGTGTTTGCTATTATTTATCTACAAAAAATTAATTCAGCACGTGCAAACATCGTTATACGCGGTATGTATTCCTTTACAATACGGTGGCTTATTATTTCTAATCGAGGAGAGCGAATGAAAGGTCAAAATTACATTGCTGGTGAGTGGTTGAATTCGACGGAGACGATTGAAAACCGCAATCCGTCCGACACCTCCGATATTATTGGGCATTATGCGCAGGCAAATACCGAGCAATTATGTCAAGCGGTTGCCGCAGCCCGGAAAGCACAGCCGCAGTGGGCAGAGACAGGGCTAGAAAAACGACAGGCCGTACTCAATGCCATTGGTGTGGAATTGATGAGTCGTGCCGCTGAATTGGGCGAGCTGTTATCACGTGAGGAGGGTAAGCCGCGTAACGAGGGTGTTGGCGAAGTATTTCGTGCCGGACAGTTTTTTTCTTATTATGCCGCCGAAGTGTTGCGGCAATTAGGTGAGAACGCTAATTCGGTGCGCCCCAACATTGAAATTGACGTGCGCCGTGAGCCAGTAGGAATTGTTGCCGTTATCTCCCCGTGGAATTTTCCACTAGCTACGGCTTGCTGGAAAATTGCGCCAGCACTGGCTTTTGGTAATGCCGTAGTGTGGAAACCAGCAAACCTAACGCCTGCCGTCGCTGTTGAGTTTGCTGCGATTATTGCCAAACAGGATATCCCGCTTGGTGTTTTTAATTTAACAATGGGTGGCGGCACTGTCATTGGGCGCGCGCTAGCCCAGCATCCAGATATAGACGCTATTTCGTTTACTGGATCGTTGGAAACAGGGAAGATTATCGCTCAAGATGCAGCACGCAATCTAACCAAATTACAAATGGAAATGGGCTCCAAAAATCCGCTAGTAGTAATGGATGATGCTGATATGAATATTGCTGTTAGCTGTGCTACCGCTGGTGCCTATGGAGGTACTGGACAAAAATGCACTGCCTCGTCGCGTTTGATTGTTCACAGCAAGGTGCACGATGAATTTGTGGAAAAGATGGCCATTGCCGCCACCAATCTTAAAGTTGGACATGCTTTAGAGAAGGACACTCAAATTGGCCCGGCGGTGAGCGAGACACAGTTGCTGGCAAATTTGGATTATCTGCAGTTAGCGCAGAAGGAAGGTGCGCAGCATATTTTCGGTGGTGAACAGTTGACGTTGGAAACAGATGGGTATTATCTGTCGCCGGCACTGTTTACCGGTAGCAATAACCTTATGCGCATTAACCGCGAGGAAATGTTTGCGCCTATCGCTTGCGTCATTGCCGTCGATTCTTATGAAGAGGCGTTGGCAGCAGCGAATGATACTGAATATGGGTTAATTGCCGGTATTATTACTCGTTCATTATCTCGTGCTACCCATTTTCGTCAGCACAGCAAAACGGGTTGTGTGACGGTCAATTTGCCTACGGCAGGGACCGACTATCATGTGCCTTTTGGCGGTAGGAAAAAATCATCTTACGGTGCGCGTGAACAGGGACGCATTGCTGCCGAGTTTTATACCGCAGTTAAAACTGCTTATACATACGCCGGCCTGCCGGATTAAAGGCGTGAACAAGCCAACACGTATAGATTGCCTGCAATATTGCAATTGGAGCCGCGCGCGTTTTGAAGAAATGCGTGCCGGCGGTTTAGACGCAGTGCATGTAACTATTTGTTATCACGAAAATTTTCGTGAAACCGTTGCTAATATTACGCACTGGAATGATTGGTTTGCGCATCATAGAGATTTGATTTTTCATGGCCGCTGTGCCGACGATGTGCGTGCGGCACAGGAGAGCGGTCGCACGGCGATTTTTTTCGGTTTTCAAAATTGCGCACCCATTGAAGACGATATTCGTCTAGTGGAAATATGCCATAGTTTGGGCGCATGTTTTATGCAATTAACATATAACAATCAATCATTGCTTGCCGGTGGCTGTTATGAACCACACGACAGCGGAATTACGCGCATGGGGCGGCAGGTTATTTCCGAAATGAATCGGTTAGGCATGGTGATAGATATGTCGCATTCAGGTGAACGCTCCACTTTGGAAGCAATTGAATTATCTTCCCGTCCGATTGCTGTGACTCACGCCAATCCTTCCTTTTGGCGTTTGGCGGCACGTAGCAAATCAGATACGATATTGCTGGAATTGGCAAAATCAGGCGGTATGTTGGGCTTGAGTTTGTATCCACACCACCTTAAAGACGGCAGCCAATGTACATTGAAGAGTTTTTGTGAAATGGTAGCTCGTACTGCCGAAATTATGGGTGCCGACAATATTGGAATTGGCTCTGATTTGTGTCGTGGTCAGCCTGATTTAGTGGTGGCGTGGATGCGTACGGGGCGTTGGAGCAAGGACATGGATGTAAGCGGTGGCGTTTTTCCACCACAGCCACCGTGGTTTGAATCTGCCGCCGACTTTGGTAATTTGGACGACGGATTGCGGCAAGTTGGATTTAATCAACAAGAAGTAGATAACGTGTTAGGCGAGAACTGGCAGCGATTTTTTGTGCGTAGTTTTGTTGCGGCAAATAACGTGTGACAGAGAACACATTAAGTCTGCGACCACCGCAAGAGATTATGTGTCTTCAGGTGCTGGGGGCACTTAGTCAGACGCGACTGAGTTTTATGCGTGCTTTATTGCGGGATATTAATAACTGGCATTTTTCGCGTCCTGTGTGGGAAATTAATGCCGCTGGAGTTGGTCATGCGGTTTATGAAGCGAGAGGACTGCAGCATGTATATTCGCTGGTGGTATTCAGCCATAATTTATCTGCGCAGCAACGATCCGATCGCGTTATCGCCGAAGCATGGGACGCTACCTTTACGCTTTTTGACGGCGTGCCAACAAAGGATGACTTGCAACGATTGAGGACGCAAGTGCCACTGCAAGAAGCGGGGCGCAACGATTGTCGACAATTTGTGCTATCGCGTGCCAATCGTAGCGTACGGTTGTTTGAGAGCGTGGTGGATGCACTTGCTGCTGGGCAACAACCGGACGAAAAACACCTGCAAGCAGTGGGCTATTTAATGCGCACAACTGCTGTTTATGGTAATGGTAAATTCGGTATTGCTGACCGTGCGCGAGTTGCGGAGCGTATTGAATTTGCGGCGCCGTTTCGTGTCGAAATGTTGGCCGTGTGGCTGTTTCGTGCTTTCCCCGTTGATTTGGTGGAGCATATGGCGCTGGCGCGTTCACCGCAGGCTGTGCGTTTGTCAATAGCAGCTCGGCGACAGCTTGGAATTGGAAATTCAACTGGGTTGGGCATGGCGCCATTTTTAATTTCACATCCGGTATTGTTGCATCACTGGATTCTCGCCAGAGAAACGGCGCTGGCACGCGTGCGTGCGATATCGGTGGCAACGCCACAAACGCGTGCGTGTTTTGTTGATGTATTAAAACGAGCTCGTCGTGATGTTGCGTTATGGACAGTAGATGATGGGCAGCACAAAATTACTCCTTTGGCGGCGGATTTACATCGTATTGATCAGCCATTAATGAAAGGTCTGCTGCATTGCCAACGACCGTGGGATTTACTGTATCGTTGGGCGGATGATCATATGCAAACGGAAGGGCGCGAAATGCTAGTGTCATTGATATTGGAGCCGCATGGCGAGCTGGTGGATGATTTGACCGGTGATATGGCCTATGATGAGGCACAGACGTTTGTTATTAACGGAAAAACGACGGTGACAGAAACGCTGGCGCGACTGCAGCTGCAGTACGATTGGATATGGCGATGTGATTTTTCCGACAAAGATGAAAGTGCTCGTTTTTGGTACACGTCAGAAGAAAAAATGGAACCTCGGCTGGGTGAGCGATTTTCTGAACCGGGTGCGGGACAAGAACTACCGCTGGCAATCATGCGTGACATGCAGTCATTTTGGTGCGATTTGAAAGTAACGGATGGTAGTTCAACATTAGCAAGTTTTTTACTTGCGTATCCGCAGCATCGTCATGTAGCGCGGAGAGAACAAATTGTCGCACGCTTTCCTTACGGTGAAATTCAAGACAATTTAATTAGTGCGACTATGCGGCCGTTGGATTTATTGCGCTGTAAGTTGTCGTTTTTTGGTGCGACGTGCTTTAGCCCGCGTTCAGACCGCTGGTTGCGCGTAAATATGTACGCGGGCGCGCCATATCCGCACGAAATAAACTCACTGCCGTCTGATGGTTGGGTGTGGTCAGCGGCATAGTGATTTATTCGCTTAATGAAATTGAAACACTAGCGCGTAAGGCAGCACGTGGTGCTGGGCTACCGTGGGGAATAGCTGAAGAAACTGGCGTTGCCGCCCGCTGGCTAGCAGCACGGCAGCTACCGGTATCGCTGATGACAGTGCTGCAAAATCGTGACATGTTTGCATCAACGACGGAAATGGAAAGAGCCATTAATGAATCCGAATTTTGTGCAAGTCCTTTATGTCCGCTTATGGCTGGCATTTTTCTTTGTGATAGGCAACCGGTATGTGACGGACTGATTATTAATAATCTCGCGCAGCCATTATGGCTAGCGTTTTTTTTCTCTACCAGTAGAAATTGGACAGCATTGCGCTGGTCAGGTACAACCTTGGTTGTTGGGCGTGGACAACTGTATTTGTCTGAACAAGATCAAATTAGTGCTGCCGTCGCAGATGTGACATTTTCCAAAGAAAAGCCAACCGGTGTGCCAGTGTCCGTTGCGAATTATGGCTGTGAGCAAGATGAAAAAGAATGGTGCGCACTAGAATCATTAGCCGCTAATTGTTATGTTCCCGCCAGCAATGAGTCTCGCCGAGGCGCAGGAGAATAAGTAGTTGATGCGGGTTATCCGCAAAATGCTGAAATCTCAAGCATGTTTTTATCGGTTAAATAGATTACGGTTATAACGCAAAAGCAGTATTGGGAAATAAGAATTTGCATCATTACAAGCTGATGTTTTTATTTGAAAATGAGAAATTGAAAAATACGTTACGAATCTGTATGTTATTATCATAGTCATGTTTAGAAAAATGCTCATCGCTAACCGAGGGGAAATTGCTGTACGAGTAGTGCGTGCGTGTGCTGAAATGGGTATTCGTTCCATGGCGATTTATTCCGATGCAGACAAAAATGCTTTGCACGTTAAAAAAGCGGATGAAGCGTATCGTATCAGTGCGCACCCACTTAACGGCTATTTGAACGCTGACAAAATCACTTCTCTTGCTGCCGCATTGGGTTGCGATGCTGTGCATCCGGGATACGGTTTTTTATCTGAGAGTCCGTTGTTGCCGCGTTATTGTGCACGTCACGGCATAAAATTTGTTGGTCCCTCAGCGCAGTCTATTGAACGTATGGGTGATAAGGTTGCTGCTCGAGCTTTGGCTGAGACAGCCGGAGTACCAGTTGTTCCTGGCAGCAAAGGCGCATTGGTCAACGTAAATGAAGCCGTCAAGCTAGCCGAGCGGATTGGCTATCCAGTCATGCTCAAAGCAGTCGGCGGTGGTGGTGGGAGAGGGATTCGCCGTTGTGATAATAGTGATGAAGTCCGACATTCATTTGATCGTGCTTCATCTGAAGCTAGAAAAGCGTTTGGTCGTGCTGACGTGTTTATGGAAAAATGTGTTGTCAATCCGCGTCATATTGAAGTGCAAATTATTGCCGACGGTAGCGGTAACATTGTTCACTTGTTTGAGCGTGACTGTTCCATTCAACGGCGCAATCAAAAATTGATAGAAATTGCGCCATCGCCTCAGCTTACCGAAAAGGAGCGAGAGGAAGTTTGTTCTTATGCAATTCAACTTGCACTTTCTGCCGATTATCAAAACGCCGGTACTGTAGAGTTTTTACTGGACGAAGACAGGCGTTTTTATTTTATGGAAATGAATACTCGCTTGCAGGTGGAACACACGGTTACTGAACAAATTACCGGTTTAGATATCGTACAAGAACAAATTCGCGTTGCTGCTGGTGAACCGTTATCGGTGCGGCAGAAAGACATTCATCACCGCGGCTATGCCATGCAATTTCGCATTAACGCCGAAGATCCACGTAACGATTTCATCCCCAGTTTTGGCCGCATTACTCGCTATTATGCACCAGGCGGCCCGGGTGTGCGTACCGACGGTGCTATATATACCGGGTACGTAATTCCTCCCTATTACGATTCCATGTGCGCTAAGCTTACCGTTTGGGCATTGTCGTGGGAAGCACTTGTTGCTCGTGGTCAGCGGGCGCTTGCTGACATCGTGATGACTGGTATCAAAACGACGATTCCATATTATCAGCAAATACTTAAACACAATGATTTTCGCCGCGGTGATTTTGATACTGGATTTGTTGCAGCGCATCCAGAATTGGCCAATGTTGCTCCGTTGCGGCGCACTGAAGACGAGGCGCTGGCGATAGCGGCAGCACTGGTTTGTCACGCTGGTATGTGAAGAGAGGGGCTTATGAAACAAAAAAGAAAGATTGGTATTACAGAATTAGTGCTTCGTGATGGTCATCAATCGTTGCTCGCCACACGCATGCGCACCGAAGACATGTTGCCAATATGCAATCGCTTGGACAAGTCCGGGTTTTGGTCATTGGAAGTGTGGGGTGGTGCCACTTTTGATGCCTGTATCCGCTTTTTACGTGAAGATCCGTGGGTGCGATTGCGCAAGTTACGTCGGGCGTTACCTAATACGCAATTGCAAATGTTATTGCGCGGACAAAATTTGCTAGGATACCGGCACTATGCTGATGATGTCGTCGCTGGCTTTGTTGAGCGTGCCGCTGCCAACGGTATGGACGTATTTCGCGTATTTGACGCGCTTAATGATTTTCGCAATATGCGTGCTGCCATTGATGCGGTAAAAAAGGTAGAAAAACACGCGCAGGGAACAATTTCTTATACGACTAGTCCGCTGCATTCTATTGATGTATTGGCTAAGCTTGCCGATGATTTTACTAATGCTGGCTGTGACAGCATTGCGATTAAAGACATGGCGGGTATTATGACACCTACCGCAGCCGCTGCGCTGGTCACCGCCATCAAGGCTCGCACTGCGTTGCCAGTACACGTGCATGCACACGCTACGTCTGGATTGGCAGCCGCCAGTCTGCTTGCCGCTGTCAACGCTGGTGCTAGTATCGTGGACACCGTTATTTCCTCATTTGCCGAAGGTGCCAGCCATCCTGCAACCGAGTCCATTGCCACTGCTCTTGAGGATGCTAATTTTACGCACGGAGTAGACGCAAACTTATTGGATGATATTGCCTTGTATTTTCGCCGTGTGCGCGGAAAATACTGGCAATTTGAAAGTCCCTTTACCGGAGTGGATTCGCGGGTGCTAAAACATCACGTGCCAGGCGGTATGATTTCCAATTTGACAAATCAACTGAGAGAACAAAACGCGTTAGATAAAATAGACGAGGTATTAGAAGAAATTCCGCGAGTACGACATGATTTAGGGTACCCGCCACTGGTCACTCCATCATCGCAAATTGTTGGCGCACAAGCAGTGCTTAATGTGGTGTTGGGCGAGCGCTACAAAATGGTTTCCAATGAAGTTAAGAATTATTTACTGGGGCAGTACGGGCGCATTCCGGGCGAAGTGAATGCCGAACTATATGCTAAAGCGGTGGGCGATGATGATACGGCGATTACTTGCCGTCCGGCTGATTTGCTTGAGAACGGCGAGCTGGAGCGACTACGCAGCGATATTGGTCAAGTGGCTAAAAGCGATGAAGACGTGTTGACTTATGCGATGTTTCCCGAATTGGCCAAAACGTTTTTGCAAGAGCGCGCGGCGAATGCACTTGTACCAGAAGCATTATTGCCGCACCCGGAAACAAAAAAGGAACCTGAACCTGCGAATGCGCCCAGCGAATTTAATTTAACCGTACACGGTGAAACCTACCACATTCGCGTTACTGGTGCCGGCCATAAGGGTTCTCGCGAGCGTCCATTTTATATGACTTTGGATGGTGTGCCGACAGAAATCATGTTAGAAACGTTGGAAGAAATTCACGCTACTGCTAATGAGTCAGTAACTCCAGTGACGCGTGCCGGCGGTCGGCCTCGTCCCAGTGCGCCAGGGCATGTGGCAACGGCTATGCCGGGAACAGTACTGGAATTGCTGGTTAAATTAGGGGATGCCGTGAAAGTTGGCACACCTTTGCTGATTATGGAAGCGATGAAGATGGAAAACGAAATTCAGGCGGCTGTCAGTGGTCAAGTAACTGCGATTTTGGTGCAAAAAGGTGATGCCGTTACACCCGACGAAATATTGATGGAAATTGGTGAGTAAAATTTAGCTGCAGGAATTGTTCCACTGCTTTTTTGCGGTATTTTAGAGATTCTAGAGGGTAATAAACATAATGCTTTAAATATAAATTTATGCTTGTTCGCCGCGTTTTAGACGAACATTAATATCTTCTACTACTTGTGGCAGCTCGGCAACACTATCCACAACATAGTGCGCGCCGGCTTGTAGTAACAATTTTTTGGCATGTGAGTGTTGAGAGTCTAATTCTTTTGCTGACACTTTTTCAGCATCGGCGACGGAATCAATGTTCATGTAATTGCTGTAGCGTGATACCCCGACTGTCCAGCAACCGGCTGCTAACCCTTCGTCAATCCCAGCAATTGAGTCATCCACTTTCATAACAGCCTGTATCGGCGAGATATTCATCAAATCTAAATTGCGATATAGCATAAATGGTTGTGGGCGTGAGCCGTTGATGACTTCATCACCACCAACAGTGGCGTCTAAATGCAATCCTTGCTTTTCTGTTTCCACTAGTAGCACGTCAATCATAGCGCGAGTAAAACCAGTTGTTGCGCCCAGCTTCATGCTGTAATTATGCCGCAAGACATTCGCCGCACCGGCAACGCCGGGTAATAGCGTGCCATATTGAGCAAGACATTTTAATTGCAGTGGAATAAAATCAATATACATTGCCGCTACGTCATCGGCATTAGGTGGTTTTCCATGAGATGTCATCCAGCGCGCACGTATTTCCGGATCTTCAAGTAATTTTTGAATATGTGCGTCTTTGCGCAGCCCCATTGGTCCGCGCACTTCTGACATAGTAACGGATACACCGTATTTTTTAAAAATTTCAACAAAAACAACGCTAGGTGCAACAACATAAGCATCCACCAGTGTGCCGCTCCAGTCCATAATCGCTGCTTTGACTGGTCCGCGGTATTTTTTTCGATGGGTTGGATTATTCATGATTTTCATGCTGATGTTAATGAGTTATCATAATGTTAGTGCCAACGGGAAATGTTTATACTCTACGCATAGTCAGACTTGTTTAATATTGGTTAATACCTCAGCTAATTTTCGTTGCTCAAGCAAATCAGCATGGCGTAATTTTTTTGTGGCAACATGTAACGAATCAGTATCATCTATATCCGTTAATATTGGCAGTCGCGTAGTTGTATCATCTAAAGCTCGCAATAGTTGTGTTAGCGTGTCGTCGCGGCTGTATGCGACATCAAGCCATACGTTGGCGGGAATGTCGCGGGCGGCGGCAAATAAATAAAATCCACCATCTTGTGATGGTCCGATAACGGTATTTTTGCGCGCTAAATTCAATGCTTCTGCCACTGCTGTTGCTGACATTTGCGGACAGTCCGAGCCGATAAGCGCAACTCGTCCATATTGTGCCTGCAGAGTGGAATACACATGATGCAAGCGGCTACCAAGCCCGCCCTGACCACTGTGCATAGTAGGAAATTCTTTCCAACGTGGATGTGCCAATGCTTTTTCTTCTGCCACCGCCCACCACACAGCGATACCGTGTGCTTGTACTGTTCGCATAACTGCAGCCGCCACGTGTAACATAGCGTTATAAATAGCCAACGCTTTTGTTTTACCAATTTGTGCTGCTAGCCGTGTTTTTATCGGTGAATATTCTGGAGTTTTGACAAACACTGCCAGTGCACCGTTGATTATTTTTGTTGCCATTGTTTCCACCAAATTCGCTGATATGAAATTACCGTATACCACCAGCCGTGGCGCATATAGGTTCGGGCACTAGTTCCTACTGTGGCGTTTACACGCGCTATATGTGTTCCGGCTCGACCGCTGCGCAACACAAACAAATGGTCTTCTCCAACCGCTTCAGTAGGAAAGCCGCCTAGTCGTTCAAATAGCGATCGAGGTACACACAGGGCTTGATCGCCAAAAGGGTTTTTAAATAACCTGCAGCGCAAAAGTACTCCCCATTCATTAATGCGCATACGCCAACCTCCATCGTAAAAGCGTAAGCTAAAATAATGTAACGCAGCTGGTTGTGTTGTCAATGAATGCTGTAGTGCGCTTATTGTTGTTGTTGACAGCTGGGTGTCGGCGTGCACAAACCATAAAAAATTTCCACCACAAACCGCCGCCGCCGCGTTCATCTGTGCACCACGTCCTGATTGTGGGCAGTGTAACCAGCGACGGTTTGGTAACTCTTGCCAATCGTTTGGCGGTGGCGTAGCAGCAGCAAGCCATGTTTCTAGTGATTCAGGTAGTAATGGCAATAGTGTGCGCCAAGTATCCTCATTGGCAGCCAGTGGCACAATCACCCGTACAGTGGTCATTTGTGCGCTCATGTAGCAAAGTATAGCATCACGTATTGGCTCAAAATAGGGCAATCATTGTTTGGATTTTCTTTACTTGATAAAAATAAAAAAACTTTTTTAGTGCGCTTGTTATTCTGGAGATTGGAAAGAGAAAAGTCATATTATTTTGCGGGAGGAGTTTTTATAGAGCAATCATTTGTTTCCACGCCAAGAGTTGTGTTAATGTTATGTAGCTTAAAAACTTGATTTGTAATAAATATGACTGATAACGCTATTCCACCTGCTACTTTCGCGCCAACGACTACGCGAGCGGACTCGCAACATGCTGACGGCACGCTCATTGATCGCTGGGGGCGACACATTAGTTATATTCGCTTATCGGTAACTGACCGATGTGATTTTCGTTGTCAATATTGTATGCCGATGAAAATGAAATTCCTGCCCAAGCGGGAAATTTTGTCATTAGAAGAGTGTTTGCGTGTAGCACGCGTTTTTGCCGAACTAGGGGTAACTAAAGTGCGCATTACCGGTGGTGAGCCACTGGTTCGCACTAACGTAGAATGGTTGTGTGCGCAAATTGCGAAGCTGCAGGGAGTGCGAGAGGTGGCAATAACTACAAATGGCTCTCAATTGCCGCGGCTGGCTTGTAAATTACGCAGTGCCGGCATTCGGCGGATTAATATTTCCTTAGATACGTTGGACGCAAACAACTTTCGCCGCTTAACACGTACTGGCAGTTTGTCTGTTGTGTTGGAGGGTATAGAGGCGGCACGAGCTGCTGGTTTTGTTGGCGGAGTAAAAATAAATGTTGTAATGATGCGTGGCGTAAATCACCTTGAACTGCCGCAACTAGCGACATTTGCCATTGAGCGGGGGATGGATATTTCTTTTATTGAAGAAATGCCGCTGGGGGATATTGGTCACAGCCGTGGTGATACCTATTACAGTGCGGATGAGGCGCTTACCGATTTGCGTAGAATATTCACTTTGAGTGCCAGCGATTTTGACAGTGGTGGTCCGGCGCGCTATTGGAAAGTGGACGGTACCGAGCAAAAAATCGGATTTATTACGCCCCACAGCCATAATTTTTGCGCTTCCTGTAACCGAGTGCGAGTAACTGCTACTGGTGGACTGTATCCATGTTTAGGACAAAATGATATGGTGGACTTAAGACCAGCACTGCGGGGAGAGAGCAGTGATGATGTATTGCGCCATAAAATTTTGCAGACAATGGCTATCAAACCCAAAGGACACGAGTTTGATGTGTACGCTGACGGTGCCAAAGTAGTACGTTTTATGTCCGCTACGGGCGGTTGAACATTAACTCTATTTCGTCAAAGCCCAGCCTAAGTTCCGCACAAATACCAGCGGTCATACAAGTTACCGCTGCGGATGAAAGCGGTGGTGTTCGCACTGTTGAAATTACCGGTGAATATCCGCTCACGCTGTATGTGGATGGGCGTGAAATTGTTACTCTGATGACCTTGGGACAGATGCCAGAAGCTTTATCGGTCGGCTGGTTACGCAATCAACGGTTGGTGTCGTCTATCTCTGATATTGAAGAAGTGATGGTAGATTGGGAAGTTAATTCTGCCGCCGTATACACCAGAAGCGGCTTAGTGCCATTAGCATCTAAGCGCACGATAACTTCTGGCTGCGGACAGGGAACTATGTTTGGTGATTTGTTAGAAGAAGTGCAAGAGGTAAATTTTGTTCGTAGCCATTCACTCACCGCCACAGCATTGGCACAGTTATTGGAGGATATTCGCAACCGTGACACCGTGTACAAGTCCGCCGGTGCAGTACATGCTTGCGCGTTGGCATTTTTTGACGGCATTGGCTGTGCGATACAAATTTTTGTTGAAGATGTGGGACGACACAATGCGGTGGATGCCATTGCTGGCTGGATGTGGATTAATGATGTAGAAGGTGCCGATTGCGTGTTTTACACTACCGGACGGCTGACATCAGAAATGGTTGTTAAGTGTGCACAGATGAAAATTCCGTATTTGGTCTCGCGTTCGGGGCTTACCCGCATGGGGTATGAAATCGCTGTCGCTACCGGATTAACGATGTTTGGACGCGCTGTTAATCGCCGTTATTTGCTTTTTACCGGCGGTAAGCATTTTGTTCCTGAAAGATGAAAGAAGAGATTCAGTATATTTTTTGTGGCTACGACAACTCATTTTAATGTTTATTGGAAAAATAATTGAATGCGCAATAGGAAGGTTTTTTAGCGTGTTGCCGTGAACCCTAAAACAAAATAGTATCTTGGCGGAAGCGAAGTGCGCGCTGCAATAATTATGGGCCAACTATTTTTTATGTAAGGTGAATTAATCATTATAATCAAAGTTTTTATTCAACGAAGGAAGAGAGAATCCAATGGCTAAAATGACTCCCAGTGAGGCACTTGTAGAAACACTCGTTGCTTATGGCGTAAAAGATGTGTTCGGTATTGTTGGCTCCGCATATATGGACGCATTAGATATTTTTCCAGCCGCCGGCATTCGTTTCGTTCCCACCATACACGAACAAGGTTCAGCACACATGGCGGACGGCTATGCCCGCGCCAGCGGCAAGCATGGTGTTTGCATCGCACAAAACGGTCCTGGTATTACCAATTTTGTTACCGCTATCGCCGCAGCCTATTGGGCACACACTCCAGTTGTTGCCATTACCCCGGAAACCGGTAGTATGGGCTTGGGATTGGGTGGTTTTCAGGAAACCGAGCAATTGCCAATATTTTCCAAAATTACTAAATTTCAAGGACACGTTGCTCGCTTGGAACGCATGGCTGAAATCACTGGGCGTTGTTTTGAATACGCTACAGCTGAGCGAGGCCCAACACAACTCAATATTCCACGCGACCACTTTTACGGAGAGGCCGATTACACCATTCCTACGCCGCGTGATGTCACACTAGGGGCAGGGAGTAAAAAAAGTTTAGATGAAGCAGCAGCATTATTAGCAGGTGCGCGGTTTCCGGTTATTGTTTCCGGTGGTGGTGTAATTTTCTCAAATGGCGTAGAGGCTTGCAAAGCGTTGGCGGAGCAACTCAATTGTGCCGTTGTTAACAGCTACTTACACAACGATTCATTTCCTTGTGACCATCCGCTGTGGGCTGGATCATTAGGTTATCAAGGATCCAAGGCAGGAATGAAATTACTGGCGCAAGCTGATGTAGTTTTAGCTTTGGGGTCTCGCTTAGGACCATTTGGCACATTGCCACAGTATGGCATTGATTATTGGCCAAAAGATGCCAAGATTATTCAGATTGATGCTGACCACCGCATGATTGGTTTGACGCGTCCGATTTCTGTTGGCGTTTGTGGCGATGCCAAAGCAGCTGCGTTGGCTATATTGTCCCGCTTGCAGGGTATGGAAAATTTGCCCGTGGACCAAAACCGCGATTCGCGTTTGGCAACTATCAAATCAGAAAAAGCTACATGGGAATCTGAACTGGATGATTGGGCTCACGAAAAAGACGATTGGAGCGTGCAAGTGATGAACACCGAAGACGGTGGTGGCATGCACCCGCGCCAAATGCTGCGAGAGCTGGAAAAAGCATTGCCGGATAACGCCATGGTATCAACTGATATTGGCAATATTTGCTCAGTTTCCAACAGTTATCTGCGTTTCCGTCAACCGAATAGCTTTTTTGCCGCTATGAGTTTCGGTAACTGCGGCTATGCATTTCCAACCATTATTGGTGCTAAATTAGCTGCTCCGGACCGTCCTGCAGTAGCCTATGTGGGAGATGGTGCTTGGGGTATGAGCTTTGGTGAAATTTTAACTTGCGTGCGCGAAAATATTCCAGTTACTGCGGTGGTATTCAATAATCGCCAATGGGGAGCTGAAAAGAAAAATCAAGTGGACTTTTACGGCAATCGTTTCTTGGGAGTCAATTTAGATACACCAAATACAACTGATTTTTCGGCAATTGCCAAGGCGATGGGTGCGGAAGCTGTGCGTGTTGATAATGTTGATCAAGTGGGAGAAGCGCTGGAAAAAGCTTGCGATGCACAAAAACAAGGCAAAACCACGATATTGGAAATGATGTGTTCACGTGAATTGGGTGATCCATTTCGGCGTGACGCTCTCAAGCATCCAGTGCGTCACTTGGATAAATATAAGAAATTTGTTTGATCTAAAATACTGATTTTTTGCGGTGCAGTGACAATGCGCTGAAAAAAGCATCAATTGTGCGCCGCAAAAATAATGTATAATCATAGTCATCGTAGAGATGACGGAACATAAAAATATTTTATCCGAATCCTCGGTCATACCGGGAGGCAAGAAAATGGCGGCTACGTGGCAGCGATTTTTGCAAGCGTTGACGCAACAACCTGATTTGTGGATTAATATTTGTACTGAAGTGCAGCGCAAGCAACTAGAAGTTACTTCCAGTCTAGGTGCAAAAAACGAAGAAAAAGAAGAGATTGTGTCGCCATCTAAGGGCGATCGGCGTTTTAGCGATAAGCAGTGGCGAGAAAATCCGTTTTTTTCCATGTTAATGCAAAATTACTTACTTAACAGCGAGGCTGTACGCGAAGTAGTGGAAAAAGTAAATTTGCCTGAAAGCGACAAAAAGTTATTACGCTTTTCTATCGGTCAGTATGTGGACGCCATGTCGCCGTCTAATTTTCCGGCAACTAATCCTACGGTGATGGAAGAGGCGATGCAAACGGGCGGCGAAAATTTTGTCACAGGCATGCAAAATTTGATGAGTGACGCGCAAAATGGGACGATAAGCAACACTGATCGTGAATCGTTCGTTATCGGTGGCAACATTGCTTGTACGCCCGGTAAAGTAATCGCTCAAAACGATGTTATGCAGTTGATTGAATACGCTCCACAAACAGCGCAGGTGTACTGCCGACCGTTGCTTATCGTGCCGCCGTGTATTAACAAATATTACATTTTAGATTTACAGCAGAAAAACTCTTTTGTGCGCCACGCCATTGCTGCTGGGCATCGAGTATTTTTAGTGTCTTGGGTAAACGCTGGCCAAAAGCAGCGTAATTTTGATTGGGATTTTTACTTGCGCGAAGGGGTCATGGCGGCGTTGGACATTGTGAGTGCTGTGTGTAAGGGAGAGAAAATTAATACGTTAGGTTTTTGTATTGGCGGAACGTTATTAGCTTGTGCTTTGGCCGTGCTGGCAAAATCAGACGAGTCCCCAGCGCAATCTCTTACTTTATTGGCAACGATGCTGGATTTTTCCGATGCTGGCGAAATCGGGTTGTTTGTAGATAAGGAAATGGTAGGCGATTATGAACAGCGTTTTGCTGATGGCGGAGTGCTGGATGGACGCAATTTAGCGCGTGGTTTTGCCGCACTACGCCCAAACGACTTGATTTGGCCTTATTTTATTGACAATTATTATCTAGGCAAAAAACCACAAGCATTTGATTTGCTATTTTGGAATGCTGATTCAACTAATCTTCCAGGACCAATGTTTTCCAGCTATTTGCGTGATACTTATCTAGAAAACCGCATTGCTAAAGATAAAGCAACAATGTGTAATGTTCCAGTGCGACTATTGACGTTGTCTCATTTGCCGTTGTATGCAGTTTCCTGTGAAAAAGACCATATTGTACCGTGGCGCACTGCTTATGAAAGTGCTCGACTATTAGGAGGCAAAGGTAGTAAAGCGCGTTTTGTACTTGCGGCTAGCGGCCATATTGCTGGCATTATTAATCCACCAGACAAGAATAAAGGATGGCACCAAACAAGCGCCGCCGGAGTGTTGCCTAAAAACGTTGCTCAATGGCAGGCGACGGCCAAACAGCAAGAGGGCGGTTGGTGGAACGATTGGATCGGATGGCTGGCACGACAAAGTGGTAAAAAGAAGGCGGCACCGAAACGAGTCGGCAATGTGCGTTATTCGCCCATTGAAGATGCCCCCGGCACTTATGTGTCAGTACCACGTCCTGATATTGTCACATCACAAGTTGAAGCGAAAGAATAAAGGAGCAAATCATGAAAGATGTTGTAATTATTGCAGCTTGCCGCACGGCTATAGGTAAATTTGGTGGCGGTTTAGCATCTACTTCGGCAGCACAACTTGGGAGCGTAGTTATTGCCGAGGCATTGCAGCGCGCCGGCGTGGAAATGGCAGAAGTAGATGATGTCATTATGGGGCAAGTGCTAACTGCTGGCGTTGGTCAAAATCCGGCACGACAGGCGGCCATGTTAGCAGGCATTCCAAAGGAAACGCCGGCGATGACAATTAATCATGTTTGCGGTAGCGGTTTGCGTGCCGTGCACTTGGCTGCGCAAGCGATTATCGCTGGTGATGCGACTACGGTCGTTGCCGGAGGACAAGAAAATATGAGTGCCAGCCCGCATATACTCAATGGTTCGCGGTTGGGTTTGCGGCTTGGTAACGGTGCCCTCATAGATAGTATGGTTAATGATGGTTTAACAGACGTTTTTAACAATTATCACATGGGCATTACTGCCGAAAATGTTGCAGAAAAATATGATATCAGCCGCGAAGAGCAGGATGCTTTTGCTCTGGCATCTCAACAAAAAGCGGCGGCGGCGCAACAGGCAGGGCGCTTTGAAAGTGAAATTGCTACTGTAGAAGTACCTCAGCGCAAAAAACCGCCCTTGACAGTTAATCAAGATGAATATATTCGTTATGACGCTTCGGCAGAAATGTTGGCTGGGCTACGTCCAGCGTTTCGTAAAGACGGAACAGTAACGGCAGGCAATGCTTCTGGTATTAATGATGGTGCGGCAGCGGTGGTGCTGATGGATGCCGAGACGGCGGCAGCGCGCGGTATTCAGCCATTGGCAGTATTTCACTCGGCAGCGAGTTGCGGGGTGGATCCATCCGTTATGGGAATGGGGCCGGCGCCGGCATCAAATAAATGTCTGAAAAAATCAGGCTGGAGTACTGATGATTTAGATTTGCTTGAAGTCAATGAAGCGTTTGCTGCTCAAGCTATCGCTGTTAATCGTGAAATGGGATGGGACGAAAGCAAAATTAATGTGAATGGTGGGGCTATAGCGCTGGGGCATCCCATTGGTGCCTCGGGTGCGCGAGTGTTGGTAAGTTTATTACACGAAATGATTCGGCGCGATGCCAAAAAAGGCTTGGCGTCATTATGTATTGGTGGCGGCATGGGCATTGCCTTGACCGTTGGACGCAACTAAAAAGGAGTTACACAATGGCAAAAACAGCATTAGTTACCGGTGGTTTGGGAGGCATTGGCACGGCGATTTGCCGGCAATTACATTGCGATGGCTATACGGTAGCGGCAACGTATATTCACAACGGGGTGCGGCTGCAGTCATGGCTTGAAAAACAAAAAGCTGACGGGTTTGATAGCTTTCACGGTTACTTTTGCGATATCAGCCAATGGGAGTCGTGTGCAAAACTGAAAGAGGCGGTGGAAGCGGACTTGGGTGGTGTAGACATTTTAGTTAACAACGGAGGCATTACTCGCGATGCGACATTTCGCAAGATGACGGCGGAAATGTGGGACGAAGTTATTGTGACTAACTTGAGCAGTGTTTTTTATGTTAGCCGACAATTTGTTCCAGACATGGCTAATCGTGGTTTTGGGCGGGTTGTCAATATTTCATCAGTGAACGCGCAAAAAGGACAATTTGGACAAACCAATTATTCAGCGGCAAAAGCCGGAATGCACGGTTTTACTAAGGCATTGGCGCAGGAAGTAGTGAGCAAAGGAGTAACGATTAACACGATTTCGCCGGGTTATATCGGCACCGACATGGTCAACAATATTGCTGAAGAAGTGCGTGAGAAAATTCGCGCACAAATACCGGTAGGGCGATTTGGCACACCGGAAGAAATTGCTAGCGTGGTGAGCTTTTTGGCGTCAGAAAATGCTGCTTTTATTACTGGAGCAAACATTGCCGCCAACGGTGGTCAGCACATGTATTGACCTTTATGGAAAAAAAGGGGGGGTAAATTATGTCGCTTGTCGCTATAAAGTAGGGCTAAAAAATTAGCAAAAACTTTTAAAACGCGGTTTTAGGGTAATTTTTCAGTCACTAATAGCCTCTTTACTTTACCAATACAACCATAAAGAGTTAGATGCGAGAATAACTTGCAGAGTTAAATGAAAAACATGCCAGTCAATTGGATAACATCCACGCAGAAACGGCTTATGAGTACGGCTACTATGGACAAGGAATAACGGTAGCCGTCGTGGATGTGTATGGCCATGGGTTAGTGAATGTCTCGGCAGCTATCATGGTTCAAATAGAAGGAACGGTGCAAGCATAGCATTCTTATGCCACAGATGCTGTGCTGGTAGAAAATTTATAATGCGAGTTAAATACAGACTACGAAATTGAAGAAGTGCAGGTGGACTTGTCAGCACTACGAGCAATGACATATGCTTTGGGTTATGCTTTTTCGTTGCGCAAAAATTTATTCATGGGGTTGGGAATTGAGCATACGCAGGCGGGTGTTAACAAAAATACTGCCAGCTCATTTGTCTTGCGTTGGGAATTGTAATCCCAGCGATATTATTAAAATGTTGTATTAGCAAGAAGTTTTAAAGCCAATATTTCCGCTATTTGCACCGCATTAAGTGCCGCGCCTTTGCGGACATTATCGCTGACAACCCACAGGTTCAATCCTTTTGGATGTGAAATGTCTTCGCGAATACGGCCAACAAAAACTTCATTATTGCCGGCAGCGTGTTGCTGTGGCGTTGGATAACCGCCTGCTATATGTTCATCAATCACGCATACTCCGGGCGCATCCGCCAAAAGCATTCGTGCCTGTTGGGCATCAAGTTTTTCAAGCGTTTCAATGTGTACCGCTTCGGCGTGACCATAAAACACCGGCACACGCACTGCTGTCGGATTAACCTGTATGGTGTCATCTGCTAAAATTTTTTTTGTCTCCCACACCATTTTCATTTCTTCACGAGTGTAACCGTTTTCTTGAAAAGAATCTATGTGGGGAATAACGTTGAAAGCAATGGGAGCGGTAAAAATTGAAGGTTCTATATTATTGCCTGCCAGCCGTGCAGCTGTCTGCTGCGCAAGTTCATCTATAGCTCGAGCACCAGCGCCTGATACCGCTTGATAAGTTGCAACATTAATACGTGTGATACCGACGGCATCATACAAAGGTTTTAACGCTACCAACATTTGCATGGTGGAACAGTTGGGGTTAGCAATAATGTTGCGGGAGCAATAATCATCTACCTGTTCTGGATTAACTTCAGCAACCACCAACGGTATGCCTTCATCGCGGCGAAAGTGGGATGAATTGTCTATCACCACGCAGTCGCAAGCAGCTGCACGGGGAGCATGTTCGGCACTAACACTGCCGCCGGCAGAAAACAGCGCAATTTGCACTTGTGAAAAATCAAATTTTGCCAAATCTTGAACTGTTAACGTTTTATTGCCAAAAGATACTGTTTTAGCGACAGAGCGTTCGGAGGCCAATGCATATAGTGTGCGCACTGGAAAATTTCGTTCTTCTAAAATGGCAAGCATTTGTTCGCCCACCGTGCCGGTAGCACCGACAACGGCAATGTCAAAAGTAGGAGTGTCAGTTGTTGTCATAGCGCTCATAAATAATCTAGCACTTTCTGTCCCATGGCGGCGCAGCCGATAATGCTGTCACCGTCGCCAGCAATATCTGCCGTACGGTAGTTGTCGTTGAGTGTTTGTCGTACTGCTGCGGAAACTTTGTCGGCAGCGACTGATGCGTTGAGCGAATAGCGTAGCATCATTTCCACAGATAATATCGCAGCTAGTGGATTGGCTTTGTCTTGTCCGGCAATATCTGGAGCAGAGCCGTGTACCGGCTCGTACAGGCCGCGCCCTTTGTCATCTAAAGAAGCTGATGGTAGCATGCCAATAGAACCAGTTAACATTGCTGCTGCATCTGAGAGCACATCACCGAAAAGATTGCCGGTGGCGATAACGTCAAATTGTTTGGGTGCACGCACCAGTTGCATAGCGGCGTTGTCGGCGTACATGTGGGACAGTTCTATATCGGGAAATTCATCACGCCCTAGTACTGTCATCACATCGCGCCATAACATGCCGACTTCTAACACATTAGCTTTTTCTACTGAGCATAGACGCCCTTGCCGCCGCCGTGCTGCTGCAAAAGCTGCGCGACCCAAGCGGATGATTTCGTGTTCAGCATAGCGCATGGTATTAATACCGACACGTTCGCCGTTTTCTTCGATAATGCCGCGTGGCTGTCCAAAATAAATGCCGCCGATAAGCTCGCGGACAATAAGAATGTCAAGTCCTGCCACTAGGTCGGGTTTGAGAGAGGATGAATGCACTAATGCCGAATGGCAGATAGCGGGGCGCAAATTGGCGAAAACACCCATAGCTTGGCGTAAACTGAGCAGACCCAATTCTGGTTTTTTGTCATTGGGGAGATTGTCATATTGCGGTGCACCTACTGCACCAAGCAGCACCGCATCGGCATGTTGTGCCATCGCCAAGGTGTCATCGGGTAGGGGAGTGCCATGCATGTCAATAGCACAACCACCGATGAGTCCTGTGGTGATATCAATGCACGGCAAATCGCCGGCAGTGACCAATGTGCGCAATACTTTTTCCGCTTGCGCAATAACTTCGGGACCAATACCATCACCGGGCAATAAAAGAAGACGCTTATTCATGGTAATTGTTTGCTACCCAGAGTAAGCCAAGGTTCTTCGGTATAACGCTGACTTTCATAATCACGGATGGCATCAGCATGCTGCAACGTGATAGCAATGTCATCTAAGCCATTGAGCAAGCGTTTTTTGTCGTCATTTGTGATATTAAAACGATAAACGTTATTGTTAGCGGTAACAGTTTGTGTTGCTAAATCAATAGTGACTGATTCTCCGGCACTAGCGAATAGCAGTTCCATATCATCATCAGGTAAAACTACCGTTAATAATCCATTCTTTACGGCGTTACCAGAAAAAATATCGCCAAAACTCGGTCCTATAACGGCACAAAAGCCTGCGTCCATAAGTGCCCACACTGCATGCTCACGTGATGAACCACAGCCAAAATTATCGCGCGTCAGCAAAATTTTCGCACCGACGTAGCGCGAGTCGTTGAGAATGAAATCGGGATTTTTGGGACGACTAGAGCAGTCCATACCGAGCTCACCACGGTCTAGATAGCGCCATTCGTCAAATAAATACGGTCCAAAACCGCTACGCTTGATAGAGCGTAGAAATTGTTTGGGAATAATTTGGTCAGTGTCTACATTAGGATAGTCCAAAGGCACTGTCACCGAAGTAATCGTATTAAAGCGTTGCATAGTATTTAATCAAACTAAAAATTATATCATCGGTAAATTGTAGTAGGCGAGGGTTCCTAACGCTGGTTAGAATAATTAACGTAAAAAGGGCGACTACTTATAGCCGCCCTTCTTTAACCTGCAAAAAATTATTCGGCGTCTTGTTCTTTTGAGACCGGCGGTGCCTCATCCAAGTTAAGCATGGTAAAGCGCACTCGGCCGTCATCGGCACGTAGAACTTTAACACGGACACTTTGGTTGAGACTAAGCACATCAGACACTTTATTAATGCGATCATTGGAAATTTGCGAAATGTGCAACAGACCATCACGACCAGGCAGGATGCTAACTACAGCACCTACGTTTTCCAGAATGTTTTCTACTTTCCCGTCGTAAATAGCACCAATTTCTACGTCTTTGGTAAGGTTTTCAATCTGCTCTTTGGCGTTTTCGCACACTTCTAAATTGCGTCCGGAAATCGTCACCATACCGTCATCATTAACATCAATGCGCGTTTCTGTGGTTTCTGTCAAATTACGAATAACCGAGCCACCTTTGCCGATAACATCGCGAATTTTATTTTTTGGTATTTTGACTTTGAGCATGCGCGGCGCATATGGCGAAGCGTCTTCGCGTGGACCTGGCAGCGCTTCTTCCATCAATCCTAAAATATGCAACCGTCCTTCATTGGCCTGCTCTAAAGCTGCCTGCATGATTTGCTCATTGATGCTGTCAATTTTTATATCCATCTGTAGCGCCGTCACACCCTTGCGAGTACCTGCAACTTTGAAATCCATATCACCCAAGTGATCTTCGTCACCGAGAATGTCGGTAAGTACAGCAAAACGATCATTTTCTTTGATTAATCCCATGGCAATACCGGAAACATGTGCTGATAGTGGCACACTTGCGTCCATCATCGACAATGAGCCGCCGCATACCGACGCCATAGAACTGGAGCCGTTGGATTCAGTAATTTCTGACACCACACGCAGGGGAAATTCAAAATCTTCCTTTGACGGCATAACCGCTGCTAATCCGCGTTTGGCAAGGCGTCCATGACCGACTTCGCGACGCTTGGGACCGATATTGCGGCCGGTTTCTCCAGTGGCATAAGGAGGCATGTTGTAGTGCATCATAAAGGAATCAAACTGCTCGCCTTGCAGTGCATCTATTTTTTGCTCATCACGAGTAGAACCCAAGGTAGTGACGACCAATGCTTGCGTTTCGCCACGGGTAAACAGCGCTGAGCCGTGTGTGCGCGGCAATACACCTAAGCGAATAGCAATAGGGCGTACTGTGCGAGTGCCACGACCGTCAATGCGCGGCTGACCAGACAAAATGCGTTCGCGCACTATGCTAGCTTCAATTTTCTTTAACTCTGAATTAACCAAATTCCCTTCCAGCGGAGTGGAACTTTCGGTCAATACTGCCTCAGTGCCGCTTTTACGAATTTCCGCCAATCGATTGCTGCGCGCTTGCTTTTCGGTAATGTTATAAGCATCATCAAAAGCTTGATTGGTAGCCGTTCGCAACGAGTTTTTTTGTTCATCATTGAGTGCGGGAGCTTGCCAATCCCACGCGGGTTTTCCGGCTTCTTGAGCCAAATGTTCAATAGCGTCAATGGAGGCTTGTATGGCGCTGTGTCCCTGCATGATCGCATTTAACATGACGGCTTCAGATAATTGTTTGGCTTCGGATTCCACCATTAACACACCTTGACGGCTGCCGGCGACTACCAAATCTAATTCTGAATTTTCTATTTGGCTTTGTGTCGGATTAATTATGGGAGCGTTATTGGAAAAACCAACGCGGACGGCTCCGATGGGACCGTTAAAAGGGATTCCAGACAATCGCAACGCTGCAGAAGTACCAATCATGGCGAGAATATCGGAATTGACTTCAGGATTGTAAGACAATACGTTGGCTATTACTTGTGTTTCGTGATAGAAAAAATCTGGAAACAATGGTCGGATGGAACGGTCTATCAGGCGACTGGTGAGGACTTCTTTTTCTGATGGACGCCCCTCACGGCGCAAAAAACCGCCAGGAATACGACCTGCGGCATAATATTTCTCTTGATAATCAACTGTTAGCGGTAAAAATCCAGCATTGGGCATAGCTTCTCGGCTACCAGTAGCGGCAACCATAACAACTGTGTCATTCATGCTAACGATAACGGTGGCTCCCGCTTGACGACCAATTTCGCCAAATTCCATTGTGGCTTCCGTGTCGCCCAGCATAAAGGTTTTTTTATAAAGAGTCATGTTCGAAATTCCTTTGCTAGATTAATATTAATTTAAAAGCGCGTATCAGAAGAATTGCAACCGTGCTGATGCGTGAAGTGTTGCAGTAGAAAGTTTATTTACGCAGACCAAGGGCTGCCAGTGTCTTACTATGAACGTCGGGAGCGTTACGCTTGAGGTAAGCGGTTAAGCGGCGGCGGCGAGAAATCATTGCCATTAAGCCGCGACGAGTGTGGTTGTCTTTTTTGTGATTTGCTAAGTGACCGGTTAAGTGCATTATGCGAGCAGTAAGGCGAGCGATTTGCACTTGGGACGAACCGACATCTTTGTCATGCAAACGCAAATCGTTGATTTTTCCAGATGTTGAAGCGATATCTTCTGCATTCATGTGATAGTTTAAGCCTTTTGAAAAGCGCAATTATACCGCATATTCGCTATTCAACGCCATAACGAATAAGTAAAAACAACACGTCGTTTCGCATATTACAATACGGAAATGGAACGCATATTTAAAGATTCTCTCGGGAAAATTATTGACCCGCATTTAAACAAAAATCTGATTGACGCCGGCTTAGTTCACGAAGCGAGTCTTGTAGACGGTGGCGCACATGTTAGCTTGCACTACCCATATCCGGCTAACAGTGCTTTTGAAGAAACAGCAACAGAAATCAAATCTCAGTTGCGTGGTGCAGGTTTGTCCAAGGTGGAAGTAAAAATGACCATCAATATCCATCCGCATGTAGTGCAAGGCGGTGTGGAACGAGTGTCCGGAGTAAAAAATATTATTGTTGTAAGTTCGGCAAAGGGCGGTGTTGGAAAGTCTGCTACTGCTGTTAATTTGGCGTTAGCACTGGCTCATGAAGGCGCGCGCATAGGCGTATTAGACGCTGATATTTACGGTCCTTCGCTACCTTTGATGTTGGGTCTGAATAAACGTCCGCAGGGTGGCGAAAAAGGAGGTATTGAGCCACTGCACGCCTATGGCATGGATGTGATGTCCATTGGTTTTATGGTGGATGAAGATCAGCCTATGGTGTGGCGTGGTCCTATCGCCACGCGAGCGCTTACGCAGCTGTTACGAGAAACACATTGGAATGATTTGGATTATTTAGTGTTGGATATGCCGCCGGGTACTGGCGATATTCAGCTGACCACAGCACAAAAGGCTCCCGTAACCGGTGCGGTAGTAGTAACTACACCACAGGAAATTGCCGTTTCAGATGCACAAAAAGGATTAGTGATGTTTAACAAAGTTAGCATTCCTGTACTAGGCGTGGTGGAAAACATGAGTATGTACTGTTGTCCACAATGCGGCCACGAAGCATCTATTTTTGGCACCGGCGGCGCAGCAAAATTATGTGAAAAATACGATGTGGATTTTTTGGGAGGACTTCCGCTTGATCCGTCTATTCGCATTGCTGCCGACTCAGGATGCCCTAGCGTAGTGAACGAGCCCGATAGTGACATCAGCCGCCGTTATCGCAACATTGCAGCTCGCATTGGGGCGCGAGTTGCACAAAAAGCGCGGGATCGATCTTTGGCGTTTCCAAAAATCGTGAAAGGTGATTAACGTATCTTTAGCAACGAAGGCAAGTAATTACTTCAATCGCAGTCGTTCTACGGGAACGTCACCAAGCAAATGGGAAATGGCAATTTCTTGCAAATCCGCTTCGGTGTCATAACGATACCATACGCTTTCCGGATACACTACGAGCACTGGTCCGTACTCACAACGATTCATACAGCCGGCACGGTTAATGCGAATTTTTCCAGAGCCTAAAGCGCCTCGTTCTTTAAGAATTTTGCGCAATAGTTTTAATGCTGCCGGCGCTTGCGGCTGGAGTGCACAACAGGCAGCTCCACTGTCGCGCCGATTCTCGCAAACAAAAATATGTCGTTGGTAATACGTCATGATTTTTTACAACTACAAGAATCATCGCGAGGATGGTAGACACCACAATAAGTGCAGCGTACTAAAGGCGTTTCCTTAGCGCGTTGACGTAAGCGCGGACGCGTAAACATCCACACCGCAATTGCACAAGCGACAAGAAGAAGAATTTTTACAGCCATAAAAAAATTTTACGCCAAATGAGGAACAAAGCATAAACTGCAAAAGTGCGCACAGATTTAAAAAAACGAAATCGTAGAATCTCGCGTATTATGATTTTTCATGACTAATAAATTTAGGCGGCACATGACAAGAGCGCAAAAAAATTATGACGTTTATAACGTTCGTCAGAAAAAGTTAAAAAACAATTTCACCTTGCTAGGTTTATTGCTGTTGCAAATCAAATAGAAACGGTCTAATCAATAATTACCGCGGATAATGCGCGCCCAATATTCGCGCCCCGCGTGCGCCGGTAATGGACGAAATATCCAACGCTTTGCCTTCAATAAATTGTTTAGCAAACCACGCAAATGCTGTCGCCTCAACTCGTTCTGCCGGTAGTCCAGCTGCATTGCTTAATTGCACATTGCAATCAGGCAGCAGCGTTTTTAATCGGTTTGTCAATGCTGTGTTGTGTGCGCCACCGCCACATAAAAATACCACTGGCACATTGCTATCGCGCACAGCGATGGTAACTGTTTGGGCACTCCATTCTAGTAATGTTGCTTGCGCGTCTTCTGGGCGATGATGCGCCAATTCATTTTCAAAATGGCGCAAATCAAATTCTTCTCGCCCGCAACTCTTTGGTGAAGAAAGGGCTAAAAAAGGATGCTCCAGTAGCGTTTGTAGCAGTGATGGCACGATAGTACCACTTGTCGCCCAGCTACCATCAAAATCAAATTGCCCACTTTGATGCCGCCGATACCAAGCATCCATGAGCATATTAGCTGGTCCCGTATCCCAGCCTCGCACGCCGCCGTCTGTATCCAGCACGCTAATGTTGGCAATGCCACCCAGATTGATAATGGCGCAAGGTTTATAAGTAGCAAAGGCAGCGCGGTGAAACAGCGGCGCTAAAGGTGCACCTTGCCCGCCAGCAGCAATGTCGCGAGAACGAAAATCACACACCACATCTGCACCACACAATTCTGCCAACAAGGCACCGTTAAGTAGTTGTGCACTCCATCCGTGTGCCGGACGATGCAGTACCGTCTGACCGTGACAACCAATGGCAACGATATTGTCCGGCGGCGCGCCCAACGCCGCCACCGCTTTGGCACATAATTTTGCTACGGCGTTAGCAGCAGTAAGTGCTTGTGCCAACGTAGCGTCATCGGTTGCCAATTGCCGCCATTCATCGGCCTGTTTGAGCGGAATAAGAACTTGAGCATCAGCGATAATGCGGCAACTACCGTTATCAAAATCTACTAAGACGGCATCGGCAGCATCCAAGCTAGTACCGGTCATTACACCGACATAATAAGCATTCTTCACGGAGTAATTGTTTTTAGTTCAGCAAATAGTTGTGCGGAGGCATTTTGAAAATGAGTGAGTGCCTTTCCTTCAAGAGGTGGACGCCGACGAGGAATAGCCGTAGACAGTGGGTCTTTGTGTTTGCCGTGCACTCGAAATTCATAATGTAAATGCGGTCCAGTGGAAAGCCCAGTCTGACCAACGTAACCAATAATCTCTCCTTGCGCTACTTTTCGACCTTTGCGCATACCTTTGGCAAAACGGCTCATGTGTCCGTACACCGTTGTATAAATATTGAAATGTTTAATCATTATCACTTTGCCATAACCGCGCTCGGTTGCCACTTTGACAATTGTGCCGTCTGCAGTGCTGCGTATCGGTGTGCCGGTGCGTGCAGCGTAATCTACACCACGATGAGCACGCCAGCGTTTGAGTACCGGATGGTAGCGTCGATTGGTAAATTTTGAGCTAATGCGGCGAAATTTTAACGGCGCGCGTAAAAATGCTCCGCGCAAGCTCTCGCCGTCAGGGGAAAAATAGCCACGCTCATCAGCATTCCAAGCGCCACGAACTACTCGCGGTTTGTTGGGATTACGCAAGTTCACATATTCAAAAGCCAGCAGATTACTCACGCCAACAAAATCACCATCCTCGTCATGTTTTTCTTCATAAATGACGCGAAAAGTATCGCCGCCCCGTGCATCACGATAAAAATCCACCTGTGATTCCAGCCCTTCGATAAGCAAATCAATGGCAGCATCGGCGACTCCGGCACGATCAGCTGCAGCAAACAAAGAGGATTCAATACGTCCACCTTTTAGTTTCTTGTTGATTGTTATTTGCGGCGGCTTTTCTTCTACTTGCCAGACTCCGTCGTCGCCGCGTTCCGCAATTAAATAATAATCAGGAGATGTTTTGTATAGCAGTGCTAACAAACGTCCTGTCGTATCGCTTTTATATTTAAGTGACCGACCGACACGCAAACGCTGATAACTTTTTAATTTTTGCGATAGAAAAAAAACGCGCGATTCGTCATCGATGCCGATTTTTTGCAAAATTTCACCCATCGTGTCACCGCGGCGAATTTTGTATTCCTGCCACGGTACAACGATTTCTGGTGTGGGTGCAGGCGCAATAACACTCGGCTCTACCAGTGCGGTAGTGGTTGGCGGCGTGACAGTAATGTCATCATTTTGTGTTAACTTCGTTTCCGCTTTTTCTTCTACATCAATTGATGCCGGTTGTGAATTGAAAATCACAACGACAGCTAAAAATAACAACGCAATAGCAAATGAAAAAAACGGGCTTTGCGCAGCTCGCACTAAAACAATCCAATTATGGTTCACTGGCGTTGCTGAATGGTTGAGTAAATTAACTTTCGTATGGCGTCTACTTCAGCAGCGACAACGCGTGTATCTGGCGCGCCAAAAATTTCTGGGTTTTTTAGTCCGTGGCCGGTTAGGGTGCAAACGATGCGTGCGGGTCCGCGTAACTTTTCAGATTTTAAATCCGCCAACACGCCAGCAACGCTGGCTGCTGATGCCGGTTCGCAAAACACGCCTTCTTGTGACGCCAATAATTTTTGCGTTTGTAAAATTTGAGCATCACTCACAGCGCCAACCCAACCGCCAGATTCGGTCAGTACCAATTTGGCGACTTCATAAGATTGAGGATTACCAATACGAATCGCAGTGGCAACGGTTTCCGGGTTGAGCACCGGATTACCATTCAAAAAGGGTGCAGCATTTTCTGCCTGGTAGCCTAACATCGTTGGGCGTTGTTTTGCCACTGGCATGTCGGTAAAACGACACTCACCGCGACAAAATGTGCAAGCAGCCGTACCTTTTCCTGCCGCTTCACTGTAACCAAGCCAGTGCGCAGTGATGTTGCCCGCATTACCAACTGGCAATGCATGATAATCAGGAACACCCGGTAAATCAGTGATAATTTCAAAAGCAGCAGTTTTTTGTCCTTGCAAACGCATGGGGTTAATGGAATTAACTACTGCCACTTCGCCGCTATCAGAAAAGTTTTTAACCACCGTCATCGCATCATCAAAATTGCCGCTGATTTGTACAATTTCTGCGCCATGTGCCACCGCTTGGGAGATTTTTCCGGCAGCTACTTTGCCCGCTGGAATTAATACAATGCAGGGTAATTTAGCGCGCGCGGCATAAGCAGCAGCGGAAGCCGATGTATTACCGGTAGAGGCGCAAATCACGCAGCGCGCTCCTTGTTCCACCGCAGCGGCGATGGCAACTGCCATACCGCGGTCTTTGAATGAGGCAGTAGGATTCGCGCCTTCTATTTTTACCCAAAGACGCACGCTTTCGGGCAATAAGATATTGACTAATTCCACCAACGGCGTGTTTCCCTCTCCAAGCGAAAGTGGCGGTGCATCAGCGGCTAGTGGCAAACGGTTGCGATAGGTGGCAATAAGACCACTCATAAAAAACGTTTGATTGGCATAGTCACTACAGCGCCGACAGTGGTGGATTGATTTTCAATTTGTTTTATACCGGAAAATATTTTTCCGCGCGATGCTTCATGTACTAGCATAATAATATCTACTTCTTGTCCGGGCGCAGATTCATTTTGATGAATAGCTTCAATGGAGATATTTTGTTGTGCCAACGCGCTGGCAATATTCGCTAGCACACCGGGCATATCTAATACTCGCAAACGCAAAAAGTGCGGTGCACTACAATCATCCGCCGGAATGAGCGACGGTAATGGTGTGCCATTACCATGTTGCGCCAAGGCACCATTGCCGCGCGCGATATCAATCACATCGGCTACTACGGCGGCGGCGGTCGGAAACGCACCAGCGCCAGCACCGTAATATAGGGTTTCGCCAGCATAGGCAGAGCGTACTAAAATGGCATTCATTGCTCCATCTACAGAAGCGATAGGATGAGTACATGGCACTAAAGTTGGCTGTACTGATAATTCAATACCGTTGTCACGGCGCACGGCCTGTGCCAACAATTTCACACAAAAACCAAATTGTGCTGCATAACGAATGTCTCGTAATTTAAAGTCTCGCACACCAACAACGGGAACATCATTCATAGTCGCATGAGCCCCAAATGCCAGTCGTGCGATAAGTAAAATTTTGTGCGCTGCATCCCCGCCGTCAATATCTAAAGAAGGGTCAGACTCGGCATAACCCATTTTTTGCGTTGCTTCCAGCGCATCGGCAAAGGTTACACCGTCTTTTTCCATGGCGGTGAGAATGTAATTAGAAGTGCCATTGATAATGCCGGCCACTTCGTGTACCGTATCGCCGGCTAGTGCCTCCCTCAGCGTTTTAATAATTGGAATACAACCGGCGACGGCTGCTTCGTATGCCACTGGTTTGCCAGCAGCGTGAGCAGCGTCAAAAATGACATCCCCGCACGTTGCCAAAAGCGCTTTGTTAGCGGTTACCACCGACTTGCCAGCGGTCAGTGCCGCTTGAATACATTCTTTTGCAGTACTTTCTCCTCCCATCAATTCTAAAAGCACTTCGGCGTCTGGTCGTTGCACTGCCGCCTGCCAATCATCGGTTAGTAATCCTGCCATATCAGGGTGTAGGCGGGTTCGAGCTTTTTCTATGTTACGTACAACGACGGCACGCACCACAATATTTCGCCCGCTGCGCGCGCTAATGGTTTGAGCGTTTTCACGCAATACGTCAAGTACGCTGCCGCCAACCGTTCCGGCGCCGACAATAACGATTCCAAGTGGTGGTTGGGAAGCTGGTGCGAAGAAAGAAGTAAGCATTACAAATTTAATGAAAGCTTGTTATTATATCCGACTAGAATATCAATATTGCTCCAAAGCCTTTTATCATATGAAAATACAGCCTAATGAAACGCCACTTACGCATGCTATCAACGCTTGCGGAGATAATTTTGTAGTTATTGATGGTGTATCTTATAAAAATAGTTTACTGCTTACGCCAAACGGTATTGTTAATGCCGATTTACCAAACAATATTGAATTGCTTAGCGAAAGTCATTTGCAAAACGCTATCTGCTTGAGCGGTGCAGTGGAGTTATTTTTGCTTGGTGGATGCACTCAATCAACGTCTATGCGACGTGAATGGCTAATTCCATTTGCCAAACAGGGTATGGCACTGGAAGTTATGTCGCTATCTGCCGCCTGTCGTACTTATCAAGTGTTGCACGGCGACGGCAGAGCTGCGGCGGCCATTCTCATTATTTAATCAATCTAATAGCCTGCTTTTGTGCGGTGGTCAAACCGCTGCCGCACGGTTTTTACATCATCGGCAATCGCTGCGCGCAATTGCTCTAGATTATTATATTTTTCCTCATCACGCAGTTTTTCAAACAGTTGCACGGTGAGTCGACGACGATAAAGATTACCATCAAAATCAAGCACATGTGCTTCGGCGCGAACCAGTGAGCTATTTTGCACTGTCGGATTGTTGCCGATGCTAACCGCCGCCGGATAGCGGACGCCGTCAATAACCGTATCACCAGCAAAAATACCGGAGCATACCGGTACAAAATTCAGCCGCAAATTAGCAGTAGGAAAACCTAACCGGCGGCCAATGCCTTCACCGCGCACCACTCGTCCGTCCAGTACCCATTCGCGTCCCAACAATTGCGCTGCTGCAATAAAATTGCCGGCTCGTAAGTATTCCCGAATACGTCCACTACTGATCGGTGCGTCGCCTGACCACAATAATTCTGCGCCTAACACCGTTGCTCCGTGTGCTGCTGCTGCTTTTTTTAGCATTGTCACATCGCCTTGCCGACCTTGACCGAAGCGAAAATCCTCACCTACTACAAGATGGCGTACTGCCAGCTGGGTAAACAAAAATGAGGTGAATTCTTTAGCACTTTGACTAGCAAAACGTTTGTTAAATCGTGGTAAATAGAGTATTTCTAAACCGGTAGCAGCCAGCTGTTGAATTTTTTTCCTTACTCCCTCAATACGGTGTGCCGGTTTTCCGGCTAGCACGGTCACCGGATGCGGTTCAAAAGTCATTGCCGCACTATCCCAACCGCGCGTTTGTGCTTCCTGTCGCAATTGACGAATTAGTATTTGATGGCCCAAATGGACTCCATCAAAATTTCCAATAGTCAACGCCAAAGGGCGGTTAACCGGTAATCGGTGATGACGAATAATCTGCACAGCGGCGATTGTATCGGCAAAAATACCCTATGCTATAATCATTTGAGAATATAAGTCAAAATACTATACGCAAAGGAGAAAAACTATGGGATTCCAATTCGCTGACCTTCCATATGATTATGACGCGCTTGAACCGCATATTGATGCGAAGACGATGAAAATTCACTACAGCAAACACCATCGTGCTTATTTTGACAAAATGTCGGAAGCACTGAATGGTAGCGAAGCGTCGCTGATGAGTATTGAACGTTTGCTAAGTGGTATTTCCACACTAGGGTCTATTGCTCGCAATAATGCAGGCGGCAATTACAATCACAATATTTATTGGTCTTCAATGTCACCTGATGGCGGTGGTGATCCGGTTGGTGCATTGGCTGGAGAAATTGACCGCTCGTTTGGTGGTGCCGATGGGCTACGCAAAGAAATAACTGCCGCCGGTATAAGTCGATTTGGTTCTGGCTTTGCTTGGTTGATTGTGCAAGAACGTAAGCTTAAGGTGGTATCCACACCCAATCAAGATAACCCGTTGATGGACGAAGTTAGCGAATCCTGTCGCGGCATCCCTGTATTGGCGTTGGATGTGTGGGAACATGCTTACTATTTGAAACATCAAAACCGCCGTCCCGACTATATTGCCGATTTTTGGAAAATTGCCGATTGGCAGAGTGCCAGCAAACGCTTTGAGGCGGCGATGGATAAAGAGAAATAATCCTAACAATTCAAAATTATAAAAAAGTGCTTTTCCAGTTTGGTCAAGCGCTTTTTTTTGTTTCTGGGAATGAAAACTAGGTAGTCAACGTAATTTGCGACTTAAAAATTATTCGGCAATGAATTAGTGGCGTTTTTCACGTATTTCCAAAATAGTCACAATAATTTTGGCCCCAACGATGAGGGCAGAACCTACCCATAACCAACGATCAGGAGTGTAGCTAAAAACTAGGTAGCTTAAGATGGTGGCAGCAATGATTTCCGAATAATGAAACAGTGCAACCAAAGAAGCATTCGCAAAACGGCAAGCGGCGGTAATGCCCAAATGCCCTCCCGCTGCTAGCGCGCCGAGCAAAAACATGAGTAGCCATTCGTGCCCGCTTGGCGACGTCCAAACGATAAAGCAAAACGGAGCGGAGCATATCAATCCGGTAAATCCTGTTCCCCAAGCGACAATGAGAGGTGATTCTTTGATTGAAGATGCTCGCGTGCAAACGATGTAACCGGCAAAACAGAGCGCTGCTAGTAAAGCAAATAAAATGGTTGGCGAATATACATTGCTACCGGGGCGCAAAATAACGAGGACGCCAGTAAAGGCAACTATTGCTGCCAGTAGCCGCCGTAACTGCAGCGGTTCGCCTAAAAATGCGGCAGCTAAAAACATGACAATAATAGGTTCTATAAAAAATACGGCAATGGTGTCAGGAATGGGATTGTCACGGATGGCGGTAAAGTAACACATCGTTGCCGCAAACAACATACCGCCGCGCAGGGTGTGCCCTCTAAAAAAATGTATATTGGCGCGCTGGTCACGCCTCCTTGCCGTCCACCATACTGCTGGCGTCAGCCATAAGACGTGGAAACAAAAACGTGCCCACACCACCTGTGCTAATGGTAACTCGGTAGTAAGTATTTTGGCAGCGACATCCATAGAAGCCACAAGTACTACGCCTATTATCATTAGCCCTAAGGCGATAGGTAGATTATTGCTCGGCGTAGCACTCATTTGTTAAAAAGATGGCTCAGTACGGAAATAGTGACAGTTAAAACAGCTGCACATAAAGTGGATAAATAAATACCAGTACTAGGTTAAATTTCATTGTAACGCTTCGCATTTATAAGTGATGCCAAATTTAAGCTATCAAGGTGGAGAGGGGGAATGGGCAAATAATTTAAGCAACTAATTTCGTTAATTCAAAACTATGGTTATATTGTCCGCACTTACCCATTAGGGAATTATATATTTGATTTCAAAAAGTGAATTTTTCAATTCGTAGAGAAACATACTAAACACCATTTGTTCAAATTTAATTTATTAATAATTGCATTTAAATAATTGTATAACCAATAATTAATGACAGCCTATTGTTTGCAAATATGTAATAATAACCCTGTGGTCATCGCTAAACAATGATGCTTTTTGCGTAACAATCTGGCATTAAGGATTAGAATAAGCTTTTTTATCAATCGCCACTTCCATGCCATTTCCTAACAATACCCTGCACCGACGATTTACCGACAGCCTGTCAGAAACTCTTTCCGAATACATTAGCAACCTCAACGGTCAGCAATGTCACCATCTGCACCGTCTTGTCATGTCAACAGTGGAAGAGGAATTGATTAGTTTTGCGCTTAATCATTATGATGGTAACCGCTCTAAGGCAGCCAAGATGTTAGGTATCAGCCGAACTACCTTGTTGCGCAAAAAAGGTATTGAAACCGCTATCTAACCTAAAACTTTGATGAACATTCAAAACGCCCTAATTAGCGTTGCCGACAAAACAGGCCTTGCCGAACTTGCCGCTGCCTTGATTAAGCGGCGTGTGCGTATATATTCGACTGGCGGTACCGCTGCTGCCTTGCGCGAGGTCGGCTCTGAAGTTACCGATATTTCCGATCTCACTGGTTTTTCTGATATGTTGGATGGACGCGTCAAAACTTTGCATCCGCATGTGCATGCCGGTATTTTGGCCGATGCCGCCAATCCTGCTCATTGCCAAGCACTGGAAGAACGCAACTTACCCAAATTTAACTTAGTCGTAGTTAATTTTTACCCATTTGAACGAGTGGTAGCAAGCGGCGATGCTGCAGCGATTATAGAAAATATTGACATTGGTGGTCCGTCCATGGTGCGGGCGGCAGCGAAAAATCATGCCCATACGGCGGTACTAACTGACCCTCAAGATTATCGTACTTTCATCGGCGAAATGGAACGTGGAGATGGAAAAATCTCCTCTGAATTGACACGCATGTTGGCCTCTAAAGCTTTTGTTACGGTGGCACATTTAGATGCTGCTATTGCTAATTATTTCTGTGCAGACAGTGATTTTTCGTCACATCATTTTTTACACTTACACAAAAAAATGGAATTAAATTATGGCGAAAATCCACACCAAGCCGCAGCTTGCTACGAGCGTTTTGGTGAAAGTGGCGGTTACACGCAGTTGCACGGTAAAACGCTGTCGTACAACAATTTGTTGGACGCACAGGCGGCGAGTGAACTGGTCGGAATGATGGCGGAGCCGGCGGCAGTTATTGTCAAGCACAATAATCCCTGTGGTGCTGCAATTGCGGATAACGTGCGACAGGCTTTTTATATGGCGCGGCGCTGCGATCCGGTATCAGCCTACGGCGGTGTAGTAGCACTTAACCGAGAAGTGGACGGTGACACGGCACAAGCACTTACTGAAGGTTTTTTTGAGGTCGTTCTAGCACCTCAATTTACCGCTGAAGCCAAGCAAGAATTTGCTGCTCATTCTGATCGCCTGCGGGTGTTACTCATGCCTCCTGACTGTATCGGTATACATAACGTTTGGCGCAGTTTGGGTGGACTGTTTTTAGCACAACAGCCAGACCAGATGGCGCCCGAGGCATCATCTCAAATTGTCACTCGCCGTGCCCCTACCGAAGTTGAATGGCGAGACTTAGATTTTGCTTGGCGTGTGGCGGCCATTGTGAAGTCCAATGCCATCGTAGTGGCAAAAAAGGAAGCTACGTTGGGTATTGGTGCCGGTCAAATGAGCCGTGTGGATAGCGCAAGAATTGCTTGTCGGAAAGCCGCAGATGCCGGTCTAAAGCTAGAAAATAGTGTCGCAGCATCCGATGCTTTTTTTCCTTTTGCCGACGGGTTGGATGAATTGATTGAAGCCGGTGTGAGTGCTGTCATCCAGCCTGGTGGCAGTAAGCGTGATGCTGAAGTAATTACGGCTGCCGATAATGCTGGCATTGCTATGGTGTTCACAGGACGCCGCCATTTCCGCCATTAAATTAGTGGCGCGCGGCGGCAGGAATTTTATAATCGCTGCATGGCTTTTTTCGCTGTTATTGTCGCCGCCGGTAAAGGCTCGCGGTCAGGTTCGCCCAAACAATTTATTGAATTGTGTGGTCATTCAGTGCTTTGGCATAGTGTCCAGCCTTTTTTGCGTAATTCTCGGATTGATATGGTGCGGGTGGTAATCGCGGCAGATATGGCGGAGACAGCCGCGGCTTGTTTGGTTGGGTTGCCTAAAAAAGTGCTTCCGCTTTCTGTTGGCGGGCGCACACGGCGAGAGTCGGTACAAAATGGATTGTGCGGCATGGATGATGATGATTGGGTTTTAGTGCATGATGCTGCCCGTCCTTGCCTTAGTGATGCGGCACTAACTCGTTTATTGGACCACGCAAGTACTGATACTGTGGGCGGTTTATTGGCGTGTCCAATGGTTGACTGCCTCAAACAAACTGATGGTAGTAGAACACAGCAGACTTTGCCGCGCGATGATAAATGGCTAGCGCAAACACCACAAATGTTTCGCGTTGAGCCCTTGCGTAAGGCATTGGCACTGGCGGGTGAGGGAGATGATGAAGCGCAAGCGATGGAGTTGGCTGGTCATGCACCCTTACTGGTGGAAGGCGAAACAACTAATATTAAAATCACTCGTGCCGAGGATTTTATTTTGGCATCGGCAATATTGGCAGCAAGGGAATGATTCGTGTTGGCTGTGGCTTTGACGTTCATGCTTTTGCCGTCGGGCGGCGGCTGGTGTTAGGCGGTGTGGAAATCGCCCATTCCCACGGACTGACTGGTCATTCAGACGCTGATGTGCTAACACACGCCATTTGTGATGCTTTATTAGGTACACTGGGACTTGGCGACATTGGCGTCCACTTTCCAGATAGTGACAACGCTCATAAAGATGCTGACAGCTTAACGTTGCTGACACAAACCGTCAATACGCTGCGAGAAGCAGGCGGATACGTGGTTAATGTAGATGTTAGCGTGGCGTTACAGTACCCTAAACTCGCCCCATATGCTTGTGCCATGCGTGAGCGGTTAGCTGATGCTATGAATATTAAATTATCACAAGTTAGCGTTAAAGCAACAACAACCGAAAAGTTGGGTTTTGTCGGCCGCGAAGAAGGAATCGCTGCTTTTGCCGTAGCATTAGTGGAAGTAACAGATGATTGACGTTATTGCTTTGCTTAAATCACTTATCAATTGCCAATCAATCACCCCGGTACAAGCTGGCGCGCTAGATTTAGCACAAGAATTACTGAGTAAAGCCGGTTTCACCGTACAACGGTTGCCTGCGGGTGAAGTGGATAATCTGTGGGCGACGGATAACGCTTGCCCGCGTGCGCTTTTAGCTGGTCACATAGACGTGGTGCCACCGGGCGATGAAACGGCGTGGCATAGTGCTCCATTCATTGCCGAAGAGCGAGATGGTTATATTTATGGTCGCGGTGCAGCAGATATGAAAGCCGGTGTGGCGGCAATGCTGTGTGCGGCGACTCGCCTGCGGCAACAAGGTATTAACGGCATCGCCATATTGTTGACTTCAGATGAAGAAGGACCGGCATTGCATGGCACTCGCCATGTGGTGGAATGGTGGCAGAAAAATAACGAAGAGTGCATTGACTATGCCATCGTTGGCGAACCTACTTGCGAGGAATTTTTTGGTGACACCATTAAAACCGGTCGGCGTGGTTCATTAACCGCCCGTATCATCGTACATGGACAGCAAACGCATGTAGCTTATCCCCACCGCGGTGACAATCCCAATCACCAGCTTATCAATGCATTGGAAACAATGCGGCAGAACTGGCCGCCTTGTTTGACAGCGGAAGCAAGCTCTGCGCCGTCCACTGGTTTTCAAGTGGTCTCACTAAAAAGTGGAGCCGGTGCGAATAATATAACGCCCGCATCGGCGACAGCAACGATTAATTTTCGCTACGCGCCTGCGGATGATCCAGCGCAGTTGCAACAAACACTGGAATCATCCCTGACCCAAACCACCGGAAAGAATTGGACCTGTGATTGGGAACACAGTGCAGAACCATTTTTTACTGCTACCGACAGCGTATTGGTACACGCGTTGCAAGAGGAGATTGATAAGGTTACTGGCAGACGACCAGCACTTTCCACCGGTGGAGGCACATCCGATGGGCGTTTCTTGCGGACTATCTGCCGCGAACTGGTTGAATTCGGTCCTCGCAATGAAACTATTCATGCTCCCAATGAGCGCGTAGGTATAGAAGAAGTCCGTCAGCTTGCCACTATTTATGAAAAAACCGTACAAGGTCTCTTACTCTCAAAAAACTGACAGTGTCCATTAAACAAACGGTGTTAGAATCAAATATTGATAAAGGAGAGATATGGCGGAACCCAAGATTGCAAAAGTTGTAGGAAAAAAGCGATGGACGGAAATTTTGCATTCCATTTATATTAAGGCAGATTTTGTCACGTTTGAACCCGGTCAGTTTGGTCGTATTGGACTCAAGGTTGATGACAAAATTATTATGCGACCCTATTCTTTTGTTAATTCACCGACTGAATTGCGGCATGAGTTTTATTATGCGGTAGTACCCGAAGGACCGTTATCTAGCCGTCTGTCGACCCTCAACAGTGGTGATGATATTTATATTGCTGACAAGCCCAATGGTTATTTGGTGCTGTCCGAAGTTCCCGATGCTAAACAATTGTGGATGCTTTGTACTGGTACCGCAGTAGGACCTTTTTTGTCCATTCTTAAAAACCCAAAAGTTTGGCAGCGATTTGAACAATTGGTGCTGGTGCATGCAGTGCGCCACACTGCCGATTTATCTTATGGTGATGAAATTCAAAATTTAGTTGAAAGTAGCAATGGTCGGTTGCGATTTGTGCCCTTTGTTAGCAGGGAATCTTATCTTGATGCTTTATCTGGTCGTATTCCAACCGCACTTGAATCTGGTATCCTACAGTCTCGGACTGGGTTAGACATTTCACCTACCGACACGCAATTTATGATTTGCGGCAATCCGCAGATGGTAAAAGACACCTCAACTACCTTGCAGCAAATGGGTTTTGAAAGAAACCGCCGCCGCAATCCCGGTCATATTACAGTGGAGAATTATTGGTAATGACAATAGAAAACAATTCCGAAATTAACCCAATCGTCGTACTCTCTAAGATTGCGACAAAAAAAAATTGGTGTGCCAACTTATATTGCCCCGTGTGCTCCCACGTCGCTATGCGCTACGCCTTGCGAGAAATAGCGAGTGGTGTGTTACCAGGCACAGAGAAGTGGGTACTCAATGCACGTTGGCCTTCCGGTCTGACAGCCATGAAAGGCAAATACGGCTCCATGCCCATTGAAGCAACAATTCCTGAATGGAGCGTCCGTCATGAGCACGCAATATCCAGCATCATGGCGAATATGAGCATTGAGCAAATGGCGGAAAATGTCAGTTTTCCCGACTTTTTTTACTATATGGGCATTTGTCTGCATTATGTTGCCAACGAGGAACGTCGCTCAAGACGGGTAACCCTATCGTGGGTGCCACAAATACTTTCACTTTTTAAAACAGCTTTAGATGATGAAACTGAATCCGAATTGCGTCAATTATTGATTTCTGAAGACACGTTATCGTGGAAACATCTGCAGAAAGTGCAAGACAGATTAAGTAAAGTAGTGGTTGACGATGAGGAAGAGAAAGCGACGCCACCGGGCGTATATTATGTGGTGATGAAAAGCCGCTTGGAATACAATTTAGCCGGAGGTCGGGGCATTCGTTGGAAAGCACTTGCCGAAGTACTAAACGGTGCCTTATTACGACAAGAATATCCGCCGGTACTATACGCTTATGCTTTTTTGCCTAGCGCGGCACATCTGCTTATGAAAGTTTATAACGCAAAATTTTTCATAAATTACCTTCGTTCTCACTCTTACCAGTTAATGCACGAAAATATCAAGCGCACTGAAAGTGAGGAAAATCAAAAGCTGATTGTTAATGAAGGTTTTTGGCACGATAAAACCTTGATAGAAAAGGTCAGCAATATGGATGGGCTCATGCGCCATAAAACCAATATTGAAAACCTTTCGGTGGATATGGGGTATGTGGTGGAACCAGCACACTGGAAATGGTCATCGGCAACGGCTAACGATATGCTAACAATTAGTAGACCCGAAGAAAATAATTTTTCCGATTGGTAATCCAATGAGAAAGTTGATTATCGGTTTTTATTGGGTGCAATGCTGGGTGGTGTAGCCGGTGCCGGCGGTATGCTCATTGTTTTTCCTTTTCTTTTCCCACCGCCGGAAGTAAATGAAACTGTGTCAGATAGCATCCTTACCGTTATTAGCGATATTCGTTTTCGTGAAGATTCTGCCGGACAGGACAGTGCTCATCTGGGACGTGGGGACGCGGCGGCGTTCGCATTTATCAAGTAGAGGGCGGTATGGTTTTGCTAGAGATGCAAGACGACTTTAAAGTAGGAGCGGGACCGAATTTTTGGTTATCTGAACAGTCGTGCTGACATCAAAGACGAACAAAATTTTTATGCAGATAACGAACGTGTTAAAATCGCTAAAGTAAATAATTCTACTAGTTCTCAAGTTTATGAAATAGATGCTGTCACCTATGCAAGGCGCGCTCGGTGACCATTTGGTGCGAAAGTTTTAATCAATACATTGCGTCAGCTGATTTGCCTGTCCACAACACATGAAAATACACGAACACCAAGCTAAAGAAATTTTTGCTCATTACGGCATAACAACACCCAAGGGAAAAGCTTGCTTTAGCTTGGATGAGGCACGGGAAGCTATTTGTAATTTAAACTCTACCGTATGGGTAATTAAAGCGCAAATTCATGCTGGTGGGCGAGGCAAGGGCGGTGGCGTTAAAGTAGCGCAAACGCGAGAAGAAGCCGAAGCATATGCTGAATCCATTCTCGGTATGACATTGGTTACGCACCAAACCGGCGCGGCGGGAACACCGGTTAGACGGTTACTGATTGAGGAAGGTGCTAACATTGCAGCTGAGCTTTATATGGGGCTGGTTACTGACCGTGCCAAGCAGCAAGTGGCACTAATGGCCTCTTCTGAAGGTGGTATGGATATAGAAGAGGTTGCCGCTCGCACACCTGAAAAAATTCGCAAGTTGTGGATTAACCCAAAGCATGGGCTGGACAGCACGGCGGCTCGGAAAATTGCCACCGATATTGGCGTACCGGCGTCGGCATTAAATGAGGCTGTATCGCTAATGGAAAAGTTATATCGTCTCTATGAAGAAACGGATGCTTCATTGATTGAAATTAACCCGCTGGTCGTTACCGACGACGGCGGTTTGTTGGCATTAGATGGCAAAATGAATTTTGATGACAATGCGCTATTTCGCCAGCCAAATATTGCCGCCTTACACGATCCAAACGAAGAAGACGCTATGGAAGTGCAAGCGGCCAAGCATGATTTGTCTTATATTTCATTGGAAGGTAATATCGGTTGTATGGTTAATGGCGCCGGTCTCGCCATGGCAACGATGGACATTATTAAACTCTGTGGCGGTGAACCGGCAAATTTCTTGGATGTCGGCGGTGGCGCCGACAAAGAAAAAGTGGCGGAAGCATTCAAGCTCATGCTTGTCAATCCAGGTATTCGTGCAATTTTAATTAATATTTTTGGTGGTATCATGCGTTGCGACATTATTGCAGAAGGCGTTGTAGCTGCCGCACGTGAAATGGAAATAGCAGTACCGTTAGTAGTGCGGCTAGAAGGCACCAACGTGGAACAAGGCAAAAAAATTCTAGCCGAGTCCGGTTTGGCCATTACCACCGCCAGCGACATGGCAGATGCGGCACAAAAAGCCGTGGCTGCCGCAGCATGAATATTGAGAACGTTTTGTCAAATGAAATTATTAGTTAGCCATGTTTAATCTCCATGTCCATATTAATCAATAAAAATACCCGCGTTATCACGCAAGGCATCACTGGTAAAACCGGACGCTTTCATACTTACCACGGACGCCGTTACGCTAATGGTGAAGCCTGCTATGTGGCAGGAGTTACGCCTGGAAAAGGTGGTGAATCTTTTGAAGGCGTGCCTGTTTACAACACGGTCGCCGAAGCTAAAGACGCTACCGATGCCACCGTATCGGTGATTTATGTCCCACCCAAATTTGCCGCCGCCGCTATTGACGAAGCTGTCAGCGCGGAACTGGATTTAGTGATTTGTATTACTGAAGGTATTCCAGTGCGCGACATGGTTCGGGTACGTGACAACATGCAAGGAAAAAAAACGCTGCTGGTGGGGCCAAACTGTCCAGGTGTCATCACGCCAAATGAACTAAAAATCGGCATTATGCCTGGCTACATTCACAAAAAAGGAACTATCGGTATTGTCTCACGCTCCGGCACTCTCACCTACGAAGCCGTGCATCAAGTTACCCAGTTGGGCTTAGGACAAACTACTTGTGTGGGCATCGGCGGCGACCCTGTCAATGGATTAAAACACCGCGATGTGTTGGAATTGTTTGAACAAGATGCAGAAACCGAGGCTGTAATTATGGTCGGTGAAATAGGTGGCAGTGATGAAGAAAATGCTGCTCGTTGGGCACGTGACAACATGAGTAAGCCGATAGTCGGTTTTATTGCCGGTGTTACCGCACCATCGGGAAAACGCATGGGACATGCTGGAGCGATTATCTCTGGCGGCGAAGGTGGTGCAGCTGAAAAAATTGCCGTTATGGAAGAATGCGGTATTAAAGTTACAAAAAATCCAGCGGAAATTGGGAAATTATTGCAGTTAGCACTGTAACCTTCTGCTAGTTTAATGAAAGTCTAAACAGATAAGTACCGGAAAAATTGTAAAAAAGGAGCCTTTATGATTCACCTTGCTCGGCGTGCCGACCGTATTAAACCTTCTCCCACCATTGCCATTTCCACCAAGGCGCAAGAGATGAAAGCTGCCGGACGCGATGTTATCAATCTTGGTTCCGGCGAACCCGATTTTGACACACCACAACATATTAAAGATGCCGCTATTGCCGCTATGCAAGCTGGCGCAACCAAATACACAGCTGTCGGCGGTATTTCAGAACTCAAGTCGGTAGTGTCCGAAAAGTTTCGGCGAGAAAATACACTTGATTACGCTCCATCACAAATCATTGTTTCCACTGGCGCAAAACAAAGCATTTATAACCTAATGATGGCAGTGCTGAATACTGGAGATGAAGCGGTTTTCTTTGCTCCGTATTGGGTGTCGTATCCTGACATGGCACTTTTGGCAGATGCCACGCCGGTTGCCATTTCTTCCGACTCGCCGCATACAAAAATCACACCGCAGCAGCTTGCTTCCGTTCTTAATAATAAGACTAAAATGCTCCTGCTCAATAGTCCTTCCAACCCTTCCGGTGTGCTTTACGATAAGGTAGAACTAGCTGCCTTGGGTGCGGTATTACGTGATTTTCCAGATGTCGTTATCGCCAGCGATGATATTTATGAACATATTCGCTATGAAGGACGTCCTTTTCACAATATTCTAAACGCTTGTCCAGACTTGGCTGGCCGCACGGTTATCATTAATGGCGTGTCCAAAGCTTATGCCATGACTGGCTGGCGAATTGGTTATGCTGCTGGTCCCGAATACCTCATTAAGGCAATGACAAAAATTCAATCGCAAGGAACTTCTAATCCGTGCTCCATCGCTCAAGCGGCTGCGCAAGCGGCGATTGAGGCCGGTACCGATTGCGTGGAACCGATGTTGGAAGCCTTTGCGCGCCGACGGAGTATGGTTAGTGAAAAACTTAATGCTATCGACTGTGTGGATTTTCCACCTATAGAAGGAGCTTTTTACGCCTTTGCTAGCGCCGAAGCCGCCATTACTAAATTGTATGAGGCAGGGCGCATTAGTGCGCAGACGGATTTAGCATTTTGTGATTATTTACTAGAAAATGCGGGTGTCGCAATGGTGCCAGGTTCGGCGTTTGGTTGCGAAAATTGCTTTAGACTTTCTTTTGCTACAGCGGATAATTTATTGGAGCAGGCGGTAGAAAGAATCGGAAACGCCTTGGCTTAAAATCGTATCTGATTAATATTTAACTTGCCCTAAAAGCTTTATGTACTTACTTTGGCTGCGTTTGTGGCGGTTTGTGCGCCTCATCGTGACCATCTACCGGCTCAAAGTGACTCGTGACTTCGGCAGGCATATCAAAAGCGCGACAAATTTCTTGCTCTATTTCTGTCGCTTGGCGGTGGGCGACGGCGATGACTGTGGTGTTGTCAAATTGCAAATGAAAGTCAATGATAAGGCGGTTTCCGGCATTTCGATGGCGCAAAAAATGATAGGAAATACCATGTTTTTGCGTTTCCGTACCCAAAATCTGGCGTAGCGTAACATCTACCTGAGGGTCGGCGCTATCCATCAACCCGCCCACCGAACGGCGAATTAATCCGGCGCCTGACCACAAAATATGTAGTGCGATAACAAGCGCTAGTAGCGGATCAAATAGCAACCATCCAGTGGTTTTTGTGAGTAACAGTCCGACCAAAACACCAATACTTGTAAAACAATCCGTCAACACGTGCCGCCCATTAGCTTCTAGAACGATAGAGTGCAAGCGTTGTCCTCGGCGCAAAATAAATAATCCCAGTCCACCATTTATGAGCGCCGCTAAAGCGATATAGCCAGCACCATATTCAATGTGCGTGATGCTTCCACCGTACAACAATTTTTTTAATGATTCGTAAAAGATAAACAAGGCAGCAATAATAATCATCGCCCCCTCAAATCCAGCGGAAAAAAAGTTTATGCGGTCGTGACCGTATAAATGCCCGCGATCTGCAGGTTTTTGTGAAAGCCACAAGCTGTATGCAGCAAAACCAACAGCAAGTAAATGAACAACCGATTCAGCTGCATCGGACAAAATCGCTGCCGAATTGGTAATGTAATAAGCATGTATTTTAATGGCGAATATCAGTGCGCCTGCCGCTAGCGACAGGTACATAGCAAAAAATAAATCGCGAGTGCGGCGCGTATTGTGCGTGCCTGAGGAAAAATCGTTGTGGGTTAATTTTTTCTGTGCTGGCACGCGATTGTTGTTGTGGAAAGCCGTAACGGACGAAAAAAAATTGTTAACAAGTCAGTAAAGTTCCTTCATCCTGGCCTTTAAGAATGGCGGCTAACGTGCCGGGAGTAGTAAGCTTGAACACGTGTACTGGCAGTTTTCTTTCGCGGCATAACGCTAGTGCCGTAGCATCCATCACTCGTAATTGCTGGTTAATGGCGTCGTTCATTGGTAAAGTATCGTAGCGCTTGGCATCGGCGTTTTTTGCTGGATCGCTGGAGTATACGCCGTCTACGTTTGTTGCTTTGAGCAGGGCATTTGCACCAATTTCGGAAGCACGTAACGCCGCTGCTGTGTCAGTGGAAAAAAATGGATTGCCGGTGCCACCTGCAAAAATTACGACTTGCCCATTTTCTAAATGTCGTACCGCTTTTTCTCGAATATAGGGTGCTACGACTTGTTCCATGTTAAGTGCTGACTGTAAGCGGGTGTCTATGCCGGCAGCGTTAAGTGCTGACTGTAGTGCTTTGCCATTGATAACAGTTGCTAACATGCCCATGTAATCAGCGGTTACTCTATCCACACCCATGTCTGATGACAACATTTCACCGCGCACAATATTGCCGCCACCGACAACTATTGCTACCTGCTTTTTCATCGCAAGTGCGGCAGCAACTTCGTCGGCTAAATAGCTGAGTACTTGGGAATTAAAGCAAAAATTGGAACCGCCGTTTAACGCCTCTCCACTAATTTTTAGAAGAATGCGGCGATAATCGGCGGCATTCCTCATGAAATATTAAGAGTCGCTACCTACTGCCAACAAACGAAAACCAGAGGCGTGTATGCCAGCCTCATCTAAAACTTGTTGTACGGTTTTATCACCATCTTTGACAAACGATTGTTTGAGTAGCGTAAGTTCAGAAAAATGTTTATTTAATTTTCCTTCAACTATTTTTTGAGCTACTTCTGGTGGCTTGCCGGATTCGGCAGCCTGAGCAATAAAAATAGTGCGCTCTTTCTCTACGTCGGCTGATGGCACATCGTCAGGGCTTAAATACTTCGGACGCATGGCGGCGATATGCATGCAGATGTCGCGAGCAGTAGCTGCTGCTGCATTGCCACCTTCATAAGTTAGCATCGCGGCAATTTTGTCACCAGTATGCAAATAATGGGCGACAGATTCGCTAATAGGTAGAGTGGCAACGCGACCAATAATTACGTTTTCGCCAATTTTCATAATTAGCTCTTGCCGTGCCGTATCTGCGTCACGGTCATCAGCTAGAATCAATTTTTCTACGTTATTTCCCGCTGCTGCTGCGTCAGCCAATTGCTGACAGAAAGCACGAAAATCATCATCGCGGGCGACAAAATCAGTTTCGCAGTTAACTTCTGCCAGCGCAGCAATACCATTGCCAACAGATACCGCAATACGCCCTTCGGCCGCTGTTCTACCAGAAACTCGTTCTGCCTTGGCACCGCTTCTAACTCGTAGCAAATCTGTCGCTTTATCAAAATCACCGTCGCACTCCGTCAATGCTTTTTTGCATTCCATCATGCCGAGCCCAGTAGTTTCGCGCAAATTTTTGACCATAGAGGCGGTAATTGTCATCGGTTGTTTGCCTCTACCATAGGTGATTCATTTCCAGACGCTGCGGCTATAGCAACTTGGCGAGTGCGTTCTTCGCGTCCGGCGATAATAGCTTCGGACATCAAACGAGCGTATATTTCTACAGCTTGCCTTGAGTCGTCATTGCCGGGAATAACATAATCAACACCTTCTGGCGAGTGATTAGTATCTACTACTGACACCACAGGAATACCAAGTAAGTTAGCCTCACGTACAGCTCCTTTGTGCCAGCCGGCATCAATAATAAACAGTGCGTCAGGCAGTTCATTCATTTCACGCACACCACCGATAGATTTTTCCAGTTTGTCTTTCGTAGACAACAATTGGATACCTTCCTTTTTAGTAAGCGTTTTTAATATACCACTTTCAATATCGGCTTCCACACTTTTTAGACGCTCAACTGATTTAAGAGTAGTTTTAAAATTGGTCAGCATACCACCAAGCCAACGTTGTGACATATAAGGCATACTAGCGGCACGCGCTTGTGTCATGATAGCTTCGCTGCCTACTGGTTTAGCACACACATACAAAATAGTCCCACCATCTAAAGACACCGAACCAAAGAATTCACTGGCCTTTTCCAACCCTGATAATGTGTGATCTAAATTGATAATGTGAGTTTGGTAATAAGTGCCGTAAATGTAAGGCGCCATTTTTGGGTTCCAAAAGCGGGTGCGATGGCCAAAGTGCCCGCCCGCCAACATGAGTTCTCGGATGGATGTGTTCATTCGTTTTTCCCGTCGGCACTGCCGGCAAGTACCGACACAGTAATATTAGCAACGACATCTGGATGTAAAGTTACGGTAATTTCGTGATTGCCAATTTCTTTAAGGTTGCCATTCGGAAGTGTGATTTGGCCACGCCGAATTTCAATATTTTCGGCAATTTTTTGCGCGTTCAACTGAGTAGCAATGGCGGCGGCAGTGATAGAACCGTACAAATTTCCATCCGGGCCAGCACGGGCAGTCATTTGGAGTAGATAGCGATTTAAGGCATTGCCTGCAGTTTTCATTGCCGAAGCGAGGTTAGCCTGGCGTTTCTCTAACTCACTACGACGGCTTTCAAATGTAGCAATAGCTTCTTTGGTGGCACGTTCGGCTTTGCCTTGTGGAAGTAAATAATTGCGAGCATAGCCAGGGCGCACATTAGCAATATCACCCAACATACCAAGACCGGTAACGCTTTCTAATAAAATAATGTTCATTTGTCGCGCCTCAAGGTGTGTGAGCGTGAATAGGGTAGCAAAGATAGAAAGCGTGCCTGCTTAATCGCTCGTTTGAGTTGGCGCTGCATTTTTGCGCAGACATTGCTGTAAGCAGACGGTTGGATGCGCGCTTCTTCGGTAATGTGACGAGAAAGCAAATCAATGTCTTTGTAGTCAACTTGAGTGATGCCTGCCGATAACAAAGGGCATGACGGAGGTTTTCGAAACATCGCTCGTTGCATGGACTGAGCGGTTTTTTTACGTTTGCGAAAGGGACGATTCTGAAAGGTACGGCTCATGATTTAGTTCCTTTTTCTGGAGGAATCGAATCTTCGGGTTGATTTGATTTTTGTGATTCGGCAGAAGAGTGAACCGGCGAGTCGCTTCCCTGAGCATCAGGCTTGCTGAATTTATCACCGGAGACATTATTTTCCTGTCTGCCATCTCCGCTTCCTTTGCCATTTTTGTTGTTTTCTTTACTGTCAAGTGCCTTCATCATGGGAGACGGCTCAGTGACGGCTTCTTCTCTTCGTATCACCAAAGAACGCAAAATAGAATCACTAAAACGAAAAGTTTCTCGTAGTTTTTCTAATGTGCTGCCATCACACTCAATATTCATCAAAAGATATTGCGCTTTGTGTTGGCTTTGGATAGGATAGGATAGCGAACGGCGTCCCCAGTCTTCAAAGCGATGAAGAGTGCCGCCGCCGTCAACGACAATTTTTTTGTATAAATCAATCATTGCCGACATCCGCCCCTGTTGATCGGGGTGTACAACGGCGACAATTTCGTAATGGCGCATCTATTTGGCTCCTTTCGGTCTGAGTTATGGCCGCCTACGACAAAAATTATGTGCAAGCGGCAAGAAGCGTAGAATTAAAATTATATATTTTTTTATGTCATCAATGCAAACTTCTTCCTCCACACTTTCCGCACCTAAGCCTAAGCGACAACTGCTTCTGTTGTTAGAGCAGCTGCGTGACGTCGAAAATAATGATAGTAGTCAACGGTTAGACAGCATGTTGTCCGCCGTGCACGAGGCGGATATTGCCGACGTGATGGAGACAATCCCGCGCAATGAACGGTTGACTTTGTGGGAGCGTCTACCAATGACGCTTAAAAGCGATGTGCTATTGGAATTATCGGAACGAGTTCTGCAAGATTTGCTTCCTCAAATTCCTGAGGAACAAACTGCTGAATTAATGCAGCAAATGACGGGGGATGATGTCGCCAGTCTATTGCGTGATATCAGTCCAGAGTTGAGCGGTCGTCTTATCAGACGAGCTGGCTTGGTCAACAATATTGAACTGCGCACCAGTTTGGCTTTTGCCGATGACACAGTTGGTGCGCTAATGGGTTTTGATTCTGTTATCGCAGATGAGACAGATACGGTTGACGATTTATGTAACCGATTACGCAAGCGAGGTGAACTTCCCAGCCACTGTGACAAGTTGTTTGTTGTGGATACCCTTTCGCGGTTGGTTGGCGTACTGCCGCTCAAGCGGTTACTACTGTATCCACCAACGTCATTGGCACGTGAAATTATGGTAACGGAAGATTTACATTTTTTTCGTACCGAAGAAAGTATTGAAAAAGCAGCTAGCGCTTTTGAGCGTTATGATCTGATTTCCGCACCGGTGCTTACTGACACACATCAGATTGTAGGGCGATTGACTATTGATGAAATTTTGGATCATCTACAAAAAAATCGCGAGTTGGGGTTGCTCAATAGCGCTGGCGTGACGGAAGAGGAAGATTTGTTTGCTTCATTACCGCGCCGTTTTACGAATCGTTGGCGTTGGCTGCTGGTTAATTTAGTGGCCGCTTTTTTTATCTCACGTGTGGTGGGGCTGTTTGAGTCAACAATTGTCAATGTCGTGGCACTGGCATCGCTCATGCCGATTGTTGCTGGCATGAGTGGCAATGTGGGCAATCAAACAGCAACACTTACTGTCCGGGCATTAGCACTGGAGCAGATTGATCGAACTAATTGGCGCGCCGTCGTGTGGGGCGAAATAGCGCTAAGTCTTATTAATGGTTTGGTGTGGGGCGGATTAGTCGGTTGTTTTGCGTATTTGCTGTATGAGCGGCTGGATTTGGCGTTGGTATTAGTAGTGGCAATGATATTTTCTTTCTTTGCTGCCGCAGTTACCGGATTTTTCTTCCCACTATTGATGAAAAGAATTGGTAAAGACCCAGCCTTAGGTGCCTCAGTAGTGCTTACTAGCGTAGTGGATACACTAGGGTTTTTTGTTTTTCTTAGTCTAGGTGCGATATTTTTATTGTGATTATTTAATTTTTTTATCCAAATCACGCACAATAGCTGTGGTTTGTATAGATTTTTAATAATATAATCACCTACATGCCGCATGATACGGTATTTATTTATCTACCACTCAAAGGAGAGACTTATGAACAAAAGTGAAATCATTGAAAAAATAGCCACGGATGCGGGGCTTAGCAAAGCTGATGCCGGACGAGCATTAAGCGCGTTTATTGACCTTATCAGCACTTCTTTGCGCAAAAAGAAACCTGTAGCAATCGTTGGCTTCGGTACTTTTGACGTGCAAAAACGTAAAGCACGTAAAGGGCGCAATCCGCAGACCGGCGAAGAGCTGAAAATTAAAGCTTCGATAGCACCGCGTTTTCGTCCCGGAAAAACTCTTAAGGACACAGTTAATAAGTAATAAATATAATTTGTATTTCGTCCGACGCTGTAAAAAGCACGGTCGAGATTCATAAACGCGGAGTGGTAGTTCAGATGGTTAGAATATCGGCCTGTCACGCCGGGGGTCGCGGGTTCGAATCCCGTCCACTCCGCCATATTTTCAATACAGAAATCGCGCAGTAACACTAATTCATTTTTTATAATGTTTTCTTTCTTTCGCCGATTTCCTTCTTTACGACGATTGTTGATTGTTGTTTCTTCACTGCCGCTGATGTTCGCTGGCGGCTCACTGATTGGTGGCTTAGATTCCGTAATAGGTGGTGTTGGCTCATTAGAAATTTCACGCGGGGAATTTTTTAACACATACCAAAGATTGGAAGAATATTACCGGCAAAATTACGATTTAGAGGAAATTCCTGACGATTTGTCTCAACAAATATTGTCGGAAACACAAAACCGCCTATTATCAGAGTATCTCATGCGCGCTTCTGCGGACGACAAAAAACTATATGCTCCAGATGAGGCAGTAGCTGAAGAAATTCGCCAAATGGAAGATTTTCAAGACGAAGATGGAAATTTTTCCTTAGCACTTCTTAATGATTATGTCAGTGATGTCCGACGGTTGCAAAACCAAGTTCGTATTTCGCTCAACCGGCGCCCATTGTTACGCGCGATGGATCCTTTTTCGGTAATACCGATAGAAGAAGAGCTCGCCGCTTTTCGCCGGCAAAATCGGATTGTTGAAGAAGCAACCCTTAAACTCACCACGGCGTTTAATATTGATGAGCAAAATATTGCTCGTTATTACAATGCCAATCGCGATGAATACCAAATACAAGAAGAGGCAGATTTTGAGTATGTATTGATTTCTTTGGATGATTTTGCTGCCGAGTATGTTCCTGATGATGAAGATGTTGAGTTAGCGTACGAAGAGTTTGTTGAAAAACAAAATGCTGACGAACAGCGCACCGCCAGTCACATTTATATTTCTGGCACTGATGAAGAAGCTTCTCAACGTGCTACCGAAGTCGCTACTGAAGCAAAACAATCGCCCGATAATTTTGCCGCTTTAGCGGCGAAATATTCCGATGATACCGGCAGTGCCATTAATGGCGGCGATTTAGGCGTGGTTGTACGGGGTGACTTACCGGAAGCTATGGAAACGGTGCTATTCACGCTATCTGCTAACGAAGTCAGTGCTCCCGTAGTACTAGATGATGGGTTTAGTATCTTAAAAATGGGATCGTCTTCTGCCACCGTACCACCGTTGGAAGTAGTGCGCGAGGATGTAGAAAAAATTGCGCGGCGTTTTGCGGCAGAAAATGATTTTTTGAATGAAATTGACCGTCTTCAAGATATTTCTTATTTGAATGTCGGTTCGTTGTTGTCAGTGGCGGTGGCGGCGAGAAGTTCCGTACAAACAGTTACCACCATTGCTCGTGGAGTAAAGAGCAATCCTTCTCCATTTACTGATGAAAACTTATTAGATCAAATATTTGTAGAAGAAGTTCTTACTAGTGGTGAGGCTAGCCCTGCCGTGGCTGTTAATGATAATTTATACCTAATAGCGCGCGTGCTGCGGTATCAAGAGGGACGCGTTAAATCGCTGGCGGAAGTAGGCGATGAAATTTTGGGCATTTTGCGCGCTCGGCAAAAAATTACAATGATACAAGCAGACAAAGAAAGCCGTGGCGAATATGATTTGCCAGCAGAATTGCTTTGGCGTGGACCTTACACACTCAGTCTCACCGATGAAACTACTGATGCAGAGAAAACCAGTAAGGATGCGAGCGATGAAGGCACTAAATCGGCGACCGGTGGTGGTGGCGATTCTAATAATGATGGTACTGGCAAAACGGAAGATAGCACTTCCCATGAAGCTGGTGAGGAGGTTTTAAAGATAGCTGAAGAAATTGATGATGACGCAGTAAATCAGATTTTTATTGCCGATTTAAGTGGTGGAATGCCATCATACGCCTTTGTTGCCGCCGCCAACTATGTGCGCATTTTTCGTATTAATAACGTTATAGAGAATGAACCGCAAGAAGAAGATTTTGAAGTTGTTGACCAATTGCTTAATCCACCACAAGCTGGAGTTGGTGGTGCTGCATATTTGGAATCGCTTTCTGGTCGCTACGATGTGTTTTTTGATGTGCCAGAATTACAGCGACAATAAGTAATTTTGCCTTTAAGTGTAGGCGTCCGCTATTTATTTTCTTCTTCAAATTCAAATCCGGCAGTAATATGAAAACCGGCATCTACATGTAGCACTTCACCGGTAATAGCAGCAGCTTGTTCTGACAACAAAAAAACGGCTGCATTTGCGATTTCTTCAGCACTAACATTACGCTTGAGTGGTGCCTGTTTCTCCACTTGTTTAAGAATTTTGCCAAAGCCGTCAATGCCAGCGGCCGACAGGGTTTTAACTGGTCCGGCTGAAACGGCGTTTACCCGCACATTATTAGCACCCAAGCCCAGCGCCAAATAGCGCACACTAGCCTCTAGCGCAGCTTTCGCTACTCCCATGACATTGTAGTTTGGCAATGCTCGCTCGGCGCCTAAGTAGCTTAGCGTGACCAGTGAGCCACCATCGCCAAAATGAGGTAGAGCCGCTTTGGCAAATGCGGTGAGCGTGTAAGCACTAATATCCAAGGCTTCGGTAAAGGAGGCGCGGTCAATACTATCTTGATAAGCACCAGCGATGGTTTCTCGGCGCGCAAAAGCGATGGCGTGCACAAGTCCGTCCAGCCCACCCAAAATTTCAGAGGCACTGTTGACAGTGGCAGTAACGCTGTCATCGTCGCCAGCATCGCAAAACAAAGCGGGAGCATTATTAAAATCTGTGGCAACCAAAGCTGCGGCTTTATTATCATCACCGCGATTGTCAGGCTGTACGGCAAAAACCAACTGTGCACCTTCGGCAGCGGCACGGGCCGCGATGAAATAAGCCAGCGATCGCCGATTGCGCACTCCGGTAATCAATATTTTTTTGTCGGTTAGAGAAAGCATAAAGGGAATTATATGGCAAGTATAATCCACTATTAGCATGAACAATTGGAAAGATACATTACTTTTTCGCGCGTTGCGGCAGCAGCCCGTGCCGCGTCCACCAATTTGGTTGATGCGACAGGCGGGACGTTATCTACCCGAGTACCGCGCTATTCGCAAGGAAGCAGGCGGTTTTTTGGCGATGGCAAAAAACCCGCAAATTGCCAGCGAAATTACTCTACAACCAATTCGTCGGTTTGGCTTTGATGCTGCGATTTTGTTTTCCGATATCCTCACCATTCCGGATGCCATGGGACTGGGATTGTTTTTTTCCGAAGGCGAAGGACCGCGGTTTAGTCAGCCATTACAGACGGAAGAAGCCATTCAAAAATTGCGCCCAGCATCACTGGAAGAATTGCGTTATGTCATGGATGCTAGTGTGCTTACGCGGCAAACGTTACCCGCTGAAACACCATTAATCGGATTTTGCGGATCACCTTTTACGCTGGCGTGTTACATGATAGACGGTTCTGGTGGCAACTTTTGGCGCACCCGCCAAATGCGCTTTTCCCGCCCTGATTTATTACGGCGGGTGCTGGAAATTAATACCATTTCCACCGCTGAATTGCTCTGTGCACAAATTGATGCCGGCTGCCAAGCGGTGATGATTTTTGATAGCTGGGGTGGTCTGCTAGGCGGTGACGAATACGAAGATTTTTCTCTTTCCTATATCCGCCACGTTGTTTCCTTAGTCAAAGAAAAAAGTGATGCTCCAATTATCGTATTTGGTCGTCGTTGTGGCTTGATGTTACCAGCCCTTGCCGCTTGCGGTTGCGATGCCGTGGGCGTAGACTGGCAAACGTCTTTGCGCATGGCGCGGCGTATGATAGGCGGTAAAGTAGCGATTCAAGGAAATTTAGAGCCGGCAGCATTGCTCGGCACGCCCGATATTGCGGCAGCAGCAGCAGCTCGTGTTTTAGCTGATTATGGTGACAGTTCTGGGCATATTTTTAATTTGGGACATGGGGTGGATAAAAGCACGCCACCAGAATGTGTCACTGCCGTCGTGGAAACGGTGCGAGCAAATCGCTCACATTAACCCCATACGTAGCAATGTGTTGTGTCGGTAGCGGTAATCGTGGCACAAGCCATCATGCTATAATTTTTCCATCTCAATTGCGTACTATTTTTCTTGGGAAGAAATAAATGAATACACGAAAATCACATCTTACAATCGCACAACTGCTTTGGCCAGAAGTTTCCACATCATCTTATAGCAGGGCGGCGATACTTGCTCTAACGGGAAGTTTATTGCTTACCGTATCGGCAAAAGTTCAGGTACCTTTTTACCCGATTCCAGTCACGATGCAAACAATGATAGTAATGTTGTTAGGGATGGCTTACGGTTCTCGATTGGGCGTGGCGACGGTGTTACTGTATTTGGCTGAAGGAGCTGTCGGGTTACCGGTTTTTGCAGGCTCGCCAGAAAAAGGCATTGGTTTGGCTTATATGCTTAGCGGTACTGGTGGCTATTTGATTGGTTTTGTTTTGGCAGCAGGTATTTGTGGTCGGTTAGCCGAGCGAGGTTTAGATCGAACTGTTTACTTCGTTGCGTTAGTGATGTTCGTCGGTCATGTGGCAATTTATGTGCCGGGTTTGCTTTGGCTGGGCACTGTGATCGGCTGGGACAAACCTATATTGCAATTGGGGCTGTTTCCGTTCATTCCCGGAGATATTCTTAAACTGGCGTTGGCCGCACTTTCGCTTCCAGTTGCCGCTAAAATGGCACGGCGTTTTCAGTCGCGCGGTGATTAATGATCTACGTAATTTTTTAGGCGGACGCTGGATTATTCACCGTCACATTACGGATTTTTTAAGACAACAAAAATTATTTTTTTCTAGGGAGGCGTGTTTTGACAAAAACTGCGCCGACGAAAACTTGGACTATTTAAAGAAGGCTCACTGTTTGCCGACAAGCAACATTTTTTTCTAGTCAGCGTTATATCTATGTGTTGCATCAGCCACACTACACGCCGGTACATTTTTCTGATGGGCGGCTGTTTCATGATTTGGACTTGCGCCGCAAACGCTGTCAAGTTACTCATCCGTGTCAGGAGTGATAAAAATCATCTGGCACGTTCAAGACGCTAATAAAAACCTGCTGATTAAAAGCCGGCTATGGAGATCAACAATTACTAATGCGGAAAAGCCTGATTATCAGTAATTGATACTAGCGTTGCTCAAAGTTATTTTCATTCGGGATATCACCGTCTTCAACTATGAGCTCAACAAAATTGGAGACAACAGCACTTGGAGGACCATTTTGTGCACACTCCAACATCTTCCGCACAGCCTCTCTTTCACCTGAAAACAATACAATAAGACTGCCATCATTTTCGTTTTTACCCCAGCCGCACACAGATAACTGTTTTGCCTTTTGCGCCAAAAAATAGCGAAAGCCCACGTTTTGAACGCTACCGGTTAGACGATATTTCGTTGTTAATATTTGTTCGGTTTCTTGTCCTATACTTTTTTTCATATTTTTTTCACTGTATTTTCGTATTCTTTATCTTTACATAATTTTGTTAAAATCGGAAACATTGGATAATACCTGTATGACGCTTAATAAAACACTAGTGCATTGGTTGAAAGAGCACAATATCACTGAAGTGGAAATTTTTGTGCCTGATTTAAGCGGGATAATGCGCGGCAAAATCATCCCGTGTGAGAAATTCATTCAATCATCTGTGCGCATGCCCGAATCAGCGCTTGCACAAACATTAACCGGCGACTGGGGAGAACAAGACGACTTGATGGACGAAGCTGATGGTGACATGGAGTTGCGTCCCGACCCAGAAGGTTGTTTTGTCGTACCATGGGCAGATGAGCCAACTGGACAAATCATTTGCGATTGTGTGAGCAGAAAAGGTAGCCTTATTCGCTATGCACCACGGAGTGTGCTAAAAAAAGTTATTCGCTTTTTTCACCGTGAAGGCTGGCAACCCATTGTGGCACCAGAGCTGGAATTTTACTTAGCAACCCGCGACAACAATCCAGATAATCCGCTGACGCCGCCGGTTGGTCGAACTGGTCGTCCCGAGTTTTCGCGACAACCATTTAACATTGACGCGCTTAACGAATTTGAGCCGATTATTAACGATATTTATCGTTTTGCCGAAGCGCAGGAGTTAGCAGTAGATACGTTGACACACGAAGAAGGCGTTGCACAGTTTGAAATTAATTTCAAACACGGCGATGCATTAGAATTGGCTGACCAAGTGCTTATGTTCAAGCGTTGTGTGCGCGAAGCGGCGGTGCGCCATAACATGGCGGCTACTTTTATGGCCAAACCGGTGGAAGGGCAGCCGGGTAGTTCTATGCATATTCATCAAAGTGTTGTATCACGCACCGGCGGTCACAATCTTTTTGCTTCCAGTCACGGAACGATGAGTACGATGTTTAAGCATTATATTGGCGGATTGCAGCGTTATCTGCCCGACATTGCTGCGATGCTTATTCCTAATATCAATTCATATCGCCGAATCAACGTACCATGGCAAAGCAACAACAACCACTGGGGGGTAAACAACCGCACTGTAGGTTTACGGGTGCCTGACATTGGCGAAGTCGAGTCCATGCGAGTGGAAAATCGCATTAGTGGCTCCGACGCCAATCCTTATTTGGCAATAGCGGCATCACTACTGGCTGGTTTTGTCGGTATCAAACAAAAATTGCCGTTGGCTGCAATGGTTACTAGCGCAACGTGGGACATGAAACGCGGTATTCCATTAACGCTAGAACAGGCACTGGAAAATATGCAAAAATCAAAAATGCTGCGTGAGAAATTGGGCAATCGCTTTGTAGACATTTATGTCGCTTGCAAACGCACTGAACTGGAAAATTACAAACATGTGGTGACTGCGTGGGAGCGGAAGTTTTTGTTGGATATTTAATTTACCAACAACTTTATAAAAATAAATATAACAAGGGTTAATAACAGGGACACATTTTAATTGATAAAAAAACAATAATATTTATTTAATTCATTGAAATAACGACAAAAAATAACTGCATCCCCGAAAAATAATTTTCATTGATAACTATAAAACGAAGTTTTGAGATCTGCAACCTTCTTTTTTTGCTGCCATAAATATTCAAAATATGGCAAACACGTTAGCACAAAAAATATTCGCCGGCGTACCACGGGATCGTTCGGTGACGAGGTATAATTGACATCCAGCGACACGCCACCGGCGCGGCGCTGTTTTTTTTGCCTAATGACCCACAACGCCATATTAACCTTTGCCGACGGTGACGTATTTACCGGACGGTTAGTTGGACACAGCGGTATCGTCGTTGGCGAAGCGGTCTTTAATACTGCAATAACCGGTTATCAGGAAATTATCACCGACCCTTCTTACCATCGGCAATTAGTCAATTTCACCCATCCCCATATTGGTAACACTGGCGTTACTCCGCTAGATGATGAGTCTCCGCAAGCTTTTGTTGCTGGAATTATTGCCCGCCGCATCACTCGCCACCACAGTAACTGGCGTGCTGTGCAATCACTACCTGGTTTTTTATGCGACAAGCGCATCACCGCGATTGAAGATATTGATACTCGCGCCATCACTCGCAAATTGCGCAATGGCGGTGCGATTTCCGCCAGTATTGCACCGGGAAAGAGCGAAGCGGTTCAAACTGAGGCGCTAGCAGCAGCCCGCGCCTTTGCTGGGTTACAAGGCGTCATGCTCGCCAGTGAAGCTGGCAGCTCACGCTCAAACACTTGGGAAGAAGGTTTGTGGCGGGCAGCACATAATGACTATGTTGGCGGCGGTGGTGGCGGCAAGCGTGTTGTGATATTGGATTGTGGCACTAAAAGCGCTATTTTGAGGCACTTGGCAGCACGCGGCTGCCAACTCACTGTCATGCCTTATGAATCAGACGTCGCTGCGGTGTTAGCACAGCGACCCGACGGCGTAGTGTTTTCTAATGGACCAGGTGACCCAGAACCCTGTGAGGCAGCAATAAAACTGGCGCGCGCCTTACTCAACCAAAATATGCCGTTACTGGGTATCTGTTTAGGGCATCAAATTCTCGCTGTTGCTTTGGGAGGGAAAACAATAAAAATGAAATTTGGTCACCATGGCGCCAACCATCCAGTGCGAGACACGACACACGGGCGAGTGTTAATCACCAGCCAAAATCATGGTTTTGCTGTAGACGCTAAATCACTGCCGGCTTCAGCTCGGGTTACCTATGTGTCGTTGTTTGACGGTTCTTTACAGGGATTAGCGTGTGAGGCACCACCAGTTATCACTTTTCAGGGGCATCCAGAAGCAAATCCGGGACCGCATGACGCCGATTTTTTGTTTGATAATTTTATGCAACTAATGGGCAAACATGCCTAAGCGCGAGGATATTAACAGCGTTTTAGTGCTGGGGGCGGGACCTATCGTCATCGGTCAAGCCTGTGAATTTGATTATTCAGGAACTCAGGCCTGCCGGGCGTTACGAGAAGAAGGTATTCGCGTGGTGTTGCTGAATTCCAATCCGGCGACAATTATGACCGATCCCGATATGGCGGATGCCACCTATGTGGAACCGGTTAACGCCGATACGGCACTAGCAGTGATGCGGCGCGAAAAAGTAGATGCCGTATTGCCGACAATGGGTGGGCAAACGGCGCTTAATTGTGCTATGGAATTGCATCGCCGCGGCGTTTTTGATGAACCAGGAGCACCACGATTAATTGGTGCTAACCCCAAGAGTATATTTGATGCCGAAGACCGTAGTGCCTTCAAACAAGCGATGGAAACCATCGGATTACAGTGCGCGCCATCATTGGTTGCACGCGATTTGCTTGAGGCCAATGCGGCACTAGAAACTATTGGTTTTCCAGTAATTGTGCGACCGTCATTCACACTCGGCGGCAGTGGCGGCGGCATTGCTTTTAACCGGCAAGAATTTGAGGCACTGGCGGCACGCGGAATTTCTGAATCGCCCAATGGATCAATTCTCATGGAACGTTCACTCATTGGCTGGAAAGAATTTGAAATGGAAGTAGTGCGAGACTCTGCCGACAATTGCATTATCATTTGTTCTATTGAAAACGTGGATCCAATGGGGGTACACACTGGTGATTCCGTCACTGTGGCGCCGGCACAAACTCTGACCGACAAAGAATATCAGCGCATGCGCAACACCTCCATTGCCGTATTGCGCAAAATAGGTGTGGACACCGGCGGCGCTAACGTACAGTTTGCGATTAATCCCGTCAACGGTGACATGGTAGTGATTGAGATGAATCCGCGAGTCTCACGCTCATCGGCGCTAGCATCCAAAGCTACTGGCTTTCCCATTGCTAAAGTTGCCACCAAACTAGCTATTGGTTATACATTGGACGAAGTTAGCAATGACATTACCGGAGGTACACCAGCGTCATTTGAACCTTCCATTGATTATATTGTCACGAAAATTCCGCGATTTGATTTTGCCAAATTTCCACCAACACCGGATTTTCTCACTACGCAAATGAAATCGGTAGGTGAGGTGATGGCCATTGGACGTACTTTTTCCGAATCATTACAAAAAGCTTTGCGTGGACTAGAAACTGGAGCCTGCGGTTTGTCATCAAAAATTGAATTAGACGGAGTACGCCGGCTGAATACGACAACCCGTGAGGAAGAAGAAACACGAAAGCCAGAATTGGTGCATGAACGCGAGAAAGTTAAGGAGCAATTGTCCAAACCCAATTCGGAGCGATTATTTTGGTTAGCAGATGCTTTTCGCCTTGGCTTTTCTGTAGAAGAAATTCACGCATTGTGCAAAATTGACCCTTGGTTTTTGGAGCAAATTGAAGAATTAATAAACACCGAAACCAGCATGCGGCATGATTATGCAGAAAACAACGTGACTGATATTCCCCGCCAAATACTATTGGAATGGAAGCGGCAGGGTTTTGCTGATGCACGCATTGCTACGTTGATTGGTGCTGATGAGCTTGCCGTACGCCACCACCGCGAAGAACTGAATGTACGACCAGTGTTTAAACGCATTGACACTTGTGCTGGTGAGTTTCCGACCGACACTGCTTATTTATATTCTACCTATGAAACGGAGTGCGAGCTCAATCCCACTGACAACAAAAAAATTGTTATTTTAGGTAGTGGTCCCAATCGTATTGGTCAAGGCATTGAATTTGATTATTGTTGCGTTCACGGTGTGCTTGCGCTCAAAGAGGCGGGCTTTGAAACCATCATGATTAATTGCAATCCGGAAACGGTGTCCACCGACTATGACACTTCTGACCGACTATTTTTTGAACCGCTGACGGCGGAAGAAGTGCTTGCTGTCATCCATCGAGAAAAACCAATTGGCGTGATTGTTCAATTTGGTGGACAAACGCCACTGTCTATCGCGCAGGCGCTACAAGATGCGGGGGCGCCGATTATTGGTACGTCCGTGGAAGCCATTGCCCACGCTGAATCGCGTGAACAATTTAAACAGTTGTTACACCGTTGTGAACTGCGCCAAACAGAAAATGACATCGTACATTTTTCTATCCATAGCGCTGGAGGAGACCGGCTTGATTCCGTAGCTTTCCAAAAAGAGGAAAAGCAAGCATTGACCGCTGCTACTCGCGTGGGCTATCCGTTGGTGGTGCGTCCCAGTTATGTTCTAGGCGGTAGGTCTATGCGTTTGGTGTACGATGAACGAGATTTGCGCACTTACTTTCGCAAAGAAATTGCCACCGAGATGCTGGGTGGCGATATTTTGCTGGATAAATTTTTAGATAATGCAATTGAGGTAGATGTAGACGCCGTTGCCGATAGTGAAGGTAATTGTTTAGTAGCAGGGGTAATGGAACATATTGAACGTGCTGGCGTTCATTCTGGTGATTCTGCGTGCTCACTACCGCCGTACTCACTGAGCAATGAGATAGTAGAAGAATTGCGCCGGCAAACGCGATTACTGGCAAAAGCATTGGGTGTGATTGGATTGATGAATGTGCAATTTGCCATTCGTGGCGATGATATTTACGTGTTGGAAGTTAACCCTCGTGCTTCAAGAACTACGCCGTTTGTTTCTAAAGCTTCGGGACTACCGATTGCTAAAATTGCCGCTAAAGCTATGGCCGGCATCACACTGGCTGAGCAGGGTGTAAGTGAACTGCCGCCACTAAACTATTATGCGGTTAAAGAGGCGGTATTTCCATTTAATAAATTTCCCGATGTCGACGTATTACTCGGACCAGAAATGAAATCTACTGGCGAATCAATGGGTATTAGTCATGATTTTGCCGCCGCATTTTTTTATGCTCAAGAAGCAATACAGGCAGCACCTAAAAATGGTGCAGTATGTTTTAGTGTTCGCGATGAAGACAAAGCGGCGGCGGTAGATTTGGCTGCACAATTTCAGCAACACGGTTTTGATATCATCGCCACGCGCGGCACGGCAGCTTATTTTATGGCACACGGTGTTTCTACTACCGACATAAATAAAGTTAAGGAAGGACGTCCGCATATTGTAGACAGCATTGTCAGCGGACAGACTCAAATGGTGATTAATACGGAAAGTAATTCTGCTGAAAGCCGCGCCGATTCTTTTTCCATTCGCCGCGCCGCGTTAGCGGGTAGGGTGATATACTTTACAACCATTGCTGGCGTAGCCGCAGCTGCGCAAGGTATCTCGCGGGCGCATGGGGCGCCGCAACCGCGCACTTTGCAAGAGTGGCATTACAAAGGAGACTAATAATGAGTGTACCCATCACCAAAGAAGGCAAAATAAAATTGCAAGGCGAGTTGGATAAGCTCAAAAACACTGAGCGACCGGCTATTATTAAAGCTATTGCCGAGGCACGAGCGCATGGTGATTTGTCAGAAAATGCCGAATATCATTCAGCCAAAGAAAAACAAGGACTTATAGAAGCACGCATCAAAGAGCTGGACTCTGTTCTCAGTGGCGCTCAGGTAATTGATCCGATGGCAGTGGGCGCCGATGGGCGTTGTATTTTTGGCTCATATGTGACGTTGCAAGACGGTGAGGGAAAAACCATAAAATACCGGTTGGTGAGCGAATATGAAGCGGATTTGGAACAAGGTTTATTATCTGCTCCATCTCCTATCGGGCGAGCGTTGCTGGGCAAGTACGCCGGTGACAGTGTAGTAGCTCAAACGCCCGGCGGGGTGCAAGAATACGCAATTGTGGCTATTGCTTACGAATGAGCATTTTGTCGCAGCTCGGCGATACTCCGGTATGGCGGGTGCGGCGTGCTGTACTTGCCGAAAACGAGTACCGACGCTATGATGCTGTGCTACAAATTATTAACGACAAATCGTCAGCACCTTTTGCCGGCTTATTTAACGCCGTAGCAAAAAAACGTGGTCACGATAAAGGCTTGCCACCGCTCACGTTGGAAGATGGTACGGCGATTGTAAGGCTATTATGGTCGGAACAAGACAGCGTTTTTGAACAGCTGGAATGTTTACGTAAGCTGTTAACGCCATTACTGGCAAAATCAGTGGCGGTGGATATTCGCGTTATGAGTGCTGCTTATAGTGCTATTTACGCCACACTGATTGCGGCTTCCGATTTGCCTGGTGACAAAGGAAAATGCCGTCGTCTAATGTTTGCTGGCTGCGCACAACAAACCGCAAATATTGCCGTGGTAGCAGCAGCGGCTAACACATTAGCGCGAGGATTATGTCGACTTCCTCCCAATGTGTTGACCGTTCCTGCCTTTGCCCGCAGCGCAATCACGTTAGCACGTCGTCATGGCGTGCGTACACAATTGATTGACCATAAAAAATTAAAAACACTAAAGGCAGGCGCTATATTGGCGGTAGGACGGGCATCGGTAGCACCCCCGTGTGTTGTTCGGTTGAGTTATACCGTCAAAAATGCGCCTCGCGTAGCACTTGTTGGCAAAGGTGTCTGTTATGACAGTGGTGGAGTAAACGTGAAACCTGCACGCTATATGCGTGGGATGAAAGGCGACATGGCCGGTGCTGCGGTGGCATTAGCAGCAGTATTAGCGGCAGCACAAAATCGTCTGCCGGTATCAGTAGAGGCCTTTTTGGTGCTTGCCGACAACGGCATTGGGCCGGCTGCTTATTGCCCTGATGAGGTAGTGACAGCAATGAACGGCAAGCGTATAGAAATTGTACATAGCGATGCCGAAGGACGGATGCTCCTAGCAGACACCCTGACCTTAGCAACGCGAGTTAAACCGGCTTTTGATGCGGTGGTATCTTTTGCAACGCTCACTGGCACCATGGTAACGGCACTAGGAACCCGCATGAGTGGCGCATTTGCCGTGGATGATGGCTGGCGACAGCGCGCTGTAGAAGCAGCAACGGCAAGTGGCGAGCGGCTATGCGTATTCCCGCTACCAACAGATTACAAAGACAAACTCAAAAGCAATATTGCCGATATTAAACAATGCGCTGAAGAGGGCGATGCCGATCACATATTAGCGGCGTTGTTTTTGCGTGAATTCATAGAAGGGACACCTCCGTGGCTGCATTTAGATTTGTCGGCATCTTCCTGCAAAGGAGGCTTGGGAGCAGCACCGGGACCAGAAACAGGCTTTGGCGCCGCGTGGACTTTTGAACTGCTAAGACAATTGGCAAATAAGAAGAGTAAGGCATTATAAGTATAAAAGCACTTATAAATTCGGTCACAAAGATCGCCTAAAAAGTGAAGCGGAGCTGGCATTTATAATGCGTACATGACAATGCCACTGTTAACCGTTGCCGTATCATCACGCGCCTTGTTTGATTTTGAAGAGGAAAATGAAATTTTCAAATTGCACGGCGAAGAAGCCTATGTTCAAACACAACTGGATCGATTAGAGCGCGTAGCCAAGCCAGGCGTGGCTTTTTGCTAGCAAAAAAACTACTGGCAATGAATAACCACGGGGAAAAACGGGTGGAAATTATTGTGTTGTCGCGTAATGACCCTGTCACCGGATTGCGCGTGTTTCGAGCTATCGCCGAAAACGGATTGAATATCCAATGCGGTTGTTTTGTGCGCGGTTGTAAAACACCAAAATTATTGAGCTAATTTTCCAAATTATTGAGCGGTAACACTCATTATAGATTATTGCAATAGCCTAAAATGGCCGTTGCAAGGTGGTAGTAATTAGCTTAATTACTATGTTGTTCGGGTTAGCTTACTGAAAATCGGCTGCTAGGTATATTCTGAGGGTGTAGTCTTGGCCGACAGCATCAGTCCCCCAACCAATTGTGGCTCCTGGCCACTGTAGCTCTGTTATTGTTGAGTCGGTATCCGCCGACAGTAGTGAGGTGGCTTCACCATCAGGATTAATGAATGTGAATAGTAAATCGGTAGTAGGTCTTATCCTGGGGAAATCTACTGTCTCAGGCGTACAGAAACCAATATTAACGCCAGCTTCTCCTTCGTCAATTTCGCAGATGGTGTAATTGACATCGCCAACAACCACAATTACATTGGATGGTAATGTGCCGGCACTCACGCCGCTTTCGATGCTTCGCACACCATATACAGTACCGGCTTCGCCCACGTCCGGTACCCCCACTAAGTCAATAGGCCTGAACCCTGTCTCATCATATATTGGTTCTGGTGGTTTTTCCGTCCACCGGATAGCTAATCCCACGCGCCAGCGCACCAGCCCTCGGTCCACTGGCTGAACATTCGTCGCCCCACCACCAACCAATGTAGCCGTTACTGTACTTGTCCGTCCAACGGGTGTGTAATCAAATGACCCTATCCTGGCAATGTCTATGTCTACCCAAACTCTTAGACTCAAGTATTCCGCGCTGGTCAGCAACAGCGTTATGTTCTCGATGATGGTTTGGTGGTGCGCTGATTGGATTGTTTGGATTGCGCTGGAATTGAATTGAACCGTCTTGACTCCGGTATCCGTTCGTCTTTGTGCCGTTGACGATTCTCTGGCTGCTGTCGCATATGATGGAAAGGTAGCCATCAAACTGTCACCGCCGCACTAAATGAGTTAGCATCATCTTTGATTGCTTCCAGTGATATCTCTGTATCGCTCGTGTTGGTTATCGCTGTTAATTTGAATTGCCGACTAGTCTCGTCTCCGAAAAAATCGCTGGTTATGGTAACTATGTCGCCTACGGTTAGGTGCATATTGAGCGCACTCATCCGCCACGTAAGTTTCGCACTCCGGTGGATGAGCCACCGTGCACGTAATTCGGCTTCTCTCTCTGCCACTGCTGTAGTAGTGACGCCAAATAAATCAACGCGCTTGAGCGGTAGGTGGTTTGGTTGTCCTTCTAGTCGGTGGCGGATTGTCTCTTGCTGGTATCCATCAGCCGAATTACGGTACACCACCTCAACGCCGCCATATTTCTGCCGTAGTGTTGTGTCGTATCTCATTGTTGACGAATTATTGCGGCTAACGATATCATCATCTGTTATCGCTGCAACTGGGGTTATTGCTGCCCAACGTGTGTTTTCTGTCCCGGCGTGCGGGTAATCAGGCAACACCGAAAACCGTCCAGTCGCCCATGACACGAAACCATGACCGGCAGCGGCAATGAACTCAATCACTTGGTCAACGCGCCTTCGCGTATCTATGACCGCATTAAATTCCAGCTCTTCCAGCTCGCAAAATTCGTACCATGCACCGAGTGCTGCATCATCGAGCTGATCTGTCTCTAGTCCCACCCCCCACAGTAATTCATTATTATTATCTTTTTCGCCGATCATGAAGTAGCGCATTGCTGCCGCTGGATTAGATGAAACTGTTTTTGTTGTCGCCCACGCTTCGGCGGTAGCATCCCATGTCGGTATGCGGGCGTCAACAATAGCGTTAAACCGCTCAATCCGCCCGTTCAGCGTCTCGCTTGCTTGTGCGCTCATTTGCACTCGGTTTTGGTTTTCGTAATTTGTATTGGCGCTACGGAAGGCTCGCAACCGAGGTATATTAATCTTAGCAAATTGTGTGCTGCTGGTCGGCTCGGATGTTATTCGTGTGATTTTGATTGTTGTATTGGTGGTTAGTCCATTGTTGAGCGCTATGTCCGTTTGTATTGTTCTTCGCATTGTCTCACGTGAACCATTAGTTAGTGTGAGCCTGCTCCCGCTGAATGATAACCCCGGCGGCACATCGGTCACATAATCACTGAAATTATATTCGTCGCCATCTTCGTTGACTAGTATTACCGATAATGTAGCGGTTAATGACGCTTCGGACGAACTAGACAGCTGATACAACTGCGCTTCAATATCTATTGCTACGGCAGTTATGTTTTCTCCGTTCAGTGTGCGTACGAGTTCCGATCCATCCTTCCCGACTGACTTAGTGATGACCGCGCCATCTAGTGTTAATACATTGTGGTGTACTTCGTCGACCCCCAATGAGTGGTGTTTGGCTGCTGTCAGTTCCGCGGTTACATTAGTGACTGCCGTTATTTCTATTTCTAATATGGTTCGTGTCGTTACTAGTGAAGTCAAATCAAGCGTCCCATTAAATGTATTATCCACTGTTTCTGCGTAGTAGCTTCTCGCGCATCTTTCTCCTGCTAGTTCCCTTTCTCTGTCTAGTTCCCCGCTTTGGATAGCATAGCGTACCTTTTTTGATTCTGTCCCGTAGCTCGTCCACACCCCGTCGGCTACCCGTACCCTGATGATCGCGTGGCCATATATTTTTAGTGTGCATGCACCACTGATATATGGTGTAACTAACGTAATGGTTTCGCCATCTTCTCTAACCGTAATACTACAAGTAATCGAACCCATTTTACCTCCCCCCACGATCTGCTATAGAGTGCCTTAATTTTCTTCCGGTAGCCTCACCTCTAATACCCAACAATTCTCTGGTTCTAATAAAATAACTCCCACCTAAATCTCCTCTGTCTTCATCTGCTACTAGTGTCCCACTAATATTATCAATAACTAAGCTCTGTATCTCAGTAATGTCCGTATCACCAAGTTGATATTTTACGCCGCGTAAATCGCCATATCCGAAGTTATAGATGGCGGCGATATGCTGCTCGCCATCTTTATCATAGTACACATACGGCATAGCAGCATAATCAGCATACACTCGCACCCTCCCGAATATCAGCGGTAGCGGTTCGTAAGCACGTATCTTGTTGCTGCCGCCGGACAGGCTGTAGGTGTTGCTGGCTGTCGTTTCTGACTCTGAATTAAACTCCGATACACTAGGCGAGAATAACCCAGCGAGTAGTGTTGCTCCCACCGATACCGCCGCCGCAGCGGCAAAAACAAGAAAAATAGATGTGGGTTCTGCTGCTACCAGTCCATTATCTTTTAGCGCTCCTGCTGGATCGCGCACTAATCGCCGATACCCTTCGAGGCGCATTCGCTGTGCCACTCGCGACACCGACTCCACCGCCGTCACAAATTGTCCGCCGCCGCCACCGTGTAATACATAGGGCACCCCGCCCCGCATGACTACGATACCAATGTGCTTCGCTCGTCCTCGAGCGAATACAACAATGTCGCCGTCGGTCGGATTAATACACTCTTCCGTGGCACAAGGAAAATGCACTTTAAATAGCCGTTGTGCTTCAGTACCGTGCGGTGTCGGTAGGGGGATGTCCACACCCCATTCCTCCCGCAATACGTCCGCCACTAGATGCGCACAGCTTAGTGGCCGTCGTCTTAGATATTTATTTGCCCACTTCATTCGAAGAGTCCTGGAGCTGTATTATTATTGTAGTTAATGCGGACGGCCGCCGCACCCAATTCAGCTCCATTCACCAGCCTACAGACAATCCGGTCATCTTCTGCGCGTATGCTATCGGCAATCAAATCAATCTCCGCTTCTACAACATCGGGTTCGCTGCGCCGGATGACCTCCAGCTTAATTACTGCACCGCGCAATGATCCATCCATTATGTTCGGCATAATCTGTTTATCGACGTTGCCTAGTGTGAGCGTTGCTCGTGGCACCGCTGCATCAGTAGGTAGTCCAATTTGCAGCGCAAAAGCAGAATACGTATTACCGTTCGAGTCAATGCTGAGTACATCCGGCACATATCTTATAGGATCTCCATACTGATAATCAGGCGCACTCAGCGTGACCAACAATAATGGCGGGTCGGATACGTCCATCCGATTCCATGCGGCAGTAGATGCTAGTGATATCTCGCGCATTAGACTGGTGTTGCGGTCAGCCCGAATTGCTGGCTGATGCTTTTAGCTACTGGTCCACCCTCGGCTATGCTTTGAACGACAATGTCCACTATTACTTCGTCGCCTTCGCCAGTATCGCGTTGCGTTGCAGTCGCTGATACATTAGCTGCTTCCCCATTGTTAACCATATTAATAATGACGTTCGTCGGTCTGCTGTAATTGCGCGCCTCATCTCTGCTGAGCACGCGTTCGCCCGTCTGTAGTATTGCTGGCACTTCGTCGCCAGCTAGGCCACCGTTATGAAACCGCCGCGCATTAGCGAATGTTCCCGGCGGCACATGTCGCTCAGTCCCAGTATGGTGTCCGACCACACCGCCGGAGTGATATGCCCGAGCTGGTGGACCTGCAGACGTTGACTGTGGACTGCTGTTACCGCCGGTAACTGCATCAACTGCCATATCGCCATAGTAGGCACGCAGCACTGTGCCAGGCTTGACTCCAAAAGATTGTGCGATCAAATCTAATGTAGCTACCGCCGCTAACTCTAGTGATGCGGCGGCTATCTTTTTAGCGACGGCGGCAATATATCCCTTAGCGTATGTCTCCAATGCGCTACCTCCTTCGAGTGCTACCTGAGACAATCCTTGGATTGGTGCGCGTAATGACTCCACCGCACCTTCTAGGGTACCTAAGCTGCTGACGTCAACGACAAAAGCACCGGCCAGCGTATCCCGCAATTCTTCTGCTGCTGTCGCTGTCTGGTCTTGTATGTTCTCTAGCGCTAGCCGCCATTCTTCTTGTGCTAATTCGCGCAGCTCAAACCCTTGTTCGGGTGTGATTTCGCCTACGCCTTGCTGCTGGTCAATGTCGTTGAGTGTCTGGTCGCGGCTGATGGTCGCGAAGTCGATATCCGCTTGCACCCCCAGCTCATCGCCAGCGTCAAAGCCGCCAAAAATATCGCGTTGACTGAGTGCGTCTGCTCGCTCCTTGCGAAATTTTGCCCGCCGCTGCTCAATGTCGAGTGTGACATCCTGCTCACGGCGGAATTGCTCCACCAGCGCATCGGTATTATTACGCACGCCATTAACATATTCTTTACGGTTTTGTTCGTCTTGGCGATAGTCGTCTGCTAGATTGTCTACATTAGTTTTGACTGCGTTGTAATAATCTTCTCTGGCTTGTTTTTCGCGTTTAAATTCTGCTGCCTGCGCATCTACATTCGCGCGCAACTCCGCTGCATTAATCTGGCTGATAGCTTGGTCGCGTAACCCTGCTGCTGTACCCCGTAATTCCGCTAGTTTTGCTTCGCCCACTTCCAGTTGTTTAATTTGCTTTATCCTGTCGTCAAATGCTGCCAGTGCTTGCGCTCGCTGACGAGCAAAGCTATCGGTAATCAACGCAATCCTGTCACGCTCAAATCCAGTGGTAATTTGCAATAATGCATCTGCTGTTTTTTTTGCGGTTGCTTCATCGGTAGGTGCTTTCCTTGTTTCTTGCTCGGGTATAACACTCCCGTCTGACGCTAGTCCTTTTTTGGCTGCTGATAATGCTCCGCGAAGTGTCTTGAGTTGATTCGTGAGTTCATCTATTGTGTCGTTTACCAGCTCCTTATTATTAAGCTCCCCAAAAGTGCGGCGGATTGATGCTATTCGTTTTTCGAGTTCGGTAATTTTTGTTTGTAGTGCGTCTACGTTGTTGGCTCCCGCCTTACCCAAGTTGCTAATAAAAGTATCTAACTTCGTGACCTCGAGTGTCGCGCCGACTGTCCCATTCTTCAATGTATCTATTGCTTTTAACATTCCATGAATTGAGCCAACTACGGCAACGCCAACCAATCCGCCAACCGCTAGTTTTAGTCCTGTTGCCGCTACCGCTGCTGTTGCCGCGGCAACCGTGAGTGTACCCAATGCTTTCGCTGCTTGTGACGCATACCGCCCCACCAAAATCAATTCACCAGAACCAACAATAATCGCTAGCGCACCGGCCACGCCCTCAAAATTCTGACCTAAGTTTTCCATGGCTTTGTTCAGTCCTTTTGATGCGGCGCTTGCATCATTCATCGCCGACACATAGCGTAATACACCAGTGCTGATCTGTTGCCATCCCTGAGATATGGTCGGTGCTAGCCTGCTGAATTGTTCACTAACGGCTTCGTTCTGCGATAGTATCGCGTTGATAATCACTTCCGCCGTCAGCTTACCTTCTTCAGCCAGCTGTCTTAGTTGGCTGCGATTGACGTTCAGCCCGCGCTGTAGCGTAGCAAATAACCCCGGCAAACTCTCCAAAACTGACCGCAGCTCATCGCCTTGCAGTCGGTTACTTGCTAACCCTTGTGCAAACTGAACTAATCCGCCAGCAGCACTCTCCGCTGTCGCGCCGGATATGGCTACTGCTTTGGCGGTAATCTCTACGATCTCTAATAATTCCTTCTGGCTTCGTCCGAGCTCATCTGTTGATAGCGCTACGCGCCCGTATAGCTCACCAGTGGATACGAACGAACTACGAGTTTTCAACGATATATCAAATAATTGTTGTTGTATGTCTATTAATTCGCGGGTGCTATCTGTCACTAGCGATAGTCGATTTCGTATGTTGCCGAGGTCGTTTAGTGCGGATACGGCCTGTCGCACTCCAACATAAGAAGCAGAAAAAGCAATAAGGCTTTGTGTAGCGGCGCTCATGCCGCCGCTAAATTGATTTGTTACTACGTTGGCCTTGGTGAGTTGGGCGGTTGCTCGGCTCGTTGCCGAGGCCGCACCACGGGATGCAACGGCATATCCTTTGTTGGCGGTCGCTGCTATTGTTGTTGCTTTAGCGTTGCCACTCAACCGCCCGGTGAGCGTAGTGAGTTTGGCAGATGATTTTTGCGCCGCGCTACCCAGCCCAGTTAATTGGTTGGTTACTTTTTTGAGTGCTGCATCGAGGTCGCCCGTATCGGCGTTAATGGTAATAGGTACAGTTAACGTCATTTTCTTACTCTGTTGCGGATGCTGACGGTCACCGCTTCCATTGCTGTCAGGTCATCTAATAGTGTTGTCATTTTTGTCCCCGCAATGCGCGGACAACGCAACGACAACAACGCCGCAACCGCCGCCCAATCAAGCCCCAGCAATAGCACGTTACCGCCCATCGGCGGGAAGTAATGCCGCCACACCGAATCGGGCAGTTGATTAAATATCGATACACTGCGCACCACGCCGCGCCACAGCTTGAATGATTTTTGTGGGGGAGGTTCTGCTGCCATCGCTAAGCCAAATGCGGCGGCGGCGGCGGCGAGATTTTTCTTGCCGTTTTCGCTTTTGGCTTTCATCTCGCCATCTGCCCACTCTATATATTGTCTGAGGTGCTGGCGGCGGGCTTTCCCAGCGTTATGTCTGCCAGCGATTGAACAATAGCATCACGTAGCGCCGGCATGGCATCCATAGCCGCCAGTAAGTTTTTTTCGCTGAAGGATATTTTTTTCCCATCTGCGTCCTGCACATCATCCCACCCCAATACATTATCCACGCATATTTGGTCTAGCACGTCCTCTATTTTTTGTTTTGCTTGTGCCGATGAGCGAATAGTTAATGCTCGTGATTCATCCAGTGTTTGGTGCATTTTGTTTCGGGATTTTTTATTTAGCGCGCGCAATATCATCGTAGTAACGTGTTCAGTCACCACACCGCCATCAGCGGCAACGCTTACGGTAACCGGCCAACTGACCTGTAAATCTTTTTGAATGAGTATCATTTTTGCTCCTGTTATGCGGCGGCCGGAATGCCGCCAAAATCAAATGGACAGCCATTTATTACTTTTATTGTCAGCCCTTCTTCAGAAGCCGCCGCAGCGGCAAGATGAGGATAAATAGCACGATAGGCCACTGTGCTGTGTACTACTCTACAGTTTGTTTTTTCGCCTAGGCGTAATTCATTGCCGACGAGTAGGCAGCCGCTGGTATCATCTATTGTGTTGCCGATGTGGATTAGTACCCACTTAAAATTAGGGATGTTGTTGAGCAGCAACATGCCTTTGTGTTCGGGATATTTTTTTTTATATCGTTCATGAAATCCCCCCGCCGTGTGTAGGGTAATGGGATATTCCCCGATTGGTATGGCAGTAATATCATTTATTTTTTTATTGCGCATTCTGTCTTCGAGCACATAACACAGCTGCTTATCTTGACAATATAGCGCCCCCGCGGTGCAGGAACCATCCGTATAGAACCTAACTAGCTCTATTATCATTATTCGTTTAATTTTTTCATCACAAGGCAAATCTATCAACCCGTAAATACCTTTGTTTAAGATTTACATTGGTTGATGTTTGCGCCTGGATTACATAGGCTTGAAATTTTATTGTGTCACCAGCATCAAGATTTATTTGATAATTTGCGCCTAGGCGACCATCAATAGCTACTACCCGAAGGTAACACGATTGACTATCATATTCAGAGAGGCGTGTGGTGGTTTTATATAGTCTAGTCTCAATATTTTTTCTTGGATTACCGCTTGAGTTGCGCTCATCGAGAAAAGCGTTCAGCCTGATAGAGTAAGCCCCTGCTGGGTTATTGGTTACTTCATCGCCTGTGCCAGTTATGGCAGCATCGCTGCTTGTAGATTGATCTGGCGGAAAAGTCAGAAATACTGACGTGCCTGTGCCGCCCAAGCCCCGCTTGGCTGGGCCCGAAGCAGAGACGGCATTCGGCAACATCGGCTGCGGTATTTGCGCCAGGGCCTCCGTAATAGCTGAGTTTACTTGTTCGGCAGTCTGTCCGCTGCCGCCGCTACTGCCACCACCGCCAAAACCAACGTGAATACGGCATACGTTATTGTGACGCGGATAATATCCCACCCAATAATCAAATCGCTTACTGCGTATTCTCATATGCATAGTAACGAAACTCAATACTTGCCCCAGTAGTTGTGCGCAGCCATGTATTCTCTGTGCGTGATGACACGACGGCAAAATCATCCCCCACCGGAATCCCCACTGTTGGTGCCGTAGAACCGTCGCTATACCCAAGCTCTAGGAATCCCTTATTGTGCCCGTTGGTGTTCCCAAATATAGGACCAGCACCGAGGTTTGTCCATGAACCTGTTAGTGTTACCGTTGCTGAGGTGCGTATTGTCATTATTGTGTTGTGATTATGATTTCGTCATTGCCGGCATCTGGCACTAACCGCAACGGAATAGTTGCCGTCAAGATACCATCGCGGTCACCGAATGTCGGTGCGCCGAGGCTGATATTGGGGCAATCAACTTTGAATATTGTGCCGGCAGTGCGCCCACCCGAACCGTCCGACTCACCTAAAACAAATGCCAGTGGTCCACCAGTCGCCGCTCGTGCAATATCAATCCAATTCTTATCCGCTACGGTGGTATAGTCTATTGTTGCCGAGCCCACCGGCGCTCGCTCGCTAATAACAATGTCATTGCTGCCGATAATGTCGGTAGATGTCACCGCATTGGCTATGTCAATACTAAATTCATTACATACAACATCGTAACCGTGTATCGCTAATGTTGCATTAGTGAAATCAACAGCAAGCGGCGTACGGAATGCCGATAGCGCTGCTGTTGGATTGGCTTCGTCACTCGGCCCAGCATAAGAACCAGTGAATGTGTATCTGAATGATGGAGCACCACCCGCAGATAATGTCAGCGTAAATGTTCCTTGACAGCCGACTAGCTTCTGCACAACGCCATCTCTATATACATATATCGTCAGTGTTTCGGCGTTGTTGGTGATAGGCGACCATGACACCGATGTGCCGACAGTAACGGTCTCGTTAAACAAACACCCACGCAATAACGGTGCCCATGCTGGTACCGTATCGGCTGCACCCGCTGCGGATACCTCCACGTCAAACGCAATAGTCACGCGTTTATTAATTAATAGTTGCGGCCCGTGCCCGAAGTATCCCGTATTCCGCGGCAAATCAACCGTATCACTGGCAATGGGCGTGTGCTCTATATTGCTTACTTGTATTGCATTCGCTGCGCCTGTAGGGATAGCATCCGTCCCTGATGTCGTCTCGACCTTGGCGAGGATAATACTATTGTTGGATTTTAACATCGTTATACTCCGCTAGCTATACTAGGTTTACTTGCTGGTTTTTTTTCTTCCGCCACCTTATCCGACCAGATACTCTTGCCTTTTATCAGTCGCTCAAAGTCTTTGCTTTTGGTTTTGTTTTCTGGGATTTCTTCGCCTTTTTTAATTAATGCTCCGTCCCAAAAGATATTGGTTTGTGCCCAATGTCTTATTTTTTTATTTTTGTTAGTCATTTATTCTCCTTAGTTCGGCTGTATAACCAAACAATTCTTGCGTGATAGAAAACGGTAAGCTGTCAATCGGTGTCTCCGGGCGTCCGCCGCCAACATAGATCACCTCAGTAAATGCGTTATCTAGGACGTGTCCAATCAGTGCCTCACGGACATCAGCCGCCACACGCTCTAGTTCGGTTATAGTTTCACCTTGTATGGTGTGGCTCGGCGCGATAATCACACACGCAACTTGTACGCGTACAGTCTGAATATAGTTACCAATTGTTGCTGGTGCATCCGCACTCGTCTCGCCATTAATGACCACAATGCCTTTTTGCAGTGGAGCATACAACTGATCAATGCCAACACGAATATCATAGCCTGATGTGCTGGCATGGCTTTGTAATCGCGCGGCGACTGCGGCAATACTCGGAATGATAGATAGTGCTCCCATTAATATCCCCGCATTGCGCTATCGTTGAATGTGCCGAGGCTATCGCTACCGTTCCGCGCATCGAGTGGAATTGCTTCGCTGTCAGCTGCTGTTTCTGCTGCTGTTGCTTCGGCATCAGCCAGCGGCAATACAGCCCGCCCCGCACTAATGTCTTTAAGTCTACGGATGGCGTCTTCGTACCCAAGCCGCGCTGCCTCATTCGGCAGATTCCGCTGGAGCAGATAATAAGCAATCCGGCATTCTATGGTGATGAGTGCTGGTGGCGCTGGGTTACGCAGCCCTACATATTCGTTGATTTCGTTGGATGCGTCAGTGAGCGCTGATGTCACTGCGGTCTCATTGATGGCGTTATTGCGTACGGCCTCAATGTCGGTAAGGCGGATAAGCTCCGCCTCACCATACCGGTCGGTCAGATCGGCTAACGACGCATACGTCACTATTAAGTCAGACAGTTAGTTATGATCGCACCAGAAATCTCGCTTAGGTGGATCACCTTCCGACAGTCAACCGGCCGGATAACAGTACCACCTTCTGGTCCGCGATTATCTTCGTTCCACTTGCGCACGATCATCCCGCCGTGTTCTGTCGCCGTCACCGCGAAAGCCGCAGCATTGGCACAACGCAAATCAGTCGGCACGCCCACGCGAACCAATGCGAGCGTATCAGCACTGTCCCATATTCTGCTTGTTGGTGCTGTATTATCGCTGGTCGCTGCCCATGCTTCGCCGACAATAATCTTATCTAGGCCCAACACCATGGCTATCGAATCCAGTGATTGGTAGCCGGCATCTCCATTTGTCCGGTGTACTGCCTTATTAATATTAGGGTTTGATCGTAGCGCGTGCGCTACATTCATACCGCACACTGCAACATTAGGTCGGGCGATGGCCTCTTTAATTGCGTTGGTGATGGTCTTAATTGGATCAGACGCGTCATTATCGAATTGATCACCGCCGGCTAGTGCGAACTGCAACGCTGATGCATAGTTCGTGGTGTCGAATACGACATCACGAACTTCTACTTCGTGGTTGATCCTCATCGTTGCGAGTACCGATTGTAGCGCGGCGTCTTCTAGGAGATTCATTCTCTCTCTATCCGCGCTGACATGGCGATTTTCTGCGCGGTCTATGAACGCGTCAACTCCATGGCTATCTAATGAGAACGCCTCTAGCGATGATGCCGTCACTATTTCTTGGGCGCGAGCACCATAGGCCATCCTAGTTTCGACCGCCTGAAAAAACGAACCATCACTAAACTTTTGGTATTGACCGTATTTGTTTGCCGGCGTTCTCATTGCCACTTGTTCGGCAATGAATGAATTGGGCATATTGCTATACGCAATCGCTAATTGAGATAATCTATTATCCTGTTGGTGTGCTTGTGTTGTCATTTTTTATCCTCCTTAAGCGGTGTGTATGCCGATTAGCACGCGCACGGTCTCGCCCGCTGATGCTGATTCCAGTGCGACACCAATAGCGCGATTACCGCTGGCTGCTGTCGCGCCCTTGCCGTCGGCTGCCGCTGTGATTGCCGCACCGCGTACGATAGTTGCTGATGCCTCTACTTCCGCGATGCCGCTGACTATAACGCCGACTTGTTCGCCGCTATTGCCACCACGCTTATCTGTAATTCCGATGCTTAGATGACTGCCGGCTGTCGCTAGATTTACAATGCCGTCGGCGGTCGGCCGCACAATGCAGCAACCCGGTAGGTCCGCTGCCGCCTCTAGTGATGTGGTTAATATTTGATTACTCATGTGTCATGTCTCCTGGTATTTTTCCTGGTATTTTTCTTTCTGATGCGAGTTGCTGCTGCGCCTCGCTTAGTGATAGGTTGTTTTCTGCTGCATAATTAGCTATGAGTTTGCCGGCAGTGTCAGCACTCATCCGTGGTGCTGGGGGGGTATCTTCCAGCACCGAAAATAATCCTGTCTTCGACATCCCGTCCATCAATGCAACGAAATTGTCTGCCGCTAATCCTTCGCAGAAGTCAGCTGATTGCGGCTCTTGCAAGGCTGCATATATTTTTTGTGCCTTGTCTGCAAATGCGGGCGGCAGCTTGCCTTCTGTGATCCATTTATGTACGACTTCTTTGCGCGCAGCTTCCCGAATGGCGGTATCGCGCTCATCTAGTTCGTTTTGTTTTGCCGCAAATTCGACTTCGCGTGCAGCCTGTGCTGCCGCTTGAGAATCTAGCTCGGCTTTGCGCTCGTTAATCACGGCTAACTGATCTGCGAACTGATCGGCAACCACTGTGTTTATTGGTGTCTCTGTATCTGTCAAATCGACGGTAATATAATCATCTTCAGCATTTAAGTTAGCTGGAGCAAGTCCGGGTATTGCCGGACTTGCTCCACCCAAAAAGCCTAGGTGTCTTAAGTTAGGTTTGCCCGGGGTGGGATTAGATGTGCTATCGCGCTGATGCAAGCTAACGCTTACCTTGGGGTAGCGGCCATTACGAACCCAATCCATGAATTCAGCGCTATTCGCGCGTATCGTAGCTACTAATCTATCGCCCGTGCGACTGAGTTTCGTCACCCAGCCAAATGCGGGCGCATCATTGTTTGTTGGGTGCCCTAATACAACGGGTGCTGGATCGTCAGGGTTGTATGATGCTTGAATCTGATCCAGATAATCAGAATTAAATGTATGCGTTACTCCAGCGCTATCACTGAATGTGCCGGTGCGCATTATTTCTTTCCTAAATATCAATTCGTCCATGGTTGTATTTTGCCTTTTCTTTACCGGCTTTCCGCTACGTAGTGGTGTCTATTTCGTGTTTTTGGGTGGTGGATAGCGCGACCGCCCGTAAAGTGATTTTTATCGCGGTGCGCGCAAAATGCAACGCACTTGCAACGGTTTTGTTGGTGGTTTTATTTTGGTATTACTTTATTTTTTAATGACCGCTCGGCTGCTTGTTGTATTGCCCGCTGCCAAGAAGCCGGTAATGCTGCTGTATTGTTGATTATCGGCATGAAGCGACGAGCGACGAGATTACGTCTCAGCGTGCCATGCTGGTGTCGCACATAGGTCATACCCGCACCAATTCGAACATTCTTCTGCGCGACATTAATGACGTAGTTAATACTACGCCGCAGAGTGTCGGTATCACTCAGCACCTTATCAGTCCTGCTGGCTCGCCCTTGTCTTCGCCGCGGCCGCTTGAGCGGTTGCCAACGCTGCCCGTATGGATCGGTCTCATTGAGAAATGTTCGCACGACACGCGTCTGCACTGTGCGTCCGATAGTATCAAGCATGTCGGCGGTTATTATATTTTTCAGCCCGCGGATATAGCTCTTAATCGCGCGATCGTCTATCTTAATTGTCATTTAGGTTCCATCGCAGCCTGCCCAGCTGTGAGTGTCCATATACTCTGCCCACTGATATTTTTTATCTTTTATATTGGTGGGGGGCTTTTTTATGATGGCGGGTATCTTGCTGGCGGCTACTTGTACCTGAATTCCGGCTCGCCATTCATTAAATCCTTGGCCTTTGGCGGCGGCATCAATCAGACTATCATTCAGTTTGGTTAGTGTGCTGATTTTTGATACCTGTGCAACAGTAAATGCTACGTCGCGCAACTGACCATACCTCCGCTTAAATTCACCGCTGTTAATACTGACCCCCCGCGCGCGTAAATATCTCAACGCAGCAGTGGGGAGGACTATGTCCATCAATCTACCTTGCCTACCTCGCCTGCCGCCATCCCCGACACCATCAACGCTTCTAGCTTCTCACTCATCGGCGTGTTACCTGCTGCACTGGCAACTGCATCAATAATGGCTTCCAGTTCTTCTGCATTTTGCGCGGCGTCAAGCTGCTCGAGCGCAAACGCCTGTAATTCTTTCCATGCTTCAGCAGCATGGCCGGTCGCCGTCTCATCTATATCGTTTATTATTTTTATTGCTTGGTTGCGGCGATTGTTTAATTCCTCTGCCGCAAAGTTAGCCGTTAGCTCTGGCGTGGTCGGCATCTCATCGGAATTCTTATGATAGAAATTGCCGTCAATCTGAACCCCGAATCTCTCACGGTAGTATTGTTCTGGATTGGCGGGGCGTACGCCCTGCGCCAGTAACATCGCATCGCGTTCTGCCCGTTGGATTTGCGCGCCCAACGCCGGCATGTCAAAGTGCAGCATCGGCACCTTGGCATTGTCATCAATGTTGTAATGTGTAATCCACTTAAATGCCTGACGGCGTAGTGCAGTCTGTATTCTGTGCGCGTCTTCAGTCATGGCAGCTTGGCTCACCCTCTCATGAACTTCGCCGGCGGCACGTGACCCAGACGACCCTGACATCGTTGTGGTTAGTGTATTGCCGAGCACGCACACCGCAATATCTTCATCTATTGCCATTTTCCAGTTTTTATAAAAATCTGTTTGGGCGGACCCGCCGCTACCCGCATTGGCAAATTCAACTTGGAATCCTTCTTGTTTCATTAACGCCGTGTCTCGGCGCAACGAAGCCAACATCCGCCTGAATAATGTTCGCTCGCTTTGCTTGGCTGTGCCCGGGTACGTTCCTACGACATACGGCGTACCAAACCTATCTCCATACCGCGCCCAAAACTGCATACAATAACGGCGAAATAGCTGCGCCCAGTACAGTCGGATACCCAGCCCTTTGCCGTATGGATTGTCATTTGAGCGTTCGCGGACGGTCACCAAAAATTTAGCGGGGAGGGTAGGGTCACCGTAATAGGTATCCGCCCACGTCAACACACGCAACCGAAATTGCGTATCAAAAACAAATCGCCATGGCGGCTTACTACGCGCTTCTCGCGGGAGCCAGTGACCTCCGTCTGTTGCCCAGATTAATTCAATCACGCTCAACCCATATAGCGTGCTGTCCAGCATGTTGTTAAATAGCGTCTCGGCATCAATCCCAGCTAGCCATTTATCACACAATTTGGCGGCACGTATATCCGCCGGAGCATCTCCTCCTGGCACTACGCTCCAGCCATTGGTGAGTAATCCTCGCTTGCGGATATCCAGCATACTAGCTATGCGTATATCTTGCTCACACTTACGATATATTTTCAACTTTTGTGTTGGAGATTGATTTTTAATAATGTCATCGTGTTCGTCAATATCAATGACTCCAGCCGTCGGTGCGTAATACGGGTCGCTATTGATGGTTGCTTGTTCGTCGGTTAAATTTTCTTTTTTAGGCATGGGTTGTGGCAGCACTAATTCCTCGCTGCTGCGCCCCGCCGGTAAATTCTTAATCAGCCAATTAATCATACGTCTCCCTTGCCATAGGCAATTATTTGTTCACGGAATGGGTCGTGCGGGATTACCTCTTCCCACTCCAATGCACCGGCATCGTTTCGCGTTGCGGCATAAGCCAGTGCCAGCGCAACAGCCGAGTCACAGTGCCGCTGGATGCCGTCCGTGCCTTTTATTCGGCCGTCCGGCGGTTTGGGTGTTCCGTTGATCACCTCAACCGACCGTAAATCGTTGATTATGTCTACCTGCCGCGGTATCGCAATCGCGCCATCCTCGAATGCTTGTTTGAGCGGTGGCATGTTGTTGTCGTACCATCGCGCGCTTGTTTGGTTGGCGACAATTGCGTTCTCACCCCATTTCTGTTGTAGTGCTTCTGATGTAGGATTACCAATGCCGCGCGCATCACATTGCGCACTACCGAAGCCGCCATTATCAACCAGCCACTCAATCATGAGATTGCCCAGCTGCTCCTGCTGGCGAAATGGACACCCCGCCAACTCAATAATAATCGCTCGCCGCAACATAGTCGGCATAAGAAACATTACCGCAATGCTGGACTTGTCGCCACTGCGGCCAAAGTCCCAACCCAAAAAGCCCCGCTGTTCGCGCCCCACTGATACCAGTGCCGGCATCACAACCGAAACAAAAAACTGGTTTATTTCTGCTTCGCGAGCGCGCTCCGGCCAAAAGGTAAACTCGGTTGGAGAGACGCCATCCGGCGTTGCCCAGCGTAACAACGGTAGTGCTGCATCAGTCCGCGCTTCGATGAGTGCTGTCGTCATCCATGCTCCACTGGATTCTCCGGGGATACAAAATAACTCTTGTGCTGGATTTTCTACTTCGCCAATAACACGATAATAAAAACCTTCTTCTTCTTTCACAGCCCAATTTTTTTTGTTTATTTGGCAGATGCGGCGGTACAGCCCATCCTTCATTGCATCGAGGAATGTCGTCTTGAGTAGCGCCCATCCTTTTCTCTTTCCACTCTGAATGTCGGCAATGACTTCTGTAAATGGATGTGTCACACGCGCAGCTGATGACATGAATGATATATGCGAGCCCCATATGATGACTGGCGTTATAGCTTCTAGTATGTCGATAAAGCCAGCAATATCACGACATTCGTCAACAGTGAACGAATCCCCGGGGGCACCTTTTGACCGAAATGCTGCCGGATTAGCTGAGAGTGCTTCGATGCGGCGACCGCTTGCGCACCGAACCTCAAACGTCAGATTATCTTTGTCGGCATCGTTGATCTGAATATCGCCCATTGCGATTTGGAATTTTTTTGCCCAATTTTTTGCGTCGGATATGTACTGGCGCGTCATATCCTTGTTATATGCTTGGTAGTAATGATGGCCCGTCCCCGCTGCGGCAATGTTGAGCGTTGCCAGCCCGGCATCAGCCCATGATGCGCCAATTCGCCGACTCTTAAGCCATACTATTATTTGATTCTTTTTTTTAAGTGCTTCATATACGCGCTGATATGCCAGCAGCGGAATATCTGATATGGGAGAGCTGCGCTCGTATGCGGGAGCGGAAAAAGCCATCAAGTAATACCGGCAATTATGCCGCGCAACAATTTTATCTTGTCCGGTGATAGTCCCGCCGATGATACAAGTTTTTCTGCTTGGTTTTGTGCCGAGGTTATATTGTTTTGTACTTTTCGTTGGTAATCTAGCAGCCCAACCTTGCTGCGGAGTAGAACAGATATGCTTTGGGCGGCTTCTTTTAATTCGGCTGTGGATAATTCTTTATTTTTAATTAGATTATTAAACAGCTCTGCGGATATTAACCTGCTGGTCGCTATGGTTAACTCTTCTTCGTTATCGTTAGAGGCACGCCCTAGCGCCTTAGCTATTTCGGTTATGTCCGATATTTTTTTAATGCGTTCTTCTAGTTTCTGTCCGAATCGGTGGAGCGCAGCACGACTAATCGTATAGCCGTGTGTTTTTTTAAGCCATTCAACAAGCTCCGTATAATCGGCGAATCCATGCTTAACTAGCTGTTTCTCAAGTTCTTCGCGAACATGAGCAGGTAATTTTTTTCTTACTATGCTACCTTTGGCCATGTCACTGTTTAATATTGCTGATGTGCTCCATCATGCGGTCAAGCCGATTATGCACACGCGTGAAGCTTGCTTTGATTTCTTCGCGTGTTTCTTTTTGCGTTTCGGTAATTTTTTCAGCCATTTCGTCAATGCGCTCGTGCGCACGTATTGCAGACCTCTCCGCCCGCTTGGCACCTGAAATGAATTTTGCCACCGTAATAATTGCCGCACCAACGGCAACTAATATAGTTATTACGGCTTCGGTCCATTCGACCATTACCCTTGCCCTCTATATCTATTGCCGTATCTGATTTTGTACACATCTCCGGGCAATGGTTGCGGGTACTCCACGCCGCAACCATTGCCCGATATGCCGCCGAGGTTATCTGCTATTCGCCGACGCCATATGTCGTTTTTTTGTGCTTGGAAATATCTCTCGCCGAATATCTGCACGGCACGCTGCGCTATCCACGACTCAATTTTACTGATTCCCGGGCAGTGTTGATTTATGTAATCCAGTAGTGCTTGGTCCGCTTGCTCGCGCGTCCATGTCGGTGCATTAGGGTACTCTGCTGCCAGCCGCGCGGGAAACCCATGTGAATACAACATATCATGAATATGCCCTGCCACTATTCCATCCTCCCCTTGAATGCTCATTTGGGCGAAATCAGGGATTGACATCCCGTCAGAGATGAATAACCCCGGCAGCGTTATCTTGCCGATGTCAGGTATTACAATATTAAACGGATACAGATTAATGTATGCCTTATCTTGCGAGGCATGATTAATGGATATTACGAGCGGATGCTCCGGGAATGCGTATTGCATAGCCGCATCCATTACCCCGCCCATTCATCAGCGCACAGTGTATCGGCGGCTTCGGTCGCTGGCTTGAGTGCTACCTTGCTGCTGCCAACCACGCCTAATAACGCACCAACCGGTACGCCTACTGCTGATGCTGGTATAGCGACACCATTAGCAAGCGCTTCTAATATTGTCATTTGGTTTTTGAATTGCGCGCGGTTAGCGCAATAATCAGCACGCGCTTCGGCATTGGTTTGCACATCAGCGGGAATACTCAGCGCATCACCATCATGCGTGATAGCGCAACCACTCAGTAATATTGTTAATCCCATCATACACGTTAGTTTTGTCATTTTCCGCTCTCTGTGAATGATTCAGCATCGGCAACAGTAGCCAGCCGACAGCCCTCTTCGTGCGATCCAACAATCACCATCACGAACGGAAAGCCTCCACTCACTCGCCCCATTGCTAAGTCTTTTTCCGCTAGTTTGGCTGCGGCTATCACTTGGGCTTCTGTCTCTCCTTCACCGCGATAAAAGGTAATATTCGGCATGCGGTCATTCTCGATCGCTTCTATCCGAACATCACCCAACACTCGCTTCATTGACGTGGCTGAGCTGACCTCACCGACATGTTGGCTAGTAGACCAGTCGGCGATATCGCCACTATCCAGCTTGGTTGCAGAATTTATTTTTTCTTCTTTTAGTCGGCGCGCGATCCATTCGCTTGCCTCATAGTCGGTAAATTGTGGAAATCTCATGCTTCCATTATGGTGTTTTTTTTACGGAAATCGGCTACGTAGCTTAGTCGTAACGGCGCGGCATCATTAGCTGATAGATGCCATTACTTTGCATAATTTATTGCAGTAGAAATTAGATATTTATATCACCCAATAAAATTTCTATTTTCATTTTCTCTCTCTTTTTTTATTAAAAAATCAATAATAAGTCAAAAGAATATCTACAATTCTCGCTGCAGGAAGGAAATACTTGGGTGTCGTTGTACACAATATTATATTGCTCTCTGCCCAGCTGTGCTGTTCGTAACGGGGCCTAGCCCGCTAGTCGGCACATATATCATGGGGGTCACTGCATTGATTGATGCAATTATCTGGTCTGTTAGTTTGGGTGGGATTCCGTTCTGGATTAGCCCGCGCCGTAGTGTTCTAATGAACCTTTGCGCCGTGGGGCATTGCGATGCTCCTTGACTCGATACCCAGAACCGCGCACCGCCCATCTGTTTGCCTACGTAGATAGATACATCATATGCCTGCTGCGGCGACAGATGGTCGGTCAACACACGCAAGAATATATTATCTTTAATATCAGGCATTTTCGCTGTCAGTCCAGCCATCAGCCATTATTTGCTTGATAACATTGGGGAGGGTAATAGTCGTTTTTACGAAAATGGCATTTTCGTCACCAAGCTGTACTTTGATACCTGCTGACTTAGCTTCATCGTCAGGTAAATCATGCACTGCTGTCTTTTTTATTTTTTCAATGATGTTAATAAAACGCTTGGCGTCAATCCCGTAAATCTCGCGTAACTTAGCTATGGTTGCGATTTCGTCGGGGATGTTGATTGTCGTACGTTCTTTTTGTAGACCATATTTAATTGCGCCGACTGACCGTGTTTTTTTGGATTGCCACAGCGATGGATCACTATCCACAATAGCGTTATATAGTGCCACTCGGGTTTCTATTTCTGCTCGCAGCAATTTATCTAAGTCTGTTTTTTTTGCTTCTCGCACTTTGGCTTCGGCGGCTTCTATTTTACTGCCGAGGGTGGCTAGCGCAATAATATTCTGGTTGTGCGCTTCAGCTAATTGGTTGATGTGGTGTTCGTGGTTCATGTTTTGCTCCTGTTATGTTGGTTACTTTTTACGCCATTCACTGGGCCTAATGGGGTTGGGTAATGTCCACAGACCGCGTTTGGCAGCGCGTGCTTCGTCTTCTGCCGCTTGTAATACTTCCGGCGGTAGTAATTGCCCGCAATCGTCAGCATATATGTCACGTGCTGCCCATGCATGCCCATCTTTGACCATCTGCAGATTTATGTATTTTGGATCGTCGCCGATAATTAGCCCATTCACTCGACCCCACGCTGCACTGCCGGTGAATACTATCCGTAGCGGGTCACCGCTCAATAGCATAGCGGCCAGTGCTGCTGTCGCTTCTGCCCCGTGTGGTTGGTCTTTTTCTGGCGTGTCAATCGCACACAAGCGCACATGATGTGCGCCGTATCCACTACCGGCGCGAATGGTATCGCCGTCCTTTACCAATATAGCGGGGATAACAATCTGGTCGCTCGCCGTCACCGCTGCACACGTCGCCATCCCTATAATGAGTGCGAGGTATCTTTTATTATTCATTTTCTTTTCCTCCGTTGCTGGTGGTATGCTAACGCCGCAATCACCCCTCTGAGTTGTGCGGGCGATAGCCACTCTAGATAATCAATCCCGTGTTGGTTCTTGGCGATTGTATTGGCATAGGATAATGGCAGATTCATTGCTTTACATTGAGCGTGAATTTTCGCTATTTGTTTTTGTTTTGCAGCAAAATCGCTCTCACTCTTGGTCGGTATTTTTTGGACTTGGTGATATAAGTAGCTCACCCAGTCGCGTAGTTTATCCAGTGGTAACTTTGCCGTGCTCTCCACACCATATCGCTGCTGCATGATGCCGCGGCGGGTGTCGTCATTCCAACCCAATCTGCGTGGGTGTACATGCGCCAGCTTAATCCAGTAATTCCGTGTATTATTCATATCATCCTTTCCATCGACAAAAGCAATAACCACCCTATAAACGTTAGTGCTATCGCCCCGATGCCTGAAATCCAAGATACCGCTAGACACACCACACCAACCCTTTGATTTTTTTTTGCTGTTTGTTGATATTGATACATGACTGCCGACGCCACGTGAATGACTATGCACCATATCGTCATGCCTATAATCCACATAATCAAAATGAAAAACCAATCAACAACATCGCCCACAAGAAAACCATAAAGACGACAGCAGATACCCATATCATGATGTCATTCGGCATCTTCATCTCCTCCTGATGATCTTGCGGCATCGGCATCACCCAGCATTTCTGCCGTTATTTTGCTACCGTCACGTGTTGCCCGGCGGCATATATTGATTGCTTTTGTTACCGCCCGCAAGCGACCCGGGCGGCGTGAAATATTAACCGCTACTTTTTCCATTTTTTCTTCTGCTTCTGGGACTAACGCGTGTAATAACAGCTTGACATCGTCCGGTGATGCAGTATTCGTTTTGTGCGGCGTGCCGGCGCGCGATACCAATTGCCCCATGCGGCTACCGGTGCTAATCCGCCCCCACAGTGGCGCATTGCCAATCAACGCCAACCCGCAACCCGTCGCATCGTGGATTATTCTGATGGTGTCTATCAAAATCGGCGTCAGATGATGCGCCTCGTCCACAATCAATAATGCACCAATATCAGTCAGTTTGACCACAATCTCTTCTTCAAGCCGTGCGGCAGTCGTCGCAGCATCTCCCAATTCCATTGCCGATGCCAACCGCCGCAGTACCGCAAACGGTGTCGTCACACACGGTGACATCGTTACCATGAATACCGGCGCATGAGTCTTGGCGTAGTGGCGCGCACTAGTCGTCCGCGACAGCCCCGCGTGCCCATATATCACTGTAATATCTCCGGTAGCGTGCGCCGACGCCAAGCAATTAATAATTCGGTTGCTGGCGGTTAGCGACACATATTCGCCAATGGGTATGTCGTGCTGGTGTTCGTTATCTAGCGCCTTGAGCACATTTTCTAGCTTTGCTGCTTGTTTGACCGCGTCACCGATGTAGGTGCCGTCCAACATTCGTGATATCGTTGTGGCGGATACGCCCGCGCGCCGTGCTAGCTTAGCTTGGCTAATATAGCCTTCGGTTAATAATGCTCGCACTGCGATCATCGTAGCGACTGCTGCCGCCGGAAATGATGATTCAGTCATTTGATTCCTCTCATTGAATATTCGGCAAAATAACCGCCACTCTGGGTTGGTTGTTTGTCTGTGGTTATGTTGTGTCCCTGCGCACGCAACTCACATATGCGCGCGCCCAACCGAAAACAGCCGAACTTATTGAGCGCGGTTAGGGGCGTTAATGTCTCGCCAGCTTCTAGTGTTTTTAGTATTGCTTGTTGTTGGGATGTTTTCATTTTTTGTCTCCCGCGGCGGCACGAGCAAGCAAATCCTTGCCGCGCCGGATAGCTTCTCGGTTATCCTTGTGCTTGCCGGTGCTGACTATGCGGATGATTTTTATGTTTTTCCGGTTGGCATTGATTGCGCCGTCTTGGTTGGCATATGCTTCGGCCTTGACTATTTGCGCTGCTCGCTTGTGCGCGTTCAATTCTTCTTCGGCAGCGCGCCGTGCTTGTTGCCGTGCGCGATTGTGTGCGGTTGCCGCGCTCGCGCTCTGGAATGCTGCCGGCACCATACACACTGCATCCGCCACAAAGACGCCAGCAACATCAAATACAGCCACAGATTCGTGTAAGCGTTGTGGATCATAGCGAACGCTGACGCGCTTGCCAGCCATCCGCAACAACGCATCATCATAATATCTATTGCGCGCCCCTGCAAGCTGTCCCGCGCGTAGGGTAATCGTACCATCCACGCTCACCTTCACCACTTCTGCCGGGCGCAATAGCAGTCGCAGCTGTTCTTCTGTCGCTAGTCTGACCGCTACATTGGAAATCTCGCGCGCATAAAAATCATCAACCGACTCACCTCGTTGCAAGCCCTCAATATGACGGTTGCAACGTGCATTTATTTCGTTGATTATCGTGTTGCAATGCGCAACAAATTGTTCCCACGGCACACCACTACGACCGGAATCATAATTCGCTGGCTTAACCATCGCATTTCGCCCGGTGTAATACCCCGCCATTGACGGGTGGCGACACAGCTCATCATCCAACGTGCCAAAAAATCGTTCTACGGGTTTGCTTTGCCCGGCGCCGCCGCGCTTGCGCTTGCCACTGATGGTGCGCGCGTGTTCGACTAGCCGCGTATTGTGTACTTCACACCCCAGCTGCGCGAATACGCCCAGCGGCTCATCGTCTGTCTCGGTGTGTCGCCGCCGCGCTGCCGATGATATGTGTGCGCCCGCAGTCATGCGTTTGTTGGCGGCGGTGAGTGTATTATCTAGGTATATTTTTTGGGGTATGCCGTGGTGGCGGCACACATCAGCAAAACTCAACCGCATCATTTCCTCGTTTTCGGTCTCTGCGATCCGCCACGCTAATATTTTTCGAGTGCGAATATCCTGCCACACCCACAGTACGGGGCGGCATACGATATTTTTGTTTTTGATAGTTTTTCTTGCTGTTTCCACAAACACATTCACCCTAAAACCATCGCCGTTGACGGCATCCAGCGGCATCATCCCAGCAGTCGTACGCGTTTGCGAAGGATATGTTTTTTCAAAGGCTTCGCCGCCTCCGCGCGCTAACGCTAATGCACTTGGTGATATTTCAGCGGTCAATCGCCTCCGTACGGTTGCTTCGCTCGGTAACGGTGATAGCTCTCTGCGCGCTGCATACTTATTCGCGCGACGAATACACGCCGATAGCGACGGGGCTTCTAGCCGCAGATAATCCGCCTTAAGATAGTCCCATATTTTTTCGTTGACTGCTGTTGTTGCTGGCCTGCCCGCATTACCATTTTGCGGTAGTAGAGAGGGCAGTGCTGCACCAGTTGGTGCATTATTCACCACCGCACACCACCGTCGCAATGTGGGGTATGCAACACCATAATAGTCTGCAGCATACGGCACCGACTGTCGTTGTGCTAGGCGCACCATAGCTAATCGCTTGGTCGCTTGGTCGCGACGCGCTTCCGGTGCTGACCAATACAGACGCCAACTAATCACATTCGGCGTGTCCGTCATGACAGCATCTTGCCTGCGCACTCCATATTTAAAATCAGCGCCTTGCTTCGGTCGATGCCAATGTTTCGGCTATCACCGTACATATGTGCAGCAGCATAATTATTAAAAGCAACCTCCGGTAGCACCGCATATTCATTATTCCGCACCTCAAACACGGGATAAAACATCCCGCGATACTGCCACACGACTATCTGATTTCTATTCATTTGTTTTTTGTCGGATAACTTCGCGCCAGGTGCGATGCTCGGCCTGCAGCTTGTCTCGTGTGCTGAGGATGGTTTCTTTTTCGGCATCCGTTAATTCATGTGGTCCGCTTAATAGCTCATACGCCGCGGTTAATAAGTCAGTCGCACGCACAATGCTCGCTAGATATTCAGCGAGCCAGCCAATATTTTTACTTGCTGCGGGTAGTAAATTAACCATATCAGCCGTTTTGCGTTGCTTTTCGGCTTCATTTTTTGCGCGTTGGGCGAGCCGTTGATTGTGTGCTTCCATCTGCCATTCGGCTAGTTTGTCGGCGACAATATTCCTTATGTCATCTGCTGTTGGTTGATGATTGAGTTTTTTAACTACTTTCATTACCGCATCAATGCGGTTGGGGTCAATGCCTATTAATACTGCAGCAGCATCTCGCGGCAACCCTGTATCCCGCACCGCAAGAAATGATGCACTGTACCGCGCCGCTATCTGTGGAGTAATACCTATCTGGCTACATGCCTCTTGCCGTTGTTCCTTTGGTAGCTGGTGTACCCACTGCAGCTCCTCACCCAGTGCATACATATCACACTGCACTTGCCCCCAGAGTTCGGCGGCGCGCGCCGTCCGATCAGCAAATGACATTTTGCCTCCAGTATGCTTGTTGCCGTAACCAGGGCTGCGCATGCGCTAATTCGTTGGTCACCTGAAGACCCATACACGATTGGCCCAGCGTCTTACTGAGTGCTGCTAATATTTTAGGTGTCTGGCTGTTGTAACGTGGTGAGCGACCATGCGCACCACAATATCGCCGTATAGCACTTCGCACTGTGTCGTGATTGAACCCGTGCTTATTCGCCCAATCAGTAAGAGAATGATACCCCTTAAGTGCTAGCTGCACATTTAATTTTTTGTGCTTACTGTGTAAAGACACGCCGTTAGCTAGTGGCGTATCTTTACACATCACACTAGCTACTATCTTTGCTGGTAACCCAAACTTACCACAAGTTTTCCCATAAACTAAATTTCTAACTGTGTGATATGGATATCCGTGCCGTGTCGCGTATTCCTTGATGGTGAGACCGCTATTATTAACTGCATTAGTTATCAACGCCGCCGAAGTTACGTCTGTATGGTCGGTTATTTCTGATATTTTTTTCAGGTTTTGTGCAAAATTCTTGTTCTTCCTTTTTGGTTTTTGTGCAACCCTGCCTAAGATGGCAGACACTACCCGAGCTGCCTCGCCATGCTGACCGCTTACTCTGCCGCTGACAATATTGCGCAGTGTTTGATAGTTGTATTCGTTGCGCTCGGCATACAATCGCGTATTCATCCCACTCGCGTTAATAATGTCTTTGATCTTCTCTGCGGTGCTCATCGCAGCCCAACTACATGTTGTTTTCTGTCTGCCGCCGCATTCTCCGCAATAAATCGCCGGTTTATTTCGGCGCTCATCGCTGCTGGTTCGCCGATCTCACCGCTCACGCGCCCCTCCACTAAATCACTCAGTATCTGGTGGTCGTGCCCATACTTGACCGCATAATCCTCTAAGCTCAGCCCGCTTGCTTTGATTATGGTATTGATTTTCTCTTGGTTATTCATCAGCTCTCTCCTTAAATCGGCTAAACATTTTTTCAAACGACATCATGGCTTTGCCTATTGGTCCGTTTCTTTGTTTCGCTACAATCAAATCAACGGCTGCTGTCTGCGTATTCATTGAGTTTTTGTCCGTCTCGTTGAGCAGTAAGACAAGGTCAGCATCCTGCTCAATCGCGCCGCTCTCGCGTAGATCTGTCAATCTCGGTGTAGTGTCCGCACGCGCATCAACCGCCCGGTTGAGCTGTGACAGTGCTACCACTGGTACATTCAATTCTTTCGCTAAGGCCTTTAGCCCGCGGGATACAGCAGCCACCTCTAGCGCACGATTATCTCCAGCAATAGTTGAACCCATCAGCTGTAAATAATCCACTACTATTAACGATAGTTTTTTATTTTCGGCTGCTAGCAGTCGTCGTACTCGCCGCGCCTGCGCTCGCGCTTGCAGCACAGTGATGCCACTGCGGTCATCAATCCATACACCGCGCCCCTCCAGTGCGCCAACACCTTCGGCAAAGGCGCGTATCATATCGCCATCTATCGGCTTACCATCAGCGCCCTTACCGGTGCGCAATGCACTCAGCGGCACACCGTCTTGGCTAACCAGCCGCCGTGCCAATAATTCGGCACTCATTTCCAAGCTAAAAAACACGGCGCCGCCGCCTGTCGCTGTAGCATGCCGCGCGAGGTTCAGCGCGAATGCCGTCTTACCCGCACCGGGACGTGCTGCCACAATAATCAAATCGCCCCCGTGTAAGCCAGATGTCATCTTGTCGAGCCGGCTGATGCCTGTCGGCACGCCAATCAACTCCTCAAATGCGTCGCGAGCAATAATATCCGTTATTTTGTCGAGATGTTGACCAGCGACTACACCCGCATCACGCAGCGCGGTTCCCTGTTGCGCAAATTCGTTCTGCACTTCGGATAGCCGCTGCTCTATCTCATCTATTAATTGGCTTGATTTTGCGTCGCCGGGCGCATAGGCAGCCGCCTGTGCCTCGGATAATATGGTAATTACCTGCCGGCGCTGTGCCATATCGGCGACCAGCTCTACATATGCTGCCACATTGACTGCGGATGCACCGCAATCAGCCACATCTGCAATATATTCCGATCCACCAGCCGCTCGTAGCTTCTTTTCGTCGTCTAGCTGTTTGCTCAATAGCACCGGGTCAACCGCGCCCGCTGCTATCATCTTTTTGAGGGTGTCATATATGACAGCGTTGCGCTTGTCATAAAAATGCTCACCCCGCAGATGATCTACTACATCAAACAATTTATTATTCAGCAATAGCGAACCAAGCAATGCCTGTTCAGCGTCTACGGCATGAGGTGGCGCTATGCTGCTCATGTTCTGCCCTGTCTATCCCGAATCAACTTAATAAAGGGATTTGCAGCAAAATCCCAGAATGGGTCGTCACTTTTGCTTCTATAGCTTTTATAGCGGCCGCCAATCGTGTCAACTATCGCGATATTGGCACCTAAGCGCTCTACTATTTGGGCTCGTATTGTGCCTCTCTGTACGCGAGCTGGCGCCTTAGCTACCAATGCCTGTAGATATTTAATATCCACTCCCATTCGCTCAGCGACGGCCTTCACGCTTTCGTGTTTTTTTATCATTTTTTGCCGCGTCTCTTCCCATATTTCTACGCTCTGCGGCGTAGCTAATCGGTCACCTTTTTTAATCCGTATAAAAACCATTACATCAACGTGCCGGTGAGCTTCCCCACCGGCATCCAAGGAGATAATAGTGCGCGCCTGACACCGCTAGGAGCAAGCGCGCGGCCAGCAGCAGCAAAAAAGGGACCACTGCTGTGGGCATTCATTGATAATAACGCGCGATTATCTCCATACGAAATAGCCGCGCGGCCAGTGGGAGTGAGAGAGTAGGATTCTCCCACTGGCAACCGGTAATCAACCATCAAACTGACCCTCTCCGAGCCATTGCCGCGCGGCGGTGTGCAGCAAGCTGTGATTCTCTGGTAATCGCGCCGCTATCCAGCCGTAATTCCCGAGATAAATTCTTTAATTCTCCTACTACTTCGCGCGCATGACCACGTCGTCCGCTAGATCTTCCAGTCAACACTTGCCTTACCGTCGCCGGTGATAATTTTCTCGTTCTTGCCCAATCTGCCCAGCATATGCCAGCAGCTTCTGCCATTATCTTAATATGCGCTATAATATGCAGTTGTAGTATATTGTTAGTTTCTGTTATTTTGTCTGTTAGGCGTTGTTGCGTCATTTATGATTTTTTGTTGTTCTATGTTATGAGTAGTTATGGATAATTATACAGGGAAATCTCACGCAAATTACAATTTTAAGCAGTCTTTTAAGGAAAATCTTAAAAAAGTTATTGCTGGTCGGTCAATTAATAAGTGTTCTATCGCATGGGGGGTGCCGCCAGATAGCCTTAGATCTTGGGCTAAGGGAACTATGCCAGCATTAGATAAGGCGGCTGAATTAGCTTTACGGGCGGGAGTGTCACTTAATTGGTTGTTGGGGTTATCTCATGACCAATACAGCCCGGTGGAAGAAATTGTCCGTATCCCCGAATATGACACTGAATTTTCCGCGGGGCGCGGTATCACATCAGCCGAAACACTGCCGTCTGACCGTGATTTTAGGCGTGATTTTTTAGGTTACGCCCGTTTAAATCCAGATGATCTTGTCATGGCTCGTGTCCGTGGCGATAGTATGGCACCAACCATACCTTCAGCTTCTTCTGTTATGTTTGACCTCTCCCAGCAAGACATCCTCGTTGGTTCTATTTATGGCGTGCGCCTATATGACGACCTCTATATTAAGTACTTAAGGAAAACCCATACTCATATCATCATGTCCGGCGCTAATTCATCATATCCACCAGTACAGATATCAACGGATGAATATGACCATTTTTCTGTCATTGGAAGGGTCGTATGGTATTCCACCTTAATTAACTGATGTATATGTAATAACGTTTTAATATGGAGGCATGCAGAAGAAGGAAGACCCGATTATGGTATTTTTGGACTCGATTATTCTGGGTGGCCTAGTTATTGGCTTTTTCTATATACTTGTGTCTATTAGCGATTATTTTCGCAAGGTCGAAAAAGAAAGACAATATAAGATTGATGATTGTTATGATCGCGGGGTTGAGTATTTTAAAGACATTGGTTCTTGGCCTAAACTGACCCAACCACCCAACGAGGGAAAGAACGCCGAGAGAGTAGCACTTGAGCGTTGCCGCCGTACTCACACTGCATTTTAATTATGCGTGAAGCTCTTGCGCGCATAACGAATCAAAAACCGCTACCGCCTACCACAAAGGTCAAAAAAGTTAAAAACACCAATTTAAAAAATGCGTTTTTTTCGCCTTATAACGACAGTGCAAGGTAATTGCAAGACACGTAAATCATTGTTAATACGGTAGTTGGTATTTAATAAATATTCATCATTAAAAAGCGTTAGAAACCGCACCATCCTTAGGCTTCTCAATTAATCCCTATTCTCATTAATTCTGGTGGTTAACAATGATGGCTGGCGACAGCGCGCTGTAGAAGCAGCAACGGCAAGTGGCGAGCGGCTATGCGTATTCCCGCTACCAACAGATTACAAAGACAAACTCAAAAGCAATATTGCCGATATTAAACAATGCGCTGAAGAGGGCGATGCCGATCACATATTAGCGGCGTTGTTTTTGCGTGAATTTATAGAAGGGACACCTCCGTGGCTGCATTTAGATTTGTCGACATCTTCCTGCAAAGGAGGCTTGGGAGCAGCACCGGGACCAGAAACAGGCTTTGGCGCCGCGTGGACTTTTGAACTGCTAAGACAATTGGCAAATAAGAAGAGTAAGGCATTATAAGTATAAAAGCACTTATAAATTCGGTCACAAAGATCGCCTAAAAAGTGAAGCGGAGCTGGCATTTATAATGCGTACATGACAATGCCACTGTTAACCGTTGCCGTATCATCACGCGCCTTGTTTGATTTTGAAGAGGAAAATGAAATTTTCAAATTGCACGGCGAAGAAGCCTATGTTCAAACACAACTGGATCGATTAGAGCGCGTAGCCAAGCCAGGCGTGGCTTTTCTGCTAGCAAAAAAACTACTGGCAATGAATAACCACGGGGAAAAACGGGTGGAAATTATTGTGTTGTCGCGTAATGACCCTGTCACCGGATTGCGCGTGTTTCGAGCTATCGCCGAAAACGGATTGAATATCCAATGCGGTTGTTTTGTGCGCGGACGCTCACCATTCCGTTATCTGCCGGCATGCGGAGCTAATTTATTTCTATCCGCTTTTGCTGATGATGTCCGTGCCGCACTGGAAAACGGCATTCCTGCCGCTCACGTTAAAGGTGGTGATAGCCTGCGTGCGGAAGAATTGGTGAATATTGCGACACCACTTACAACCCCCATTGCTAAAAAAAAGACCTCCATTACCGAAACGATTGACGAATCAAAAGAATTGCGCATTGCTTTTGACGGTGACGCAGTGCTATTTGGTGATGAATCAGAACGTGTATATCAAGAACAAGGACTGGATGCTTTTCAGCAGCAGGAAAAAGAAATGGTTGCAGCACCGCTGCAACCTGGGCCATTTAAGCCATTTTTAGAGAAATTGAAAAAGCTGCGACAAGCCTCTTCAAATTCCATTCGAACGGCACTGGTAACTGCGCGCGGAGCACCGGCACACGAGCGCCCGATTCGCACTCTGATGGAGTGGGGGCTGGAAGTGGACGAGGCAATGTTTCTTTCCGGTAAAAATAAAAAAGAGTTTTTACGCGCCTTCAATCCTGATTTTTTCTTTGACGATCAAGTTCGGAATGTGGAAGGAATATTGGAAGCAGGGCACGTCCCTACTGGCATCAAAAATGAAAAAAACTGAAATTGTTTTCGTTGGTGGTGGTCATACGCATGTATTATCATTACTTCGGTTAGCGAATCGCTGGCCAATCGGCACAACAGTAACATTGGTTTCGGACAGCTCAAAGGTAGCCTATTCGGGTATGTTGCCTGGTTATATTTCCGGGCAGTTCCGGCGGGAAGAATGTTTTATTGATTTGCCTACTCTCTGCGCTAACACTGGTGTGCGCTGGGTAGAAGCCGCAGCAGTTAGCATCAGTGCTGAACAAGGGCAATTATTACTCGCAGGTGGCGATGAAATCCGTTTTGATTTGCTTTCTATCAATGTCGGCGGTGTGCCAAGGCAAACATTCAACACTCCGGCAGCGACAACAGTTAAGCCTGCGCAAGATTTTTTGCATTGGCTAAACAGATTGACGGCAAACAAACCGCAAACGATTGCCATTATTGGTGCTGGTGCTGGCGGCGTGGAATTGGCGCTAGCATTAAATTCTTACTTTGGAAACAGTAATAACATTGCATTAATCGGTAATTCCCTTTTGCCTTCAGCAAACAACGGCGTTAGGCATAAAGTACGGAAAGTGTTGCAGGTGCGCGGTATTACACTGTTTGAATCGACAGCGATTAGCTACAAAGACGAATCCATTATATTGGCAGATGGTCGGCAGACAACTGCGCAATATCTTGTTTATGCCACACCGGTTAGAGCTCTTGCATGGCTGGCAAACAGTGACTTGGCGTTGAATGACAACGGCTTTGTACAAGTGAATGCTTGTCTGCAAAGTATTTCTCACCCACAGGTATTTGCTGCGGGTGATTGTGCCGCTATCAGCGCGCCAAAATCTGGCGTAACAGCAATCCGACAGTCACCGACGTTGAGCGATAACATCTTGGCAGCTATCAATGGTATGCCGCTTTCTTCGTGGCACTTTCAACAACGGCAGTTGTACATTCTTAACACTGCTGATGGACGCGCGATTGCAGGTTGGGGGAGTTGGTACGCTGACGGTACTTGGCTGTGGCACTGGAAAAAGTGGTTGGATAAACGTTTTATGAATCTATTTTTGCCTCCTAGCAGTTGAATGCCTTGTTAAGTGCAGGTTATCCACAGCCATTTTTGATTCCGATTGCTCCGTTCTCCATCAGTCGTGCCAAGTGGTTTAATGTACGCATGGCTATTTCACGAGAATTTATTCAGCGACTTATTGCTGCCGCCGACTTGGAACAAGTTATTGGTGAGACTGTCAAGCTAAAAAAACAAGGCAAAAACCTAGTGGGGTTGTGTCCATTTCATGCCGAAAAAACGCCATCGTTTTCGGTTAACACAGAAAAAGGATTTTATTATTGTTTTGGCTGTGGTGCCAACGGCGATGCTTTGCGATTTATTGTGGAGCAACATGGTGGTGACTTTGTGGCCGGTGTAGAAATTCTAGCATCACGGCTGGGAATGCCCATTCCCCGAGGTGACAACGACAAATCTAGCGGTTTTTCTGATGATATTTTGCGGGAAGCATGTGCACACTGGCAAGCACAGTTAAAAAAAAGCTCTATTGCGCGCGAATATCTCACCCAACGCGGCTTAGAAGCAGAAACGCTAGCGCGCTTTAACATTGGTTACGCCGCTGACGCTTGGAACGGATTAGAACTCGCATTAAGCAAACATGACAAAAAAACGCTTGTCACCGTCGGCTTGCTGCGAAAAAAAGAGAGCGGCGGCACGTACGATTATTTTCGCAATCGTATTATGTTTCCGATTATGGAAAATAACGGGCGTGTTAGCGGTTTTGGTGGAAGGGCGCTGGGAGATGATACTCCAAAATATTTAAATTCACCGGACTCGCCGGTGTTTTCCAAAGGACAAACCGTTTTTGGTCTGCCACAAGCTCGCCAACACGTGCGGGAGAAAAAACGTATTATCATCACCGAAGGTTATATGGATACTGTAATGTTGTCGCAGGCAGGTTTTTCCGAATCGGTTGCAACCATGGGCACGGCTGTTACAGCGCGGCAGATGGAAAAAATCATTCGTTCCGCTGATAATGTCATTTTTGCTTTTGATGGTGATGATGCTGGGCGGCGGGCAGCATGGCGCGGTATGGAAAATACGTTACCAGTACTGCGTGATGGGGCGAGTGTGTTTTTTTTGTTTTTGCCTCAGGGAGAGGATCCCGATAGTTTTGTTCGTGCGCACGGTGCCGCTGCATTTGAAAAACAATTATCTGGAGCAGAATCGCTAGCAGATTATATTGTGCGGCAACTATGGGAAAACAGCAATGCCACTAGCGAAGAAGGTCGTTCCAGTGCTGCTTTACAAGAAGGAAGACGGCTTTTGGGGCTGGTCGGAGCGCAACGGGCTCCTTTTTTGCGGGAGTTACTACAAGAACGGTTGGCTGCACGAGCGAAATTGTCAGTTGCTGCCGTACATCAGGCTACTCAACGCGAAACAAAGCGCCCGACAGAACGCGCGCGTTTTAAAATGCGTCGCGAACAACCGTTATATAAATTATTATGTTGTTTAGCTGTTAATCCGGCATTAATTGAAATGCTCACGAAACATCCACCATTACCCGGCGAAGCTGCAGAAGTAGAAGTTATTGCCGCCGTCTTGCATCACCTGCGTTGGCACCCAGAAAATGAGGAAAGCGATCTTCCTGCTTATCTAGAAAGTGAAGGCTACCTTATGCTATCACGGCAAGTACAGGAAACAGGGCGGATTTATGCCAAATTGCAAAGTTTGGATGTAGAAAAAGAACTTTCGGCACTACTAGAGCGGTTGGCAAAAGAACATCACCGCCGCACTGGTGCTGGTAAGCGTCAGTGGTTGGCTGACATACGTAAACATATCAATGATTAGGTATTTGTGTTATATAATAAAAAGTTTTAAGAATATCTCAAAGGAACGTCAATATGTCGGAAAAATCCAGGACTCAACCCGCCTCAAAAAAAGTTTCCTCTATCGCTAAAAAAACAAAATCTCCAAGTAAAGTGGCCTCATCTAGCATTAAAAAGAAGGTCGCTACTAAAGCATCGGTAGCAAACAAAAAAAGCAAACCGATCAAAGTAACCAAAGAGGCAAAATCTCCAAGTAAAGTGGCCTCATCCAGCATCAAAAAGAAGGCCGCTACTAAAGCACCGGTAGCAAACAAAAAAAGCACGCCGGCCAAGATAAAAGCGGCGCCCAAGACGGATAACATAGATTCTATAAAGAAAGCTGCTGAGCAGTCCATTAAATCAGGCAAGGCCGCGATGAAAAAAATGGAAGGCCAAAACGCCATGCAGCGCATGGAACGTGAACTCAACAAAAAACTTGGCAAGGCACGTCGAAAAAGCGCGACTCGCAAAGACGACTCAGAGGACATTAACTGGAACAAGCTTCGTGATCTTTTTACTTATGCTTCCGAAAAAGGCTATGTAACTCACGCTATCATCAACGACCATTTGCCCGATGAGTTGGAGGAAATTGAAGAAGCATCACAGATCGTAATTAACCTTCTACGTGAATGGGGTATCCCTGTTTTTGAAAGCACCCCCGACCAAGACGAACTACTTATCAACGAAGATGGGCAAGTGCGTTATGAGAATGACATTGAAGACCAGGCAGAAGCGGCTATTTCCTCTTTTGTCGGCATCAGCCGCACTACCGATCCGGTACGTATGTATATGCGTGAAATGAGCTCTTCTACATTGCTTACCCATCAGGAAGAAATTGAAATTTCACGTCGTGTAGAAAATGGTCAACGCCGTATTGTAGAAGTGCTCTCATATTGTCCTAATATTGCCGAGTTAGTGCTCGATAATCTCAAAAAAATACGGGAAGAGGGCGGTAATATTGAAGATATTGTTAATGGCGTTTTTGGTCTCAATATTGACGAGCAAAACAGTGGCGCAAAATCCGCTAAAAGCGCTTTTTTACACGAACCGGATAGCGGCAATAAAAACGACAGTGCTGATGAAGTAAGCGACTCGCCCGAGGAAGTTAGCAAAAAATTGGCAGCACAATGTTGGGAAGTTCTGGACGAACTGGATAATATTCATAAAGAAATGGCACAAAAAAAACGCCAGCGCGATCGCAAACGACCGCAAAAGAATATTTCTGAATTGATGACACGCTTTTGTTTTGCCGAAAAATATATTAAGCAATTAATCGCTATTGCTCGCGAAGAAAGCGTGCATGTGATGAACATTGAAAGCAAAATTCGAGATTGTTGTACCCGTAAAATGGGAATGAAGCGGCGGGATTTTTTGGAGTTGTTCCCGGGTAACGAAATTAATCCGCGGTGGATAGAAACGGTTAATTCCAACTTGTTCCGTAAACATACCGACAGCTATATTCCTGAAGTAATTGATTTACAACAGCAATACGCTGAAATTGTAAAAAAATCTGGGCTTAAAACGCCCACGGCGATGATTGAATTGGATCGCGAGTTGCGCGAAAAGGAAGAAATTGTCAAAAAAGCCAAAGCCGAGATGGTGAGTTCCAACTTACGTTTAGTTATTTCTATCGCCAAAAAATATACTAATCGCGGATTACATTTCTTAGATTTGATTCAAGAAGGCAATATCGGATTGATGAAAGCGGTAGACAAATTTCAATACCGTCGCGGTTTTAAATTTTCTACTTATGCCACATGGTGGATACGACAAGCCATTACTCGCGCCATCGCCGATCAAGGGCGCACTATTCGAATTCCGGTACACATGATTGAAACCATCAACAAACTAAGTCGTGTTTCTCGCCAATTAGTTCAAAAAAATGGAAGCGAGCCGACGCCAGAGCAAATTGCTGTGGAAATGGAAATGACTGTGGACAAGGTACGGCGTATTCTCAAAATTGCTAAGGAACCAATTTCTATGGAATCTCCAGTGGGTGATGATGATTCCACATTAATGGATTTCATCCACGATCCGGATGCGTTAGACCCGTTAGACAACATCATGCACAAAGACACAAAGAGATTTATGAAAAATTTCTTTGATAGAGAACTAGCGCCACGCGAAGCAAAAGTATTACGCATGCGTTTCGGCATTGGCGTCAACAACGATTACACACTAGAAGAAGTGGGACGGCAGTTTGAGGTAACTCGCGAGCGAATTCGCCAAATAGAAGCTAAAGCGTTGCGTAAAATGCGTACGCCACGGCGTGAGCACGTATTGCGGCAACAAACTGAGGCGCCTCCGCCGGCCACAGAAAAGTAATAACATCGTGTTCAATGCCGCGCTTGCAACATTTACAATGCGGATGTGGCATTAAAAATTAATGCCGGCAGGCAGCCGGCGGGTCAGTAGCTCAATGGTTAGAGCAGAGGACTCATAATCCTTTGGCTGGGGGTTCAAATCCCTCCTGACCCATTTATTTAATGGGCACAATACAAAAATTAGAAGACATAGAAAAAATCTGGTAGCAGATTAGTAAAAACAGCACTTACAATGATAAACAGCGCCAGTGCTAATTTCGCATAATATATATTATGTAAAATTTTAGGATGGGGAACGCCAAGAAAAGTATATTGATAATGTAGAATAAAGTTTTGGCAGAATGATGTCTACCTCTAGCATAAGTAACTAATATATGAAACCAGAAGAGATTAAACAACAAGGTGGAAAAATTGTTATTATTGGTGCAGGCGAGTTTGGTAGAATAGCGTATGACTATTTTAACGTTGATTCAAATTATGAAGTAGTCGCCTTTGCGGTAGAAAATAAATTTTTGGAAAAAACCGCTTATTGCGAAATTCCCGTCATTGCTTTTGAAGAATTACCGGAAAGATACCCACCTAGCGATTTTGACGTTTTTGTTGCTTTAACTTACGGTCACCTCAACCGAGATCGTAGCCGATTAGTAGAGATGTCTCGCCAAGCTGGCTATCGTTCTGTTTCTTACCTAAGTTCATCAGCTTTTGTGTCACCTAACATCAGCATTGGCGAAAACACTTTCGTTTTTGAAAATAATACTATCCAACATCTTTGTCAGCTTGAAGATAATGTAATTTTGTGGAGCGGTAATCACGTCGGTCATCGTTCAGTAATCAGAAAAAACTGTTTTATTTCATCTCATGTGGTTATTTCAGGATTTTGCGATATTGGCGACAATTGTTTTGTTGGGGTCAATTCAACTATCGGTAACAATTTGACCATCGGAAAAGATTGTACAATTGGTGCAGGCTCGATTATCACGAGTGACCTACTGGAAAATTCCTCAATAGCGCCACCAAAATCTCCGGTAAGGGAAAACATTAGCCGACGGTTATGGAAAGTGCGCGATAATGGAATGGATTAAAAAAGGACAAATTTGGAAACCAGGTAAAGCTTGGTGGGCGCACTTGTATGGCATGCTGCCTACTCCGTTATACATGCCAGAAAATCAATGTATCCGAATATATTTTGGCACTACAGATGATAAATTATTTGGTCGCACCACATTTTTAGACGTAAAGGCAAGTAATCCCTCGCATATTGTTTATGAACACGATTCTTATGTCCTTGACGTAGGGTCAGATGGTACATTTGATGATTGTGGCGTTGTTCCATCATGCATCATCAAAAGTGATAATCAATATTATCTCTATACCGTTGGATTTCAGCGGTGTGTTAAAATTCCTTTTATGCTATTTGCGGGTTTAGCACTTTCTCTTGATGGAAAAACTTATAAAAGATTTTCACAAGCCCCGATTCTTCCTCGTACACCAGACCGCCCGTATGGACAAGGAGCTCCATGTATTTTAAAAGAGGGAAACCGCTGGCGAATGTGGCACTGGTTTGCATCAGGTTGGGATAAGTTAGGTGACAAACAGTATTATAGATATCATATAGGGTGCGCCGAGTCTCATGATGGTCGCTCTTGGCAAATGTACAAAAAACCATGTTTATCTCCCCAAAAAAATGAATGTGGCTTGGCAAGACCATGGGTCATTAAGCACGATGAAAAATACCACATGTTTTTTTCTAGAAGAACAATACAAGCAGGGAGGATATCCTATACTGGTATATCACACGCTATATCCAGCGATGGGGAAAATTGGGAGCGGCAATCAAAAGATGTTATCTATCCGTCTCAATCCACTGAATGGGATTCAGAAATGGTTTGTTACTCTGCAGTAATTCGCGTAAAAGATAAGTGGCTTATGTTTTACAATGGTAACGACAATGGAAAAACTGGCTTTGGTTGGGCAGAATTACAAGGCGACTTGTAAGAAAATATAAAATGAAAACACAAAAAAAAATATTTTTAGCGAAGTCAATTACGACCATTTCCTATCTATGAGTCAAAATGAATCAATTAGCGTGCATTCTCCCCAAGTTATCCATCCCTAATTACTATGCGCATCGCTCAATATTCCCGCGCAGATGCCCAAATTTGGGATGACTTTATCAATCATTGCCCAATGGCTACTTTTTTGCACAGTCGTCGCTTTTTGTCCTACCATAAAAATCGGTTTAATGACTGTTCACTTTTAATTTTTAATAACGAGAAACTGTGTGGTGTATTACCGGCGGCGGCAGAAAAACGAATTGTAGCAAGTCACCCCGGTGCAACCTACGGTGGCATCGTACATAACGGACGTCTCAGTGGAAAACAAATGCTCGCTGCGTTAAGCGCCGTTATTGCACACTATAAAGATCAAAAATTCCAAACTTTATTGTACAAGGCAGTGCCTACATATTATCACCAACGTCCCTACGCCGATGATATTTATGCCCTTCATCAAAAAGGAGCTCGGCTTCTGCGGTGCAATTTATCTTCGGTTATTGATTTAACGGACCGTGGCGTAGTAAGCACGCGCCGACAGCGCGGCAAAAAAAAAGCAATTCGGGCAAATATCCGTGTTGATTATGGGAAAAGCTATGCACCAGCAATTTGGCAGTTGATTGAGGATAATCTACTCGCTCAGCACAATACTGTTCCTGCCCACACACAGACGGAAATATTACATCTAGCTAACTTATTCTCCGACAACATTATTTTTTATGCTGGCATACTAAAAGACTCTATCGTGTGCGGTGTTGTTTTATTTTTGTCTGCTACTGTTTGGCATGCACAATATATTGCCTCTAACGATGAAGGAAGAAAAATTGGCGCGTTGGACTTTCTTTTTGAATCGCTTATCTTGCAGGCACAGGAAAAAAAAATTCGCTATTTCAGCTTCGGCACTTCTAATATTCCTAGCAATGGGGAGCTAAACGATGGCTTACACCAATTCAAACAGGAATTTGGCGCTGGTAGTTGTGCCCATTTATCGCATGAAATATCCTTGTAATATAATTTCTTAACCCATACATGAACAAACAACAATCAAAACCTCTACTCTCAATCATAGTTGCTGTTTATGAAGGTTCTTCTTTGATTGGCAAAACCATCTCGACAATATTTTCCTATTTTGAGGAAAACTTACCAGATGTCAATATAGAAATAATAAGCGTAGATGATGGTTCCAAAGATGATTCATACAGTTGCCTTTTGGCATTGCGCGACGTATATGGGGAAAGACTCCGAGTCATTCGCCTGTCACGAAATTATGGGGCAGTATCCGCCCTACAGGCCGGCATAGATCACGCAAAGGGAGATTGTGTCAGCAATATTTCTCAAGACATGCAGGATACACCAGAAATGGTTGCAGCTATGTTTCGTTCATGGCGGGACGAAAACAGTAAGGTAAATTTTATTATTCGCACAGGCGAGCGAAATGAACCTTTTCTTAAGAAAGTTTGCGCCAACATTTATCATCGCCTTTTTCGCTGGTTTATAATGCCCGACTACCCTTCCAACGGATTAGGTGTCTGCCTGATAGATAAAAAAATTGCAGATATAATAAGAAAAAATCGTGAGCGTAATCTGGACATCGCCACTTATATTTTTTCATTAGGATACAATCACAAAGTTCATCCTTTCCCTCGTCCTGCTCCAAAACTAAAGCATAGCCACTGGACTTTTACGAAAAATATTAACCTAGCAATAGATAATTTCACTAGTTTTTCCTACTTTCCCATTCGTATGATGAGCGTAGTTGGCATTATCGTAGCAACGAGCAGTTTTTTATTTGCTGTATACGTAATCATTGGAAAATTAACCGCGTGGTATCCTATCAATCAGCCTCCTGGATGGGCAACTATCGTTGTTTTGCTCTCTTTTCTTATCGGGCTAGTAATGATTATGCTCGGCGTTATTGGTGAATATTTATGGCGAACTCTAGATGCGACAAGGAATAGACCTCTTTATGCGGTGGACGAAATACACGAAGACTGAGCCTCTGCGCTTTCTTTTTATGGGCGGCGTCAACACGCTTTTTTCTTATCTAGTCTATCTTATCGCGCTATTAGCAGCCAGCCCTAAGGCAGCATACACCATTTCTTTCATCGCCGGTGTGCTGACATCCTATTTATTACACCTAAAAATAACTTTTCGTACAACCCATAGTCGGCAAAAAATTATACTTTATCCTCTTATTTATATTGCGCAATATTTTATTGGCTTACTGATATTAACTATCTCCATAACTGCTGGATTCGCTAAAGAGCTAGCACCAATATTTGTCATTATCGTCAACGTTCCATTGTCTTTTTTTGTGGGTAGATTTGTTTTACGTCTGTCGTAGATCAACCTCCTCTCCTTACTATATTTCCTTGTAAATCACCTCTGTCAATAACCAACTTGATTATGGCTATACAGAGCTAGCCGTTTACTGTTTACACAAAACAGATTAAAATCCACTTTTCATGACTATAAAAATCAAAACACCAGCGGATATTGAAAAAATGCGCATTGCCGGTCGGTTAGCCGCCGACGCACTAGATTACATCGCACCACAAGTGCGAGTGGGCATTAGCACAGGCGAACTAGACCGCCTCTGTCACGCCTACATCACCGATAACGGTGCTATTCCCGCCCCACTCAACTACCAACCGCCCGGCCACTCTCCCTACCCAAAAGCTACTTGTACTTCTATTAATAACCAAGTTTGTCACGGCATTCCTGATTTTAGGCGGCTGCTGAAAGACGGTGACATTTTGAACATTGACGTTACCGTTATCAAAGACGGCTGGCACGGCGATACCTGTCGCATGTTTTATGCCGGCACACCCTCGGTTCTTGCTCGCCGGCTTTGTGAAACCACGCGAGAATGTTTGTGGCTCGGTATTCGCGCGATACGTCCCGGTGCTCATTTGGGAGACATTGGCTACGCCATTCAATCCCATGCAGAGGCTCATCACTATAGTGTGGTGCGGGATTTTTGCGGTCATGGATTAGGTGATTCATTTCATGAACCACCGCAAGTACTGCATTATGGTAAACCGGGCAGCGGACCGGAACTTAAAGAAAATATGGTTTTTACTATTGAACCGATGATTAATGCTGGAAAATATCAGGTTAAAATTTTGAATGACGGCTGGACTGCGGTTACTCGCGACCGTAGCCTATCGGCACAGTGGGAACACACCGTGCGTGTTACCGCCGATGGTTACGAAATATTAACGCTATCAACAACAGAAATAGCGAAAGGCACATAAAAATTATGGCAACGAAAAAAACAACGAAAAAAACGGCAGTGCGAAAAAAAGCAACCCCACATATATCTATTGGAGGCACGCTCAACCGGATAGTTGAAACATATCTACACCCACAGGAAGTTTCCGAATCTTCTTGGCGCTGGTTACCTTATTTGTTGGTGACAGCTTTTATCTTGCGTGCCATAGTCGCCTTATCTGGCGACTTTGTTATTCATCCCGATGAAATCATGCAATATTTAGAGCCGGCACACAATCTGGTTTTTGGTAGCGGTGTAGTGTATTGGGAATATTTTTACGGTGCCCGCTCGTGGCTGGTGCCTGGAGTGGTCGCTGGTATTCTTTGGATTTGTAAACTACTGGGGTTAGATTCTCCTATTTATTACATTGCTGCGGTTAAATTATTCTTTTGTCTTATCGCCGTACTGGTGCCGTGGGGAATGTATATATTTAGCCGCCGCCACTGGGGAGAACGAACAGCACGAATGGCGCTAATATTAGGCGTTTTTTGGTATGAATTAATCGGCTTTGCCCATAAACCAATGACTGAATTTGTCGCCACGTCTCTAATACTTACTTTGTTGGCATTGTCTCCAATGTCAGCGGTTACACTTCGGCGCGCCTTCTTGTTCGGTGTGCTTGGCACATTAATTATTGCCGTGCGATTTCAGTACACACCGGTTATCGGATTGATTTTACTGGTGGGTTTTATATCAGCAGATAAGCGAGCTCGCGCAGCAATGCTGGGCGGCAGCTTGGCCATCTTTCTAGGCGTCGCCTTGCTGGAAATATTTACTTGGGGAGGCGCTTTTCATTCCTATTACGTTAACTACAAAATGAATGTTATTGTGGGTGCCGGTCGCGCTGGCGAATCTTCTCCACTAATTTTTTTGATGTGGCTGTTTATTGCCAGCGGCGGCTTGGCAACGGTAATGCTACCTGCAGCAACGCGTATAAAACAGCGCGGGTTTATCTTGGCACTCATTTTGCTAGCACTATTGCCACACATGCTACAAAATCATCGCGAATATCGTTTCATCTTTATCGTTACGCCGTTGTGGCTATTATTATTGGCGGATTGCATCGTCGCCTCCACCGGACTGAAAAACGCTATTGAAAAAGTGTTGTGGCCAGCAGCGGCAATGAGCTATGCCGTCCTTATCTCCGTACTAGGGATTTTTAATTCTATCCCGTTACAAAAAAATGTGTACCAAGGATTTTCTGAAGAAACTGGAAAAGTTAACTTTATTATTAATCAAGATCCTGTTTTTGATTTGTACGGAAAATTAGCTAATGATGATTCGGTACATGGTGTACTGGACCTCACGCGCTCTTATTTCAATACTGGCGGTTATTACTACCTCAACCGCCATATTCCTTTTTACGATATTTCTTCTTGGCGAGATTTGATTGTGCCTGAAAAAACTAGTGACTATGCTAGTCACATTATTTCCAATAGTGCGTTTGTACCAGAAAACACCGGCGTAAGCGAACAAGGCGTTCCTTTTTTAAAAACAGACAAAGGCAACATTCGCCTACCCACTTTTATTTTTAATGGGAAAACCAAAAAAATCACTTACTGGGATAATCGCGGTCAAGAAATTGTGCTAGATGACTATGAATTATTACAACAGGATGAAACAACAGCTCTGTGGAAAAATATTAACACTCCCACACGCGACTGGGAAGACTATCATATCATCGCTGCTGGCGGTCTTGAAGGCGTAATGCAACGAATTTTTAGGGATAACATCCCCCAAGTTCCTCCGCGTTATGGTGTTAAGTTCAAAGACGAAAATTAATAAACCATACTATAGAACTTTACTTTCTACTTCCCGCAACCACTTTACCATTGTCAACAAAGCGTGAATAGCAGCGGCTATGCGCACGGCTTCACGATTTCCGGAAAAGCTCCGAGTTGCTGTGTGCGTTTCATCCATAAACTGCCAGCCAAAACAAACCGTCCCCACTGGTTTTTCTGCACTACCGCCGGTCGGTCCGGCAATGCCTGTAATAGACAGTACAGCATCACTTTCTACTCCGGCACACATGGCTGCAGCAACAGGTTCACTCACCGCACCGTGCATTGACAAAATATCTTCCGGCACCGCGAGCAGCTGTTTTTTTGCTTCGTTGGTATAGGCAATGACACCACACTCAAACCATGCCGACGCGCCTGACCAATGAGTTAACGTTGCCGCAAGTAAACCACCGGTACATGACTCAGCCGTTGCTACTTTGATATGCTGCCGTTGTGCGAGCTCACCTATCGTGCGCGATAATTCAAACAATTCTACATTCATTACTCTACCGCAAATTGCGGCGCGGCAATTATCACTACGGTTAGTGCCGCCGCCGCCAAATCATCTACCATAATGCCAGTGCCCCCTTTGACATATTTATCCAACCAGTTAATTGGGGGGGGTTTGAGCGAATCTAGCAAGCGAAAAACGGCAAACGCTGCTGCTTGCCATTGCCATGTTGACGGCGTCAATAACAATACCATGTAAAAAGCGGCAATTTCATCCAATACCACACCGCTATCATCATGCTGGCCCAAAGCACGGCAAGCCCGCCCACACAGCCAGATTCCCAATACGATTAGCACCAACACCAACAACCATTGTATTTGCCACAGCCATTGCGCACTGAGCCAATACAACGGGAATGCCAGTACGGTACCCGCCGTCCCGGGTATTTTCGGTGTTAATCCCGCACCGAAACCAAATGCAAGACAGTGCCCGACGTCGCTAAAAACCCATTGTTTAGTCGCAGAAGTCGTGCTCATAACCTTTTTGTGACAAATTTATTTCTTGTCCGTTGACATCTCTAACAATAACACCTTCTCCGGCTACAACCTGACCGATACAATACGCCGTTCCATTCGATGCGGCTAACACTTGTGCATGTTTTGTCGTCGGCGCACAAAATAACAATTCATAATCATCACCGCCGGCAAGCATGAGTTCATTACGCGCCGATTCCGACAAACAGTGCAAGGCTGCGGCTACTGGCAAACGGGGAAATTCCAGCACAATGCTCACGCCTGAAGTGGCAGCAACATCTTCTGCCGCCAACATCAAGCCATCCGACAAATCCATTGCCGCCGAAGCAATGCCGCGTAAGCTAAAACCTAGTGCTACTCGTGGAGTAGGATTATCCAAGCGCGCCAGTACGGTTGCATAGTCAGTGTTTTCTGGTATCGGTAAAATTTTCTGGCGCCAGCGCACTGCCAGTGCTGCCTCGCCGGTGGCACCAGATAACCACACATCATCACCAATGGTAGCACCGCCACGCACGATTGGAGTACCTTCCACTGTGCCGATTGCTGTAGTGGTTACTGACACTCGCTCTCCACGCGATAAATCGCCGCCGATAATTGCATAGTCAAACTCTGCCGCACTGTTGCGTAAGCCGTTGGCAAAAGCTGCTAACCAATCGGCACCTTTGGTCGCCGTAAGTGCTACCGTCATCCACAATGGGCGTGCACCCATCGCTGCCATATCAGATAAACTCACTGCGGCCGCCTTGCGCGCAAGAAAAAAAGGTGCTGCATCAGAAAAAAAGTGTACGTTTTCCACCAACGTATCAGTACTAACCGCTAGCTGGGCATTGGTGGGAGGGCGCACCACGGCAGCATCATCACCGATGCCGACAGTAACCGACTGATTGTGAGAAAAATAAAAATAATCAGCAATAACGCGCCGCTCATGCATTGTCGTCTTCTAATATGTCATTGCTTTCTTTGTTTTCCACAGTGCCATCACTTACTTTTCCGGCATGGTTATTTCTGAGTTTAATAGCAATAGCGTTAAGCGTACCATTAACAATTTTATAACCGCCTTCAGCGCCAAATTGTTTGGCAATTTCTATTGCCTCATCAATAACAACGCGATGAGAAGTAAGCGGAAAAACAAGCAATTCCGCCGTTGCAGCGCGGATAATCACCTGTTCTATGTCACTTAATTGCGTGAGTGGGCGGGACAATGCCTCCACTGTTAACGTTTCAATGCGCGCACTATGCTCATCCGCTGCTTGCAACAACGCCAGTGTAAGCTTGTCCTCCAGTGTCTCTGGCTTTTCAAAATTGGACTGACTGGTCATTAATAACGCTTCTTCCGCACTGATATTTTGTAACAGTGCTGCGTACAACACCCTTACCACTGCCAACCGCGCCAAACGGCGAGCGGTCATGGTCGTCCTGCCAGCATTGCCAACCGAACTGCTGCCAACGCCGCATCTGCCCCTTTACCAGTACGCGCCTGTGCCTGCGTCATGTTTTCCACTGTCAATACTCCGTTACCTACCGGCACTCCTGTTTCCATTTGCACCTGCAATATCCCCTGCGCACATATATCAGCGACTGTTTCAAAATGATACGTTTCACCGCGAATCACGCACCCTAGCGCTACCAATGCAGTTGGCGAATTTTTGTTGGCTAATGTTTTAAGTGCAAACGGAATTTCCAAAGCTCCGGGAACTCGCTCAATGCAAGTTTGCACATTACCAACACCCCGTAACGCTTTTTCACAGCTATCTAGTAGTTGTTGTGAAATATCAGAATAAAAATCTGCTAGCACAATAGCAATGTTCATCGTTCAATAATCTCCATAATTTCCAGCCCAAAACCAGCCATGTTGGGCAGCGTCATTTTTCCGGAAAGTAAGCGAATCTGACCTGCGCCGATGTTACGCAAAATTTGTGCGCCAATGCCGTAAGTACGCAACCGCCCAGCAATACCAATAGGTGGCTGCGCAGAAAAATCAGTCAATTGCTGAACGATTTTGTCATTACCCGAATCAGTAGCGTTAAGTACTACCAATGCGCCCTTCCCTTCCTTGTCAATGCGCCGCAAAGTTTCCATCACGCTCCACGACCGGGATGGTAATGTAGACAACACGCCGTCTAAAAACGTAGGTTCTACCAGAACTCTCACCAACAGCGGCTCATCTGGCACAATGCTACCTCGGCAAAAAGCTAGATGCAGCTGACCGGATACAGTGTCACGAAAAGATAGTAATTCAAAACTTCCCGCAGCAGTTTCCACTGACAGCGCCTGTTCGCGTTTTACCAACACTTCATTCTTAAGTCGATGTTCAATAATAGATTGAATAGAACCAATTTTAATTTTGTGTGTGCGGGCAAAAGTAATTAAATTGTCTAGCCGCGCCATACTGCCATCTTTATTCATGATTTCACAAATTACCGTAGCAGGAAACAGCCCTGCCATGCGTGCAAGATCACAACCCGCTTCAGTATGACCAGCACGCACCAATACCCCGCCCGGATTTGCGCGTACTGGAAACACATGTCCGGGCATGACAATGTCATTAGCGGCAGCATCTGGGTTAGCGGCAGCTAAAATGGTGCGAGCACGGTCCTGCGCCGATATACCGGTAGTGACTCCCTGCGCTGCTTCAATGGAAACGGTAAAATTGGTGCCAAAAGACGCACCATTGTGCGACGACATCATCGGCAAACGTAAGCGTTCGCATTGCGTGTCCGTAAGAGTAAGACAAATTAATCCACGAGCATGAATGGCCATGAAATTAACCGCTTCCGGCGTAGCAAAACAAGCAGGCAGCAACAAATCACCTTCATTTTCACGGTCTTCATCATCCACCAGTACAATCATGCGACCGGCTGCAAGTTCGGCGACAATGTCTTTTATTTTGGCTATCATTTACGCAACCATACTAGTTGTGCTGCCAACAATACGGAAAAAACACCAAACAAAATAAGCACTAACTCAGGGATACTCAGACCTAGGAACTCCCAATAAATAGCGCCACAATCACCTTCAGCACCAAAAGCGCGGCGAATAACTTCCGTAAAATTAGCGGCAACAGCACCATCTGATAGACAATTTGCTGATTCGCTTACTGGTTGATATTGTTGCCAGACATGACGTCCAGCAAAAACAAACCCCAGCGCCAAAGCCAACAAATTCACACTCCACAAAACCTTGCGTCTGTATGTGCCAGAAAAAGCAGACAGCAAAAAGGCGCATCCCATTACGAAAACTACGATGCGATCTAAAATACACAGCGGACATGGTTCTAACAACAAATGCCGCTCCATGTAAAAATAGGCAATTGCTAACGAAGCAAAGCACAATACCGCACCGGCAAAAAAAGACAGACGCAAAGTGGACACGTTTTATTCCTGCCTCAAGTTACGCACCATGCCGGCAACTTGTGGCGCAATATTGTTGACGATAATTTTCACTCCATCGGCATTGGGGTGAATGCCATCCGGCAAATTAAGAGCTTGCTGTAATGCCACGCCAAATAAGAAAAACGGATACAGCGGAACATCATATTTAACACTCAATTTTTTATATAAATCTTTGAAATTACTTTTATATTTTTCTCCGTAATTGTTTGGAGCAAACATCCCTGCCAGTAACACATGAGCTCCTGTTTGTTGAATACGGCGAATAATGGCATCGAAATTTTTTTGTGTTAATGCAATGGGAATACCTCGAAACATGTCGTTAGCGCCGAATTCTACAATAACAATATCGGGCTTGTCCTCCAACATCCAGTCTACTCGTGCCAAGGCATCCGACGTTGTGTCGCCGGCAATAGCAGCGTTAATAACTTTCACTGGCAATCCTTGCTCTCGCAAATGTGCTTGCAGCACCGGCACAAAACCTTCGTTTTTTTTCAATCCATAACCAGCGGCCAAACTGTCGCCAAAAGCGGTAATAATCACCGGAGAATCAGCACGCACTGGCGCGAAAAGGGTAACGACGGCAACAATTGCTATTAGAATCGCTTTCATGAGTAACGATTCTATCCCATCAAACGCCGTTTGCCTGTCCGATGTCGCCTTATCTTTTTCAAATGGCACAGTGCCAGTGTTAAAAAACTTAAATTTAACTGTTGCCAATGGCGAAACCGTCGCCATGACCGGCCCTTCCGGCGCTGGAAAAACCAGCCTGTTAGCGATTATCGCCGGACTATTGCGTCCTACTCAAGGCAAGGCAAATACGCTCGGGCGTGATGTTTCAACATTGGACGAAAATACCCTTGCTGATTTACGCCGCACTCAAATAGGAATAGTCTTTCAACATTTTCATTTACTGGAAACGATGACTGCATTAGAAAACGTTATTTTGCCGCTGGAATTGGCAGGTATAACCAAACCGGCCGCTCGTGCTAAAGAATCACTGGCAGCAGTAGGTTTATCTCCTCGACTGACGCATTTCCCTTCGCAATTATCTGGTGGGGAACGACAGCGAGTCGCAATTGCCCGTGCTTTTGCATTACACCCGCCCCTGTTGCTTGCCGATGAGCCTACTGGAAATTTGGATTATGATACTGGAAAATTTGTTTTAGATACGCTACTAGGATTAGTAAGAGAATACAGCACTACACTAGTTTTTGTCACACATAACAACGAAATACTGAAACAATTTGATACTATTCATACACTTAAAAATGGCAATCTTAACGTCAGCTGAACGTTTTATTTTTCGTTGTGAGTTACGTGGCGAAAAGCGACTTTTCGTACTTGCTGCGCTCACCACCGCACTAGCCGCTGCCGCTCTTGCGTTGGTGCTTGCCATCAGCGACACCTTTGAAAAATCATTTAATGCCTCCTCCAAAACGTTACTTGGTGGCGATATGTCTGTACGCTTGTCGCAGCGCGCTTTCAATGCTGATGAATTACGTTGGCTCAATGACAACAGTGCCAACATGTCTCAAATGCGAGTCGCCAGTGCGCTAGCGATTGCTGGTGACAAAACACAAATGGTACGCATTAAAACGGTTGATGATGCTTATCCTCTGTATGGCGATTTGGTGTTGCAAGAAGATAACAATCCTTTGCTGTCCGCCGACTATATAGATGCTGAAGGTGCGTTTCCGGCTTTAGTTGCTCAAGAATTACTAAAACTATTGCACTTGCGGCATGGTGATATTTTTGAGGCCGTGGGGCTTACCTTACGCATTGTCGGCATCGTGGAGCAAGAACCCGACCCTGATTCACGAGTGTGGATGGCCTCGCCACTAGTGCTACTTAAAGCTCGAGGCGTTGATGAAACTTTGTCCGACACAGCTGGGTTATTAGAAAATCACTTTGCACGGGTGAAATTAAAAGCTAGCGACGATGAAACAGCCTGGGAGGCGCGGCTTACTGAGGCATTTCCCGAGGCTGGCTGGCGAGTACGTAGGGCAGAAGAAGCCATGCCAAGTTTACGTCGGTTTGTAGCGCGCATGCGCGATTTTTTGTCACTGATGTCCTTGGCAGCTATGCTCATTGCCGGCATTGGAGTAGGTGGAGCAGCATCGGCTTTTTTACGTGCTCGCACACGCGCCATTGCCGTTATTAAAATGTTAGGTGGGTCGGCAGCACTCGTGAGATGGGTGTATTTGGGTGTGGTATTTTTATTTGTCATTAGCGGCGCATTAGCAGGCACACTCATTGGTGGCGGCTTACTCTTTGCTGCATCGCCTTATCTGTCAGCTTCTTTACCTGTAGCATTTACGCCAGAATGGCCGTGGAGTGCTATGGCACGCGCTTTTTTTGTTGCGCTGATGATGGGCGCGGCATTTGTTGCCGCACCCGTATTGCGTTTTTCTCGGGTTAATCCGTTATCACTTTTTGGAGCAACGGAAGACAATTCGCCGCCTCCACCAAAACGGGATTGGCTTACCATTGGCACGATTTGGACGATAACGATTCTTGCCATTCCACTTGGCTGGCGCGAAAAAATCGCAGCTGCTGGCATTTTGGCTGCGGCAGCGATAATTTACGGATTGTCCGTCGCCATTGCCGGTGCCAGCGAGCCGCTAGCAAGACGCTGTCCACCACCGTTTTCCTGGGGATTACTGGCTATTGCCCGCAACCGACGGCAAACTGCTGCCGGCATTGTGTCATTTTCCATCGGCATGGCACTGCTCATTGGCATACTCAATATTGAAAGCAATTTTGCAGCCCGTATTGACGATACCCTACGTCGTGAGGCACCAACACTATACTTTATTGGCATCCGTGAAGAACAAGAACAAGCATTGCGGGAAGCTATTACTGACATCAGTCCAACAGCACGGTTGCGCACTATTCCATTTTTACGCGGACGCATTGTCTCTATCGGCGGACGAGCAGCAGATACCATTGAGGCACCTGATAATTTACGCTGGATTTTGCGGGGCGATCGCGGTCTCACATGGACGATAGGCGGTGATTATATTGGTGCCAGCCAAGTTAGCGCGGGAAAATTATGGAATGAGAACATTGATGCACCTCAAATCTCATTTGATGCCGAAGCGGGAGAAGCTTTTGGGATGGAACTAGGTGACACGCTGGAACTCAATATTTTAGGGCGACGCTGGAGCGGCATTGTCACTAGTTTTCGCGATATTGACTGGCAGAGTTTTGATATTAACTTTGTTATCATGATGAATCAGCGCCCTTTTGGTAACGCGCCCTATTCCTTGATGGGCGCAGCCTTCTTGCCACCGGCGGATGAAACGCTTGTTAAGTTGGCACTAGCTAAACAGTTTCCTAATGTAACGCCGCTGTCCACTGGCACAGCATTTGAATTGATTAAGAGACTGCTACGTAGCATTTCTTTTTTGTTGCAATTATCAGCGCTATTTTTGCTGGTAAGCGGAATACCTGTCGTGGTGGCGGCACTCATGGACGGACAACGACGGCGCGCCGACGAAGCAACAACGCTACGGTTACTTGGCGCATCCACCAAAACATTGGCGCTAAAAGGGTTTACCGAATTTGCTGCTATGGCAGGCGTAGCACTACTACCAGCATTAATATTTGGTCTTCTCGCATCGAAATTGATAGTAGAGTTTATTTTTGAACTCAAATGGCAGCTAAGCGGTGGAAATCCTTTTATCGTAGTTGCCGCTGGTATTATTCTGTTTTTAATCGCTGGTTGTCTAAGCGTTATTCACAGAATGAAACAATCGCCGTTGGCACTCATGCGCAACGATTAACTAACAAAGGGACACTTGGTATGGCTTGGGAAAATTTAGGAGTTGCTGCTCTTTGATCCGATTTTTTTAGCACCCATGCGCTCAACCGTAGCTGTTGGCGCCATTATCAGCGCCGCCGTTGACTATTTGCTGAGTGGGCAATTATCCAAAGAAATTGACGGTTGGCGGTAATCTGCTGGGCGCTCGTCATTGCCTTACTATTTATTTTTTGTGGCACTGTGGTTTTTTCCGCCCACATTGTGACGAGACGGCATAGATGTGTAGGCACATTTGTTGGTGGCAGAGTGGAGCGGTTTTTGGTATCTAGCACTGATTAGCAATTAGCCGGCTTTTTTTGGTGGAACAAGAGATTAGTACTGGGTGGTGTGACGGGTGAGTCAAACAATGTTGCTGATGCCAGCGGTAACGATTTTTGCCTCACTCGTCATTGTAGATGAGGCTCTGAATTTTCCGACTTTGCTTTTTGCTGCGCTGATTATCGCTACCGTAGCGATTAATAAAAGAACTGCCACTCGGCACACAATTTTAAAAAAGTAACACTACTTTGTGCAATACATTTAAGAACTAATGAATACTAAATTAATAAAAAAATAAACAACTGTTATTAAGTTATTAATACTGCGCTTGCCGCAACAAGTCCGCCGCGTTAGCGCGTGCCTCATCAGTAATTACCGCTCCACCAACAATGCGAGCTAATTCTTCTTCTCGCTCTCCGGTAGACAACTTTTGTATTTCTACACCGCGAATACCACGAATATCAACAGTGCGCACCCGCCAATGATGTGCGGCACAGGCAGCGACTTGCGCTAAATGTGTCACGCACAATACTTGTCGAGATTCCCCCAACGTTTGCAACATTTTGCCAACAACAGCGGCCGTGGCACCACCAATACCGCCGTCCACTTCATCAAATACCGCTATTGGACGCGGACGCTCTCGCCCGGCAGCAATCTGCAAAGCCAGCCCTAACCGCGACAACTCGCCGCCAGACGCCACTTCTGCAATCGGCGCCGGTACCGCATTTTTGCGTGTGTTAATTAATAATTCCACCCGCTCACCTCCGTGTACATCAGGAAAATCCAACGATGTTAATTGCACAGTTAATCGCGCTTCCGGCATTGCCAATTGAGGCAACATAATGGATACGCTTTCTTCTAATTTTTCTGCAGCTCGCTTCCTTTTGCCGCTAAGCCGACGACTTGCCGCCAGCAGTCCTTTACGTGTGCGTTGCTCTTTTGCCGTTAGTACTTCAATATCTGCCGCTGCTCCTTGCGCTGCTTGCGCCTTTTTGGCGTTTAACAATTCTTCCAGCTGTGTCGGGGCGGCCAATTGATATTTACGCGCCAAACGATGAGCCGCAGCTATAAAGGTATCAGCAGCCTCTTGTGCTGCTGGGTCAGGCTGCAACTGGTCGGCATAAGCGCTTAAGGCACGCACGGCCTCGTTAGAGGCAACTAATGCCTGTTCTAGGCACTCTAGCGGCTCACTCAAAGCATCATCCAATCGCCGCAATGACTCTAATGCTCGTTGCGCCTGGACTAATCCATGCTCGGCACCATCGTCGCCTTCCAATGCCTGTTGTGCTTGTGCGCACCCAACCGCCAAATCGGCGACATGCTCTAAACGTGTTAACTGTGCACTTTCAAGTTCCCAACGTTCAAGTGAAAAATGCAAAGCATCCAATTCCGCAATTTCTTCTTCCAGCACCGCTTGCTGTCGTTGTATATCCGCCGCTGATTTTTGCGCTGCACTTAACGTTTCGTTCGCCGATGACCACAACCGATGTGCCTGCTGCACTGAAGCTATTTCGTCGTCTGCGTGCGCGCACGAATCTAAAAGCTCTCGATGCGCTGCCGCCTTACGCAGAGAATAATGTGCGTGCTGTCCACAAATATCAACTAACTGCGATACCGCATCAGCGGCAACGGTAAGTGGCACTTGTCTACCGTTAATAAATGCTCGTGATTTCTGCGCTGACAAAACCCGCCGCACAACAAATTCTTCATCGGCAGGCAAGGCGTTGTCTTCTAGCCATTGAACTAATGTCGGGCACTCCACGACGTCAAAAACTGCTTCCACTTCAGCTGCATCGGCTCCCGGCATGATTCTGCTACCTGTCATCCGTCCGCCAGCCAATAACGCTAAAGCGTCAACCAATAGAGATTTACCAGCGCCAGTTTCTCCGGTTAGCACACAAAAGCCAGTGGCAAAGTCAATTTGTACTTCTTCAATCACAACAAAGCGCCGCAGCGCCAAGCGAAGCAACACTTAGTTTCCCCAGTGCAATTTTTGCCGCAATGTCGCAAAATAATCATACGACTGCGGGTGATAAAGGCGTAGTGGCTTAGCATAACGTCGTACCCGAACAATATCTCCCTTATCCAGCGGCACCCGTAAATCACCATCCAAATGTAATTGTGCCGTTTTTGATTTAGTAATTTCCACTGTCACATCCATGCCGGCAGCGTTCAATGCCAGCGGTCGATAAGTTAACGCGTGTGGGCACAGCGGCACCAACAACACCGCTTTTAAATTTGGCGCGACAATAGGTCCTCCCGCCGCCAACGCATAAGCTGTAGAACCAGACGGTGTTGATACAATTAACCCGTCGGCACGCAAATCGTACGCCAGTGCACCATTAATAGAAACCCGCAGTCCCAACAATACACCGGCTTCGCCACGACTAAACACAATGTCATTGATAGCAATGGTACCGCTTTCTTCCAATACCTTTCCGTTGCGTTCCACTTGCGCAGCCAAAATAAAGCGCTTTTCTAGCTGATGAGCACCGCCGATAATATCTAAGAGCGCGTGCCGCATATCTTCGTAAGCAATGTCGGTCAGAAATCCCAAATGTCCCAAATTAACGCCAGCAAGCGGAATCCCCAGTGGAGCGCAGTGCCGCGCAGCTCGCAAAAAAGTACCGTCACCGCCCAACACCACCGCTATTTCGGCTTGACGCACTTCGCTCATTGACAAAACCGTCACACCGCTATTTTTTATTGCATCTGCATCACAATGCGCCGCTAAGCGCGATTCAAACAGCACTTCAATCCCTTGTGCTGATAATTTTGTCACTACTGATAACAGTTCGCGTGCTGGTAAGGCTTGTTTGCTTCTCCCCAGACAGGCTATTCGCCGCAATGTCATAACAGCCCACCATAACCGTAAAACTTAACTCCCCGCTCTACTCGCGGGCGGTTATTTTGTCTTCGCCAAGAATTAGTGTCGCGCAGTGAATACACACAACCGCAATATTCCTGCTGATAAAAATTTTCTCGCTTGGCTAGCTCAATCATACGCTGACTACCACCGTGCTTACGCCAGTTAAACGTCCAATAGTGCATGCCTTCCCAGCGCGCCGCAGCCCGTTCACCACAACCATTAATCTGCGCCATATCTTTCCAACGTGAAATACCGAGTGTGCTAGAAATTAATGAAAAATCGTTTTCTGCTGCATACAGAGCAGTACGCTCAAAACGCATATTAAAACATGCCGTACAGCGCCGCCCGCGCTCTGGTTCATTTTCTAGTCCTCGCACCCGCACAAACCAATTATCCAAATCGTAATCAGCATCAATAACGGGCACGTTACGTTGCTCGCAAAAACGCCGATTTTCACGCTTGCGTATTTCATATTCAGCGTGGGGATGAATGTTGGGATTGTAAAAAAACACTGTGAGCAAAATATTAGAAGCCAACAGTGCTTCTATAATTTCACCAGCGCACGGCGCACAACAGGAATGGAGAAGCAACCGCCTATCACCCGTAGGGGGGTGTAAAACAGGACGCTCATAATTATCTAATTTAAGTGAATGCGACATAAATTAAATTATAGACTACCCTTCTTACTGAAAAAACTCTTACTCCTTTAATAAAAAAATCTGCCTTTGTACCAGACATCGGCAATATTCTAATGCTGTCATCCATGCGATAGCGTTTCTATAAGAACCTCCTTGCGTGCTATATTTCCGCCTAACAAGCGATTCTCAAAGGAACAATATGCTAATTCGTAAACCTGACCGTTACCGTCCGTCTGAAATCACACCATCGCATTTTTATCACAATCGTCGTCGTTTGCTTGCGGGGATGTTGTCAATGTCGGCTTTTGCTCTGACCAATAACGCGACAGCCGCCACACCACTTGCCGCTAGCCCTTCGGCATATACTTTGAAATCACAAAACTATGAAGCTTTGGCTCCAAAAAAGAAAGCGCAAGGACACAATAACTTTTATGAATTGAGTACCGGTAAAAGCGACCCAGCCAGCAACGCTGATTGGTATAAACCAGAACCATGGAAAGTGGAAGTTAACGGCACGGTCAACAAGCCTCGAATTTTTGATGTGGATGACTTAGCAAAATTGGCACCGATGGAAGAACGTATTTATCGCCTACGCTGTGTAGAAGCGTGGTCTATGGTTATTCCTTGGATTGGCTTTCCGCTAAAAGCACTGGTAAATGCAGTAGAACCCGCCGCTGGTTGTAAATACGTAAGTTTTATTACTTTCAATCCAGAAACCCTATTTCCTGATAAAGCCAACCGTTCCCTGCCCTGGCCCTATATTGAAGCCTTGCGGCTGGATGAAGCCATAAATCCGCTAACGCTACTGGTATTTGGCATGTACGGCGAGCGTATTCCAACTCAAAACGGCGCACCGGTACGTCTTATGATTCCTTGGAAATACGGGTTTAAATCGGGTAAAGCTCCAGTCAAAATCGTTTTTTCTGCTGAGCAACCAACCACCACATGGAATTTCATACAACCGAGCGAGTACGGTTTTTATGCCAACGTCAATCCAATGGCTGATCATCCACGCTGGAGTCAAGCATCAGAGCGCGTTATTGACGATAGTCTGTTTCCGACACGCCGTCCTACTGAAATGTTTAACGGTTTCGCCGATGAAGTAGCGTCACTATACGCCGGCATGGATTTGCAAAAAAACTTCTAATGCCGGTTGCGCAATCGCTTTCGCCTCAGCGCTTTAACTTACTCAAGGGAACGCTTTTTATTGTTTCCTTAGCGCCGCTGGCGGCAATAACCTATGCCGTATTAAGCGGTAATATCACCGAGCCGGTAGAATTTATTACCCGCGAGACAGGAGAACATGCTTTGCACTTTTTAATTATCATCTTGCTGATGACACCGCTGCGTCAAATAACGCGATGGAACAGCCCTATTAAACTGCGCCGCATGTTTGGCTTATTTGCATTTTTTTATGTGTTCTGCCATTTTTGCACCTATTTGTTTTTGGATTTGCAGCTAGATTTTTCACTGGTTGTTGATGACATTATCAAGCGCAAATACATTACCGTCGGCTTTGTTGCTTTTTTGCTGTTGCTACCACTGGCAATAACTTCTAATCGCTTCAGTATCAAAAAAATGGGAAGCAAACGCTGGACGAGCCTACACAAAAGTATTTATCTTATTGCGCTACTGGGGCCCTTACACTTTCTCTGGCTTGAGCGCGGAGAAGATCTCTCTGAGCCGTTAACCTATTTGGTCATTATGATTGCTTTACTGGCTTTACGTGCTCCTTCACTACGCGCCCGCATTACCCGTACAAGAAAAGTATCATGACTTCCTTTATTGCAGACATCTCTATCTGGATAGGAACCTACGGTTGGCTAGCTAAATGTGCACTATTGCTTGTTTCCACCATCCTTACCTTATTTTTGTGGGCGCGCATCTGTCGCTACCTGAGCCGACGAGCACAAGAAACGGTTAAGCCGTGGGATGACATTATCGTTCGCGCTATCAACACGCCAGTTGCGATTTTTATCCTCATTTTGGGAATACAGCAAATCATCGCCACCATCGGCACTATTTTTTCCGATTACCAACACATCGCCCATCTTTTTTCTACAATACGCTCCGTTGCTTTTACGATTGCATTTTTTTTGGGCGCTCTTGCGATTAATTTCCGGCTTGGAAACACATTATCGTCGCAATACTTTGCGCATCGGCGACAAACAGTTGCAGCCCGGTGCTGTATATTCAGTATCACGGGTGTTACGCGCAATTTTGGTATTTATTGCCCTACTAACTACCATGGAAGCTTTTGGCGTGTCTATTTCTGGTTTGTTGGCTTTTGGTGGCATTGGCGGCATTGCCATCGGTTTTGCCGCCAAAGATACATTAGCCAATTTTTTATCTGGCATGGTGATTTTTTGGGAACGTCCTTTTGTTATCGGCGACTGGATACGATGCCCTGATTCAAATATTGAAGGCGTGGTGGAAAAAATTGGCTGGCGCATGACAGAATTACGTACTTTTGACCAACGGCCACTGTATGTACCAAATTCTCTATTTTCCAGCCAAATTATTGAAAATCCACAGCGCATGAATAACCGCCGCATTTACGAATATATAGGATTGCGCTACGATGATATTGACAAGCTATCAGTCATCTTAGAAGACACCCGTGCCATGCTACAAGCACACTCCGATGTTGATCAGAATAAAACGCTGATTGTCGCCTTTGACCGCTATGGCGACTCTTCGTTGGATTTTTTCATTTATGCTATGACTCGCACTACCGACTGGGTAGTTTTTCATGCTGTCAAAGGCAACGTTTTGCTTGAAGTTGCCGCCATTGTACAAAAACACGGTGCCGAATTTGCCTTTCCCACGCGCACACTGCATCATATGAACAACGCCCCTTCTGTTCCGCACAAAATTGGCAACACCAGCGACTAACGCCATGCCGCCGCGCTTGTACCTGCCGCAGGCAACAAGCAACAGCACCTGTTACCTGCCCGCGCAACAAAGTCATTACTTATTGCGCGTATTGCGCATGAAACCCAAAGATGTTGTACACGTATTTGACGGTAACGGCGGCGAGTATGCGGCGATCATTATCACCGCTGATAAAAAAGGTGTTGAATTGCATGTAGATGAAAAGATCTCATCATTAATGGCGGATAGCGATATTTGCATTCACATTGCCCAAGCCGTTTGTGCGTCGGCCAAAATGGATTGGGCAGTAGAAAAAATGACAGAATTGGGCGCCGCTCGTATTACTCCATTAACCACCGCCCATACAAATAATATTCGCGCTCCGATCGCTCGTTGGCAACGCTTGTCCACCGCTGCCAGCGGCCAATGCGGACGAGCGACTGTACCCGTTGTAGATTCTCTAATTACCTTGTCAGATTTTTTAGCGCAAGGCGATAGCAAACAAAAAATCCTATTATCACCACGAGCCAAACAACATTTGTCGGTGGCGTATCAGTCGGCACAACCGGCAATTTTTTTATTTGGTCCCGAATCTGGACTAACCAATACAGAAGAAGAACAATGCCTTTCAGCCGGCTTTACTTTTGCTAATTTGGGTACACGAATACTACGAGCGGAAACGGCGGCACTCGCCGCATTGGCAATGGTATCGGCATTGTCGGATTAAATATCCGGCCGCAGCCAGTACACCATTTGAAAATTATTTTACTAACTTTGACGATGCAGATAATTTGTTAAGAACAATGCAAGCAAAGAGCTCCCCAACATAAGTAAAATACCACCCTAACTCAAGGGAAATTAAAGATAGCGCAATATTAGTTGGCAATATCTCGTAACTGACTAGATACTGTCGAAGCTGTTACTACAACCACGCCTCCAGTAAATAAAAAAACGCGCTCATATTTTTTTATAAGCATAAATGCAAAGTGCGTTCCATAAGTAAAAATAAAAATTGCATCCCACAAGGCACGATAGCATAAAATCATTTGACGATATTTTGTTTCTGCCGGCGCCACAACTGCAACCGAAATTACCGCCGCTATTAAATTAATGGATTGACAGAAAAAACATAAATAACCGTAGCTAGGGAGTTTTATTATGTTATTCACATCAACCTGATTTCCTGACCTTACTGTTTATTTCAGCAGTTCGGTCACTTGCGCACATCAGAACGATAGACTTATTGTTTTTTAAAAACCAGCCAATCGGACGAAATGAAATTAAAAGCCGTCCCTGCCAACACACCCATCATCAAGGCGACAAAATGCTGCTCGGCAAAAAATTCAGTTTGTAGCGTAAGTCCGGCATATGTCCCCCAATTGATAGCAAAACCGGCAATGGAAACCGCCACGTATTGAAACCACTGTTTTTTAGCTTCAGTGCGAACTCGAGTCTTAAAAGTCATGATACGATTGAGAAACCAGTTAGACGTTACTGCCGGCCAAAATGCCAATGCCCGCGCCGCCAAATGTGGCACTCCTACCGCTAACAAAGCAAAATATGCCGCGACATCCAAAACAAAACCGCTACCGCCCACGGCGGTAAATTGTAATAGTTCCATACGTTTAGGCCAGCGATAGTGATACAAACGTCGCAAGTGCCGCAAATAATTAAACTGCTGCCCCATTGTCATCTTACTTTTTCCGTGCTGCCGGTCATCAAAACGTATCGGTGCTTCCCGAATGCGCTCACGAGGCCAGCCAGCTTTAACTGCAATTTCCAAACCGATTTTATAACCGATAGGAGATAGATTCTTTTGTGGCATACCGTCTCGGCGCAGTGCAAAAAATCCCGACATAGGATCGGCCAGCGGTACTAACGGCTTTGCCAGCAATGTTGCGCCCAGCGAATTTATTTTTCGATACCAGGGCCAGTCTTCATCTAATTCACCACCCTTGACATAACGCGAACCAACAACAAAATCGGCCTCACCATTTGCCAACATGGTCACAATTTCTGATATTTTTTCTGGTGGATGAGATAAATCGGCATCTATTACCACCACAAATTCACCTTTAGCGTGAGTGATACCGTCAATTACCGCCGGCGACAAACCGCGATTTTCGGTACGCGATAGCAATCGCACCGGCAGAGTTTTTGCTAGTTGCGCACAAACAGCAGCAGTGCCATCACCGGAGTCATCATCAACAATAAGTAATTCATAAGAGTCATTGGCTAGCGCCGCATTCACTCGTGCTGCCAATAATGGAATATTTTCCACCTCCTGATAGGTAGGAGAAACCACACTAACACGCGGATTATTCTCCGTCGTCATCATCCTCTTCAATAATTTGTGCCACACTAACCAGCCGACTATTTTTATCTAAATTAATCAATCTAGAACCTTGGGTAACGCGTCCTAACCGGCGAATTTCTTTCATACTGGTGCGTACTAGCACTCCGCCGTTGGTAATCAACATCAAATCATCTTTATCACCGGCCAGCGTAGCACCGATAACGGCCGCATCTTTATCATTGGATGGCAGCCGCAAAGCAATAACTCCCTGCCCTCCTCGCCCTTTAATAGCAAATTCATCGGCGTCAGTACGCTTGCCGCGACCATTGTTTGCAGCTACTAAAATAGCATTTTGCTCCGCCGCTTCAACGGATAACGCCAACATTGAAACCAATTGTTGCCCCTCCTTAAGGCGCATACCGCGTACGCCACGCGTCGAACGTCCCATGGCACGTAAGTCACCGGCATAAAAACGCACAGCCTTACCGACATTAGAAAATAGCAACAACGTATCGCCGTCGCCAGTTAGCGCGGCGTTAATTAATCGGTCATTATCATCCAGTGAAATGGCGATAATGCCATTACGCCGTGGATTAGAGAATGCCGATAGTAAAGTTTTTTTAACCACTCCACCAGCGGTGGCAAAAACTACATACCGCTCACCTTCAAAATTATCTACCGGCAAAACGGTTTGTACCGTCTCTCCTTCACTCAACTCCAACAATCCCACAATTGGGCGCCCGCGGCTGATGCGAGATGCTAGTGGTAGTTCGTAAACTTTTTTCCAAAAAACCTTGCCTAAATTAGTAAAAATGAGCAGATAATCGTGTGTGCTAGCTACAAAAAGACGATTAATAAAATCATCTTCGCGAGTTCCCGCAGCTTGCTTACCACGTCCGCCGCGCCGCTGAGTACGATAATCCGACACCGCCTGACGCTTAACATAACCACGGTGTGAAAAAGTCACCATCATTTCCTCTTCGGTAATCAGGCTTTCTATGTTAATGTCATCAGCATCGGGGATAATTTCACTGCGCCGCGGCGTCGCAAAGTTTTTTGTGTGCCTCTCTCAGCTCATCGGCAATGCGGCGATTGATCTTTTTAGGGCTAGCCAACAAATTTAAGTATTGCACTATGTCTTCTACCACCGAGGCATAATCGGCGGCAATTTTATCGCGCTCCATCGCCGTCAATCGAGCCAATCGCAAATCCAAAATTGCTTTGGTCTGCACGGTAGAAAACAAGTAAGCACCGTTCGCCTGCAAGCCGCGACTATTATCAGCATCTTCGGGCATAGCATCGGCAGGTTTTTCTAACCGCGACAGCATATCCACCACCACTGTTGCCGGCCACTCACGCGCAAGCAGTGCTTTTTCAGCCTCCGCCGGCGACGATGATGACTTGATAAGATTAACAATCTCGTCTACATTGGCCACCGCTGCGGCATATCCTTCCAGCAAATGAGCTCGCGTTCGCGCTTTGTTCAACTCAAAAAGCGTCCGTCGCACTACTACTTCTCGCCGATGACGCAAGAAATTTTCGAGTATTTCTTTGAGTGTAAGCTGCTGCGGTGCACCGTCTACTAGCGCCACCATGTTAATGGAAAAATTATCCTGCAACTGCGTTTCTTTGTGCAAATGGTTAAGTATCACGTCGGCATTTTCGCCACGACGCAGTTCAACCACTACGCGAATGCCCTTGCGGTCTGATTCATCGCGCAGGTCGGAAATACCGTTAATTTTTTTGTCGCGCGCAAGCTCAGCAATGCGGGAAATAAGCGTCGCTTTATTAACTTGATACGGTAATTCATCAATAATAATTGCTTGCCGTGAACTACTTTTTTCTATATTTTCAAAATGCGTTCTGCCTCGCATAGTTACTCGCCCACGACCGGTACGATACGCCGCCGTCACTCCACCCATGTCGAACAATAAAGCACCGGTAGGAAAATCTGGCGCTGGCATTAATTTTTGCAAATCAGCAACGTCAGCATCAGGTTTGTCCAACAGCAACAAAGCGGCATCAATAGTCTCACCAAGATTATGCGGTGGAATATTCGTCGCCATGCCCACGGCGATACCGGAAGATCCGTTCACCAGTAAATTGGGAAAACGCGCTGGCAATACCATCGGTTCATTTTCAGAACCGTCATAGTTGGGAACAAAATCTACCGTGCCTTTTTCGATATCTTCAAGCAGCGCATGAGCGATTTTAGCCATTCGTACTTCGGTGTAACGCATGGCAGCAGGGTTATCACCATCAATAGAGCCAAAGTTCCCTTGCCCATCCACCAGCATGGCGCGCATAGAAAAATTTTGTGCCATGCGCACTAAGGCATCATAAACGGCATCCTGACTGTGTGGGTGAAATTTACCCAACACATCACCAACGATGCGGGCTGATTTTTTATATGGCTTATTCCAGTCGTTGGACGCCTGGTGCATGGCATACAGAGTGCGCCGGTGCACTGGCTTTAGTCCATCTCGTACATCCGGCAAAGCGCGCCCGACAATCACGCTCATAGCGTAATCCAAATAGGCACTTTGCATGCGCGACTCTAAACTAACTTCGGATAATTCTTTGGCAAAACTAATATCTTTTTCGGGCACAGTAATTTAATAAGCCTTCCGTAGTAACAATAAAAAGCCTATTTTAACATGCTGACAAAGCTTAATTCGTAAAAATAAAGCGCCGTTAAAATATGCAATAATTGTGTCGTACAACCGTATTTATGCAAATACGAGTGCTTCCCGCCCTTTCTAACACAACACTGCTCATCCTACTGTTGGGAAGTACCGATAGCTGTGGCTAAAACCAATTTTTTGTCAATCACTTTTTTGAGGCGGCAGCATTTTTTTACTACAACAAGCGCTTTTTTTGGGTGGCAAATCCACTCCGCCAGTAGCAAAAGGGTGACAACGTAGCAGGCGACACACAGTAAGCAACAATGCCTGCAACAACCCATAATGCGTAAACACCGTTTTTGCATATTCAGAACAGCTGGGATAAAAACGGCAACTACCGGCAAAAAATGGCGAAAACAAATATTGATAAACGACGATCAATGTTAACGCCAAGCGGCGCGGAATACCTCTAATCAAAGTAATTATTTGCGCCGCCATGTGGTTCCACCCGCCGCATCTTCTAATATCACACCTTTTTCCGCCAACTCACTACGAATACGGTCAGCACCAGAAAAATCACGACCAACCCGTGCTTCCTGGCGCCGTGCAACAAGCATCTCAATGTCGGCAGTAGATAATTTTACTGCTGACAAATCTGCGTGAAACCATTCCTCCGCATTCATATTGAAAAACCCCAAAAACCTACCAGCAGCTTTGAGTTGCTGTCGTACTGGCGATGATGGCGGCGATTGTTGTGCGGTATGTGCATAATCATGTAAGACGGAAAACGCCAACGGTGTATTTAAATCGTCAGCCAATGCACTTACAAATGGCGGTGGCATTTCGCTGCTATCCGCTGCCTCACCATTGTCTGCCGGCAAGGCACGATACAGTCGATCTAACGATGACTTGGCGTCCTCCAATAAACGCGAAGTCCAATTGAGCGGGCTGCGATAATGCGCCGACAGCAATGCATAACGCACCGCCTCACCCGGAAACTGCCGCAACGCTTCGCCAAGCAAGCGTACGTTACCTATTGATTTGGACATTTTTTCACCAGCAATATTAACGTGACCATTATGCAACCAATAACGCGCAAATAAGTCGGTATCATGGACGCAACAACTTTGTGCAATTTCATTTTCGTGGTGAGGAAAAATCAAATCCTGCCCACCACCATGAATGTCAATACACTTTCCCAGACACGCTGCCGCCATTGCCGAACATTCAATGTGCCAACCGGGACGTCCTCTCCCCCATGGGCTGTCCCAACCTGGCGCTTCAGGCGGAGAAGGTTTCCAAAGCACAAAGTCGGCGGGATCGCGTTTATATGGAGCTACTTCCACTCGTGCTCCAGCAAGCATATCTTCACGACAGCGATTGGACAACACACCATGATTAGCATAGGAAGACACGTGAAAAAGCACATGCCCTTCAACTTCGTAAGCATGTTTTTTTTGTACCAATGTCTCAATCATGGCGAGCATTTGTGGCAGGTAATCTGTTGCACACGGCTCATCGGTTGGCGGTAACACTGACAAAGCCTGCATATTTAGATGGTAATCTTTGTGCCAACGTGCCGCCAATGTTGCTGGCGGTTCATTGTTAATAGCAGCAGCGGCAATAATTTTGTCATCAATATCGGTAATATTGCGAGCGTAGCGTACCGCCGCCACACCGTACTGACGACGCAGTAGACGAAATAACATATCAAACACCACTGCCGGACGGGCATTACCGACATGCACTGGCCCGTAAACCGTGGGACCGCAAACATATAAAGTAACTCGCTCCGCTGCTTGTGGGGTAAAACGTTCTTTATGGTTACTTAAAGTATTATGAAAATAAATATCATCAAACATGCTGGCAGATTCTACCTGCGTGCGGCAATGCGTTCGTCAAAAAACTCCTTTGCCGTTAATATTTTTTCAGAAACGCCTGAAAAATCGACAACAATCGCACGAGCAAAATCATCACGGCAGCTCGGATTGCAAAATCCCACAACATGGCCAACATAGTCCGTCAGCGCATTGGCGACAATGAAGCGACCAGAGAACGGACAAAAATCGTTGACTGCCTGTCGCCTCCGCACAAAATCCTGCTGCAACAGCAGCGTATCCGTTGCCTGTTCTGCCTCGTGCGGACAATCAGCGTTGTAGTGTAGTCCGCGGCTTTCTCGCCGCGACAGCGCGCCTTCAATAATTAATTCTGCGCACTGTGCAAGATTGCGCAATTCCAAAAAATCGCGACTAACCACATACCGACGATAATAATCTTCTATCTCCTCACGTATCCACTCAATGCGTCGCCGCGCTCGTGATAGCCTTTCGTCATTACGCACGATACCAACATAATCCCACATTGTTCGCCGCAATTCCTCCCAATTGTGCGCGACCATAACTCGCTCGCGCGGTGCCGAAATGCGTCGCTCATCCCACGGCGATAGTGCTACGGTAGTCACGGGCAATTCGTCCGCTACCACGGCAGCGGCACGGCGTGCCGTAACCACACATTCTAATAAAGAATTACTAGCTAACCGATTAGCACCGTGTAAGCCAGTACAAGCAGTCTCACCAACCGCCCACAAGCCAGCAATATCAGTGCGTCCAAGCAAATCGGTGTGTACTCCACCACAGCAATAATGCGCAGCTGGCACCACCGGAATGCGCAGCGCTTTAGTATTTGATGCTGCCTCCAATCCCAGTGCCTTACAGTTGCGCATAATTGTAGGAAACCGCCGTTGCCAAAAATCAGCTGGCCACGTCGACAAATCCAAATAAACGCAATCGGTACCGCTACTTTTCATTTCAAAATCAATAGTACGAGCAACAATATCTCGTGGAGCAAGCTCAGCGTCGGGATGATGCGCTAGCATAAAACGCTCACCTCGTTCGTTGACTAGGAGTGCACCCTCGCCTCGCATCGCTTCGGTAATTAAAAACGAAGAAGATAGCGGGTGATACAGACAAGTCGGATGAAATTGCACAAATTCCATGTTACGAACACGACAACCGGCGCGAAAGGCAATGGCTACGCCGTCACCGGTGGTGTCCTGCGGTGTGGTCGCATACAAATACACCTTGCCAGCACCTCCAGTCGCCAGCACAGTAGCACCAGCACCAATGGTTTTGACTTTGCCCGACAGCAGATGTAGCGCATATACACCGTTACAACGCTCACCAATGACTTGCGCATTAACAGCAATCGTGTGCTCCAACAACGTAATATTGTCGCGTTTTAATACTTGTGCCTGCAGAGCTGCAATTACTGCTTGACCAGTAGTATCATCCACATGCGCGATGCGGCGAGCATGATGACCGCCCTCGCGACCTAACGCCAAGACACCCGCACGGTCACGATTAAACTTGACTCCCTGCGTCTCCAGCCAGTTAATCGCCGCCGGCGCATCGGCAACAATAGAACTCACCGCAGTTTCATCGCACAAACCACCGCCAGCTTGCAGGGTATCAGCTGCGTGAGCGGAAAAAGAATCTTCCTCTGTTAACACCGCTGCAATACCGCCTTGAGCCCAAGTACTAGCGCAATCACTTAATGTGCGTTTAGTCATCACTCCGATCCGCAACCGCTTGTCTAACGATAGCGCTGTCGTCAGCCCTGCCGCTCCACCACCAATAACAATGACGTCAAAATACATAGCGTTATATTGCTTCTTTGCGCAACAGACTCATAATGTAAGCGCGAGCGCGCAACAAATCGCTTTCTGTTAAAGTGCCAACTAGCACGCCATCGTCGGTAACGACAGCCATTCTTTCTCCAGTAAAATTTGCGCTTTTTTGCATGGCAACCAATAAAGTATCATTTTGTCGTAAAAAAGGTTTTTTAGAATCACAGCACGCCTCCAACATAGTGTCAGCCAATCCTAGAAAATATATTTTTATGCGGTTTTTAGCTAACACACACAATAATCCAGCAATGATCGGTGCAACTGCCAATATCCACAAATTTTGCGTACTTTTACCAGAAAAATTTGGCGCTACTCCCAACCAATGATGCAACATCGCCGTGCCGTCAATAAACGAAATTCCGCACAATGCCGACAGCACACCAATACCTGCAGCTAAGACAATACCGGCAGCGCCAGTCAATAATCGCGTGACCGCCTGACGATTCAGAGTCTGTTTTTCCTTTTTTGCAACATTTTGTTTACTTTTACATCATGACGAATATAGCTGGGCAAGTAACCAAAACTCATGCGCCGTAATGTGTCATCTACCAATACAAAATGGTGAAAAAATGCGACAACAATGTGTGCTCCGACCAAACCAATAATTGCCCAACCGCCCAATTCATGTAACTTTCGCATCTGTTTAACAGGGGACAAATCGTCTCCCAACATACCTAAAAATGGTGCCAACGTATCACTGACTTGGCTGACAATAAGAGGTAGTTGAATTCCGAAAAATGCTACTTCGCGCCCACCTAACTGCATCATGCACACGCCAACAACAACCTGTCCCAGCACAACAATATACATGATCCAATGCATCAAAAAAGCCAGCAACCGCGCAAAATAAACCTCCGAAAGTGGCTCCGGCGTAGTATTAATTAACCGCCACAAAAAACGAAACGCCATAAGTACAAAAACAGCGATACCAATTTGCGTATGAATAAAAATCAATGAATTGTTTTTATTTGAAGAGGATAGTGAATCAGAATATTTACCACTCGCTACCAAACCAACGATAATCAAAAAAAGGAGCCAGTGCAATAGCACCGTCATCCATCCATATTGGTCACGTTTATTAAATAATGGCATATTGTGCTTTCCTTTTTTTCGCTATTTTGCGATATAACTGAATTAAATACGAAATATCATATATCAAAAAATATCTACCAAGATTTTTCAATCTTCTTAACTTCATAGTCTGCAAAAATAAGTTTGTTTATAATTGACAACATGAGTTCACAGCATTTTGCCTCCGTTGATGAAACCATTACTTCTCTTGCTACGCACCATTATCTTGCATCGCGACCGTTGGCAGTGTCTGTTTTTTTGGCAAGCGCCATGCACCGTCCACTGTTTTTGGAAGGCGATGCTGGTGTAGGTAAGACCGCTGTTGCCAAAACACTGGCGACAGCGCTCAATCGTCCTCTGGTACGACTGCAGTGTTATGAAGGCATTGATGCTTCTACCGCTTTGTACGACTGGGATTATCCTCGCCAATTGCTTGCAGCTCGCCTCCAACAACACGACAGTATCACAAGCAATGCACTTTATAGCGATGAGTTTTTATTGCGCCGTCCACTGTTACAAGCTCTAACTCCTGCTGACGGCGAGCCAGCACCGGTATTATTGATTGATGAAATTGACCGTGCCGATGAGCCGTTTGAAGCTTTTTTATTAGAATTTTTAGCTGAATGGCAAATCAGTATTCCCGAATATGGCACCATTCGCGCAAAGGAAGTTCCACTAACAATATTAACTTCCAATCGCACTCGTGAAGTACATGACGCTCTCAAGCGACGTTGTTTGTATCACTGGGTAGAATTTCCCGGTCCACGTCGCGAAGCCGAAATTATCCGCTTACATTATCCCGACATCGGCGAAGCGCTCACCTCTCAAATCGTGGCCTTTGTTCACCGCCTGCGTGCTTTAGACGTACACAAACTGCCGGGCATCGCTGAAACCATGGATTGGGCGCATGCCATTACGCGCTTGGAGCGCGATACACTAGACGCTGAAACCGTAGACGAAACCTTGGGCGCACTACTTAAATATCAAGACGATTTAAATTTAGTAAGGCAGCAAGGTCTTTCCGACCTGCTAAACGGGCATGATGAATGAGTCATTATTACCCGCCAATCTATTGGTTGACCGCGCCGACAGTGGCTGTTTATTGCGCAATTTAACCGCCTTTGCTGGTGTATTGCGAAAGATAGGATTTGCCGCCGGATTAGACAAAGAGAATGCCGCCGCCACTGCGCTAGCGCAAATGGGTGTTCATGAACGCGCCGATGTGTTTTGGGCGCTGGCAACGGTATTTGTAGAAAAACGCGAACAACTAGAATTGTTTCGCCAAGCGTTTCATTTGTTTTGGCGCGGCCTGCGTGGCACAACCGATGAAAAAACACTGGCACCAACCGAAGGCGCGCCCCTATCCGCAGCTTTTGAAGGTGCGGTGACACCACTAAATCAATCAACTCCTCAACCTGAAGTCACCCACAGCGCCAGCTTAACAGAAAATTTAGCTGACAAAGATTTTGAAAAAATGAACAAAATAGAATGGCATACGGCTTTACGCTTGAATCGGAATATGCGTACGATATTGCCACCCATACCCACTCGGCGGCGGCGGGCAGCGACATACGGTAAACCAGATATGCGTCGTACGATACACCGTGCGATTCGCCGTGGCGGCGAAGACGAACGCTTATTGTTTTCTCGCCGCCGCCACAAACCATCTCAACTGGTGGTGCTAGCAGATATTTCCGGCTCAATGAGCGCTTATGCACGAGCGTTTTTACATTTTATTGCTGGATTAGCGGTAGGGGACGAATATCGTCTACATGCTTTTTTACTGGGGACACAGCTCACCGCGGTAGGACGGCGGCGTGGCGGCGATGTAGAAGCCGAAGCCGCCCGCATTGCCGCCAGTGCGCAGGATTGGGACGGCGGTACACGACTTACCCCATCACTACGGCAGTTCAATCGGTTGTGGCTGCGACGAGTAGGATGCGGAGAAGCAACTGTACTGTTTGCCACCGATGGACTGGAGCGCAATTGCGATAAAACCACCCTTAACGCTGAAGTGGCACGTTTACGCAAATCCTGCCGCCGCCTATTGTGGCTCAATCCGCTATTACGATATGATGGCTATGCTCCGCTAGCTCAAGGTGCTAAAATATTATCGCATCATGCCGACGCCGTATGTTCCATTCACAATGTTCGTTCACTACAAGAATTGACGGCGGCACTGGGCGCACACCATAATCGTTTTTCGCCATGACACAAAGCGAAAACGTTGATTTGCTGGCGACCGCCATCAAATGGCATGTTGAAGGAAATAAGGTAGCCGTGGGCACGGTTATCCGCACTTGGAAATCAGCACCACGCCCACTGGGAGCACGATTGATAATTAATCAAGACGGTCGATTTGCCGGCTCCGTTTCTGGCGGTTGCGTAGAAAAAGAAGTCATTCACGCCGCTGCTGATTGTTTACAACACAATACCGTTCGCCATCTAAGTTTTGGCATAGGAGATCAAATGGCATGGCAATCAGGCCTTTCATGCGGCGGTCAAATAGATGTTTTTGTTGCTCCCCTTCCAGCTCCCGGCACTTCCGGACATCAAGCGTTGGAAGAATGGCGACAGGCAGTTGTCCAGCGCAATAACGGCATTCTCATTACAAATATTAATAACGGTGAATTAACATTCAAAAAAATCAATGACGTTCCTCCATCACCAATTTTTGATGATAATCACAATCACTTTCTGGAACCGTGTATTCCACAACGCCGACTATTAATTGTCGGCGCTACGCACATCGCGCAAACATTGGCTCCACTGGCGCGGCAATGTGATTTTGACGTCATAATTATTGACCCACGACAAGCTTGGTTGACGGCAGCGCGCTTTCCCGATACTGTATTGGATGAACGCTGGCCTGAAGACGCACTGCCAGATATTGGTGTTGACGAACAAACTGCGGTGGTCACGCTCGCTCACGATCCCAAAATAGACGACGGTGCATTAACAATAGCGTTGTCCAAAAAAGCGCACTATATAGGTGCATTAGGCTCCGTTCGCACTCACGAAAAACGCCGAAAACGATTATTGGCGGAAGGAATTAGTGCGGAATCCTTTGCTCACATCCACGCTCCTGTCGGCTTGGATATCAACGCCAAAAGCGCTGCCGAAATTGCCGTTGCTATCATTTCCGAAGTTTTATCAACTTACTCAAAAAAATGAAATTTTCTAATTATCCAATTGAAAAAGCGGCAGGAAAAATACTAGCGCACTCACAACGAACTCATGCCGGTCGGCTTACCAAAGGACGATTGCTTACGGTAGATGACATTCAACAATTGCAGGAAGCGGGCATATCGGAAGTTGTAGCCGCCACACTAGAAACAAAAATTGATGTGGCAGAAAATACAGCAGCGGAAATTGTTGCAGCTGCTGTCTGCGGTGAGCATTTAGAAGCCCATCGGCCGGTTCACGGACGAGTCAATCTCTACAGCCGCACCGCAGGGTTGCTACATTATGATGCCGTATCGTTGACGGAATTTAATCGCTTATCGCCAGCCATTACTCTGGCAGCATTGCTTCCTCTTGCGGTAGTGCAACAAAAGCGTCTAGTTGCCACCATCAAAATCATTCCTTTTGCCGCACCGTTATCAGCAGTTAACGCTGCTGTCCAGCGTTTTGCGCAATTACTTAAAGTGCGCCCTTTTAAACGTTTGAAAATTGCCCTCATACAAACGGAGTTGCCCGTTGCTAACAAGCACCTATTAGATAAAACCGCTGCCGTTACAGTCCAGCGTCTAGCTAATATGGAAAACACTCTTTGTGGCGAATGGCGCTGTGCGCATCAACAAGAAGCGGTTACCGACACATTGAATATAGTGCGGCGTGAAATCTCTCCCGACCTGTATCTTATTGCCGGCGCCAGCGCAGTTTGTGATCAAGCTGACGTAGTTCCGGCTAGTATTACCGCAGCTGGCGGCATTGTCACGCGCTTTGGCATGCCGACGGATCCGGGCAATTTACTAGTTTTAGCGACGTTTCACGGTGCATCTTGTATTGTGCTGCCTGGTTGTGCCCGATCGCCGAAATTAAACGGCTTTGATTGGGTACTGGCGCGATTGCTGGCTGGTATAGAAACAACAGCCAATGATATTGCCGCAATGGGAGTTGGCGGGTTACTGGAAGATATTGTTGATCGCCCAGTTCGCCGCACACTAGCTACTAAGCCAATAATTGGCGGCATTTTGCTCGCTGCGGGGCTGTCTACTCGCATGGGAAAGACCAATAAATTGCTTGCTCCGTGGCACGAGAAACCGCTGGTCAGTCATGCCGCACACACACTTATTGCCGCACATGAGGCAGGATTAATTCAAACGGTTGTGGCGGTTTGTGGCCATGAAGTTGACACCGTTCAAGCGGCCATTGGCAATTTACTTGTCACTCATAATCCCGATTTTTCCCAAGGCATGGCTTCTTCGCTACGCTGTGGATTGCAAGCACTCACTGCCACAAAAAACGTGGATGGCGTGCTAGTTGTGCTGGGAGATATGCCAGCGGTAACCATAGACGATATTGCTGCTGTTATTGCCGCTTTTGATGGCAACAACATTGTTGTACCCACTCACAATAGCAAGCGTGGCAATCCGGTTCTCATTGGTCGGCAGCACTTTGCCGCATTGGAGCAATTACAAGGCGACACCGGCGCGCGTGCTTTGTTCGCCGACAGTGTCATTACTGAAGCTCCTGCCAGCGCGGGGGTGCTCTTTGACATTGATTCCCCTTCTGCTTTGGAAACGGACAAATGACAGAAGCTGCGCGCTTTCGCAAAGATATTCCTTTGCTAAATAATTCTATTCATTATTTGGATAACGCTGCTACTTCTCTGATGCCGAAAACAGTGATTAATGCCGTTGCCGATTATGACGGACGCATTCGCAGCAACGTCGGACGTGGCGTTTATGCTTGGGCAGAACAAGCCACCGCACACTACGAAGAAGCTCGCCGTCACATTGCCACTGCGGTCCAAACTAAAGCAGAAGAAATCATCTTTACTAGCGGTGCTACGGCAGCACTTAATTTACTCGCTACCAGTTTATGCCGCGATTTAGGTAGTGATGATTCGGTATGGTTGGCGAGAGATAATCATCACAGCAACATCGTGCCTTGGCAAATGGCCGCAGCACAAAAAGGGTTTGCTTTAAGATGGCTACCAGCAGAAAAAAACGGTCGTTTGTTACCAACACGCGTAGTAGAAGCACTAAGTGCGGACAACAAAAAGCCGCAGATACTAGCCGTATCACACATTGCCAACGCAAGTGGAGCTCACACTGCGCTAGATGCTTTGACAATGGCAGTTAAACCGTTTACCGTTCGGCTGGTTGTAGACGGTGCCCAGTATGTGCCGCATAAATTGCCAACGTTGCTACAGTCCGGCGCAGACTTTTATGTATTTTCTGGTCACAAATGTTATGCTCCCACCGGTATCGGAGTGCTATGGGGGAAAAAAGAATTGCTGGACTCCTTACCTCCAGCATTCGGCGGTGGCGGTATGGTGGAATCAGTGAGCAGCACACATTCGACTTACCGTACCACGCCACATCGCTTTGAAGCTGGCACACCACCAGTATCACAAGCCATTGGGCTAGGCGCAGCAATGCGGTGGATACAATCGTGGGATTGGTCAGAATTAACCGCACACACAAACACGCTGGCTACATCATTGAGGGCTGGATTGTGCGAACTGCCCGGAGTGCGCTTCCTTGACGAGAAACAGCCCAATGATGCTCCCATTATTTCGTTCTGCGTCAACAATGCACATCCACATGATATTTGCCAAATTTTAGCGTCGCATCAAGTAGCAGCGCGCGGCGGTCATCATTGCGCTCAACCGCTGATGCAGCATTGGGACATTGATGGCAGTGTACGATTCAGTCTAGCGCCTTACAACACCGCCAACGATATCGATGCTGCTATTACTGGCGTTACCGAAGCATTACAGTTACTACAATGAGTGATTCTGTTTATCAAGCTGCCATTATGGCCCTGGCCAAAAGCGCGAATAACAATGGCGATATTACCGATGCCACCGCACGCTGTCAGCGAAGTAATCCGCTGTGCGGTGATGAAATTATTTTAGCTGCCGTCACCGATACAATGTCGCTACATCGGCTAGCACATCGTACACGAGGTTGTGTGCTGTGCAAGGCGGCAACCACAAAAATGCTTCAATTAGCTGCTCAATACCCGCAGCAATCCACTTTGCACAAAATGTGCCGTGACGTAATCCATATGTTTGGTGAAAAAAAAATAATTGCCTCCATGGACGTATTTACCCCAGTCATTGAGCATCCAGCACGCTACGGGTGCGTACAACTTCCTTTTGAAGCACTGATAGATATTTTACAATGCGGCAAACATAAAGAGGACAATTATTGAAGATACTCAAAAAATTTAATTTTCCGTAACAACAATGAACCCGACTACCCAAAAAAACTATCTACACTAAAGAAATTCGTGCCACGCTAGCGAGTGTGGCATAAAAAATTTAATATTCCGACCAGCCACAGCCTACTAAAATGGTAAAATTCTGTCGCCTTAAAAATTGACAAAAACTTCACCCAATAAAAAACCTAACAAAACTTTTCAGCAGGCGGTTAATGCGTCGGCTGAATTCAAGCGTTAACCTAAAAAAAACGACAATCAGCTGATGGTCTACGCATTACTGAGAAACTGAAGAAAACACACAGCAATACAAATCATGCCAGAATTTAGAAATATCGCCATCATTGCACACGTTGACCACGGAAAAACCACCCTAGTTGACGCGCTATTACAACAAAGCGGTACGTACGAAGAACATCAACAAATTGAAACTCGAGTAATGGATTCTCACGACCAAGAAAAAGAACGAGGCATTACCATTTATGCAAAAAACACCTCCTACCAATATAAAAACTGTAAAGTTAATATTATAGACACTCCGGGACATGCTGACTTTGGCTCAGAAGTTGAGCGCGTACTGAGAATGATAGATAGCGTTATTCTTGTAGTTGATTCCTACGAAGGCCCTATGCCTCAAACTAAATTTGTGCTTAGTAAATCGTTAGCACTAGGATTAAATCCCATTGTCGTCATCAACAAAGTTGATAAACCATCAGCACGCTGTGATTGGGTTATTAACGAACTTTTTGATCTTTTTGTTAAGCTTGATGCTACAGACGAACAACTTGATTTTCCCATTTGCTACACCATAGCCACGGAAGGCAAAGCCGGTAACGAATCTGACAATATAACCGAAAATATACAGCCATTATTCGAATTAATCATGCAACAAGTCAGCCCTGCAAAAACCGCTGATGAGGCTCCATTAAAAATGCAAGTAACAAACCTAGCATATGATAATTTTTTAGGGCGGATGGCGATTGGGCGAATTTATCAAGGCACGGTTAATAAAAACGATCGAGTAACAGTTATTAAGCCAGATGGCACCAAAAAACCTGCCAAAATATCAGAAGTACTTGTAAGTTTAGGACTAGCACGAGTCAAGGTTCCTACTGCCTATAGTGGCGATGTTGTTATCATCGCAGGAATCAGCGATATTTATGTAGGAGACACCATTGTATTTGATGCCAAAGAAAGCCCAATGCCCTCCATTAATATTGATGAACCTACTTTAAAAATGGCGTTTATGGTCAACTCTTCCCCTTTTGCTGGGAAAGAAGGAAAATTACTAACTTCAAGACAAATTAGAGAACGTTTAGAAAGGGAGCTAGAAACCAATATCGGAATGAGTATGGATTTTAGTGATCCCGAATGCTTTATTGTTTGTGGTCGTGGCGAACTCCATTTAGCTGTTCTAGTTGAAAGCATGAGACGAGAAGGGTTTGAATTACAAATAGGCACCCCTCAGGTTATTTATCAATTTGAGAACAACAAAAGGCTTGAGCCCATTGAACGTGTCAGCATATCCTTACCTAGCGAGTTTGCCGGAAATGTTATTGCCGAAATGGGAAAACGCAAAGGTGACATGCTTAATCTACAAGAACATAATGGATCAAACATGATGGAATATTTTATACCCACACGAGGGTTACTCGGTTTTAAATCCCAGTTCACTACTCTCACCAAAGGTGAAGGTATTCTTACCTCTGTTTTTGAAAAATACGAGCCCTACAAAGGCGATATAGAGCACCGTGAAGTGGGCAGCTTAATCTGTAGCGAATCAGGTACAGCAATGGCTTTTAGCTTATGGAAGTTACAAGAAAGAGGCCCGCTATTTATAGATCCTGCAATTCCCGTTTACGAAGGCATGATTATCGGAGAGCATTTAAAGGGTAGTGATCTTAATGTAAACCCAACTAAGAATAAAAAATTAACTAACGTACGAGCTTCAGGAAAAGATGATGCTCTCAACCTAGTACCACCTAGAAAATTAGGTTTAGAAGAAGCCATAGATTACATCGGAGATGATGAGTTTGTGGAGGTCACTCCCTCCAATATTCGGTTAAGAAAGAAATATCTAAAAGAGTCCGAACGTCGCCAGAATAACCGTTAAAACAAATTAATCATAAGAACACATTAATTTTTCTTGCCATAAGTTAATAAAAAATCAAGTTTATTACGCTTTTATTTTTTTATTTTTTTGAAATGTTTTACGTTGAGTGCGAAACGGTCTTTTTTTACTTATTTTTTTCTTAGTGGATGTAGAAGATACTTCCAATGGTTGATCTAGCTTAAGCATTCGATTAATAACATTCCACTTACCATGTTGCTCAGGAGTAATAAAACAAAGCGCCTCTCCCGTTGCTCCAGCACGACCGGTCCGCCCTATGCGATGAATGTAATCCTCTGCACATTGAGGAAAATCATAGTTAATAACATGTTCAATGTGTCGTATATCTAACCCACGAGAAGCAACATCGGTTGCAAATAATACTTTAAATTTCTTTTCACGGTAATTTGAAATTACTTTATTGCGCACATTTTGTCTTAAATTACCATGGATAGCATCAGCGCTAAAACCTGATTTTGATACTTTTTTGGATAACTTTTCTGTTCCATATTTTGTTTTTACAAATACAATAATAGAGCCTTTACGAGATTCTAATTGCTCCAATAACAAATTGTATTTATCTTCTTCAGAAGTTTTTAAGACTTCGTGTTTGATTTGCGACTCAAATTCACTTTTTATCGCCATATGAATTGGAGAGGTTAGATATTTATCAGATATTTTTATGATATTTTTAGGTAACGTAGCGGAGAACAGTAGAGTTTGACGTTGTTTCGGTATTTTTTTGATAATCTTATCAATTTGTATAGTAAACCCCATATCTAACATACGATCTGTTTCATCCAACACTAAAAAATCAATTTCGTTAAGTTTTAGACTTCCTCTTTCTAAATGATCATTGATTCGCCCAGGCGTTCCCACAAACAAACGAGGATCGTTATTTAATTGTTGAATTTGCTTCAACATAGATTCTCCACCAATAAGCAAAGCGCTTTTTATTTTTGCTTTTTTACCCGCCATTATTTGCAGCTGTTTCATCACCTGAGCTGCCAGTTCACGCGTTGGGGTCATAATCAACCCTGCTGAAAGAGTATTCATCATCAATTTAGCTATTAGTGGAATACCAAATGCTGCTGTTTTTCCAGTTCCTGTCTGAGCTGACCCTAAGATATCTTTTCCTGACATAGCAACCGGTATTGCTTTCGCCTGAATTGGCGTAGGCGCTAAGAACTGCATGTGCTCTAATGTATGATTGAGTGCTTCTGGCAAGTTTAATTCTTTAAAATTTTCCATTACTATTTTCCTCAACAGGTTTTAGCCCGCAATTTGATTGATTTTTAATTAGTTTAATTATTTTGGCAGTGAGCTTTGTCCAAGCTAACTCATCCTCTGCTAACAATACTAAAGAGCGATTGTTTTGGTAGCTCTCAGTACGCTACTGACTTTATATTTGAAAGGCTATTACAATATCCAATACAGAGTGATTAAATTTGAGAAAGTGATTTTATAAAAGTCTCTTTATGATTAATATCAACGATACGGCTTCAAGCAATGACTTTTGCAAACAGGCGAACTATTCCGACCAACTGTTAATTATAGCTTTATTTTTTATTAAAACAAAATCAGTAAAATATGAGGTGTTTTTCTTAAATTTCCTCTGAAAACTTGATATGGCATTAAGGAACTGGTAAAAATTGACAATTGTATGATCTTTAATAAACCATTTCACTCTTTTATCACCAAAAATAAGTAAGCATAAGAAAATCTTTCTTTTAGCCGGATATTTAGCACAATCGGGTGTATAGCAATAATTTGTCCTCGCCAGGTTTGGATCCTTTGGTTTTTGTTTAGTATGTTTATATGGAAAATTTTCCTCCCAATAATCACACAGTTTAAATTTCCTTTATTACTTAGCATAATCGTTTCGTTATGCGCCGGTTATGTTAGTGATGTTGGATATTTCTTGGGTATTTCTAGAGCTTTTATTTGTTTATATTTGGCATGGGGTTTTTGTAAAAATCGCAATATATTTTGGGCTTATACAAGCTTTAAGTCATGTATCTAATACGCTGGTATTATTAGTTATTTTACTCATATCAGCGATTTTGATTACCGCTCTATTATCAAGCGCTTTTGTTGCAAATCTAACAAATAGATTTCTGTTTGTCCTTACTCAGAAACTATTGCTAATAAAAAACTAACAAGAAAATAAAAGGAGATTTAGAGGGAAGTTATCTATTATTTTTAATCGTTGCGCTTGTAACTATTCTTAGTCTTGGTTTAGAAATTATTTTGATGTTAACTAATAGAATATAACAAGCAAAGGTAAAGCACACACAAAACGATATCTGCTTTGACAGACCTGCTGTCTTCGTTTAGCTTAACAACAAAAACAAGTTTTCTGTTAAACTAAAAACTCGGATGCCACTTAACTCCCAACATTAGAAATCTATAAGGAAAAAATATGATAATTGACCATATTGGTTTTGTAATTTCTGATTACGAAAAAAGTAAAAATTTCTATACGAAGAGTTTATCCCCCCTCGGAATAGAATTAGTTATGGAAGAACAGGGCTGGGCTGGATTCGGAAAAAAAGGAAAAGCTGAATTTTGGTTTGGTCCTGATGGGCAAGCACACAAACGCATGCACGTTGCTTTTTTGGCTGAAACACGTAGTCAAGTAGATGCTTTTTATGAAGCCGCATTATCTGCTGGCGCAACCGATAACGGAAAGCCAGGAGTAAGAGAAATTTACCATCCTAATTATTACGGTGCGTTTGTTATTGACCCAGATGGCCACAATATTGAGGCAGTTTGTCATAGTTGAGCCAATTATTGCTAACAAAACATTCCAACGGACCCGCAATCGGCAGGCCGCTGAGTTTGGTTGTTAACTCTTACAGAAATTATTTGAGCATCTGCAAGGAAATATTTAATACCTGCTCGCAAAGAAAGATTAAGGAATTAATGGTTGATTTTGAGTAGATGGAGATACATGACGCTCTACAGCAAGATAAGATAAAAATTGTTCAATATTTACTTTTATATATTCGGTATATGAGCCGCCTTTTAGTGCATTAACATGTCCCCACCTCTCATCGCCTATATTAAATATTAATTTCTGAGCCTGTTTTATCTACAATACTAGAGAAGTCTCCGCTAAGAATTTTTGGAGGTTTTTTGCCACTCACTATTTTCAATTATATTTTCCAATCAATCAGGTTCACTGAACAAGCATGGATACGAATTAAAATTTCTTTATCGCTAATTTCTAGTTTATCAATGTCTTTAACCTCTAATACGTCAACAGAACTGTAGTCTGATGTAATTACGGCTTTCATAAATTTACGCTTTATCATTAAAATATATCTTGGTGTTTGATTTAATTATTTTTAGCATTCTTTTGCATATTAGTTATTATTTGATATTCCCTATAAAAAAAATCACAAATATAAAGAAATTAAGCAAAAGTTATTATTAGAACTCATCTAACCTGAAAAACAAATATAGAGGAATGTAAGTCCTTGGACTGTTACAAAATAAGTCACAAGTGTTTCAGAAGTAAAAAATAAAAAATTGTTAATCAACTTATGATTAAAACAATTCTAGTTAATATATGGCTATCTACTTTAAAATTAATTATTTATCAAAATTTCCTGCCACAAGGGCAACAACCACAATAGATGAAAGAAATACAGCTGTGCTAAGCTATAAAATTTACCATATTAAACTTGAAAGATATTTATAATCTTCTGAGTAATGGTTAATTATTAATGACATAGGTATGAATCTAACGTCGCAAGAAGTGAGCGCCGGTTACGGCGTCCCGATTACTTGATTTGTTAGCTGTAAATTTCAGGCGCAATAATTGTTGTCCGGTTGGTTCATGATGCTTTTCTTCTAGATATTCAAAGCCATATTTTGAATAAAAATTACGCCCAATAGCGTTTTCTTTGAAAACCTCAACTTCTAAATCTCCGTGAAGAAATTGAGCCTTATCCATGAGCGCTTTACCAATACCTTTACCATGATAATTTGGCTGAAGAAAAATCGCGCCGATCTCATTACTCATTAGTGAAATAAAGCCCTTTACTTCACCATCAAGCTCTGCAACCCATGTATCTGTATTTGGTATATACATTTCAGCTACATTTTTTCGTTCCTGCGCGATGAACTCATCAGTCATAAATTCGTGAGCTAAACGAGTCGCAACTTCCCAGGACTCAAGGACAGAATCTAAATCAGATTCTCTATATTGTCGTATTTCCACTATCTAACTTCCTTTTGAACTAACACTCGGCTAAGTTGCCAAAACGGAGCTGATTGTTTTGTGTTAGTGTAGCTGAAATGCACAAAACAATCAACGCAGTGAAAGTCAGATTAAGTGCTTGTGCAACGAAAAGTGCTATATGAAGAGTCAAGCTTAGAGGTGGCATAGTAGTCTGCCAGAGTGTTTTGTTAGGATTTTTTAATGACAACGAGTCTGTAGGTTTTAAACTTCTCAAAAGACTCATGGTTTCGCTTTAAAGAGTATTTAAACTTAAGTTTTTTCAATTTTTTACTGAAAATAAATTAAAAAACTTAAATGTGTTTTGTGTCTTTTTGAAAGAAATTGATCCAAGGTTTCAATAAAAGGTAAAATACGATCCGTCAGTATTTCGTTTACAAGTCGAAGGTTCGGACTTACTTTAGATGTAACATCCAAATCTTTATGAATTTTAAATCCATTTTTCTCAATAGTTTCGTAAAATTCACCTATTGAGTGTCCACCGCCCAAATGAGATTTCCCTTTTACTCCATCTCGCTTAAAAAAAGTCGAAGACAATCACCGTACCGGTGCGAGATAAAATGAGGTCTAGCACATCAAAAGATTTTTGCATGTCAATATATTGATAAACTAGTCGTTTACAACAAATCAGTGATACTAAATCACCTATCCAAATCCAATGTGCTGCAGCTTGGTATCATAGAGATGCAAATGCAATTAAGAGTGCACTTCATCAACTGTTGGATGACTTTCGTATTGTGGAGGAGTGGTTTCTAGACAAAAACGATACTTTGGTTGAACGATTAAAGCCTATTATGAAATTATTAGGCTCTGAAAAAGGATCTCCAAGTTTGTTTAGGCGTGCATCCTGCAATTTAAATATTGGGTCGAATAAGTCCATGTTCATAAATATTCCTCCTTGTGAAAATTGGTTGACCTTGAATGGTAATGGAGCCATTCAAGTATCTCCATCTCAGCCTACTCTGGACTTATTATGTCAGCTACGGGCATTACGAAAACAAAATGCCCCCCCTTACAGATTTCTTGTCGAAGACTACCTAGAGGGTTTTGATTATTCAGCCCATTACCTATTAAATAAATATAGTGTAGTTCAACTACCTTCTGCTCAAGATTATAAAAAAAGCCATTGCGACGATCAATGCACAAACTGCGACGGTATGAGGGGTTTATCTCCTCATCCAAGAGAGATTATTAAATTGAAAAGACGGATACGATCTGAAATTCTTGACCCAATGCTTGGAGTTCTCAGGCATATGGGAATCATCTTTAATGGGGCAATTTATTTAGGGTTGTGAGTAGATCAACAAGGCAAACTAAATTTGATTGAAGTGAATACTCGGATGGGGGATTCAGAATATGAAGTTATTTTCCCTCGCATAACAAACAATTTATCAACTGTTTTTAATGTCATTGCTAAAGAAGAAATTTGGGAACCTCCATTACAGATTAGCAATTGTTTCAGTGTCGCTACCAGACTTGTAACTGGTTTATGTTCTGGCATTGATGAGCCATTGAAGTGCTGGCCCAACACAATGAATTTCCAGCCGCAGCATATCTATTTCAACCCACAGAAGTTAAAGGCAAGAATTTATGTATATTAGGTAAATATCACTTTTGAGCTTCTGTCGGCACACTGACGTTCAAAGGAATGCGAATGAGATATGATATTGGATTACCTAACTGAGAGTGCTAAATTGTTAGTCATATAGCTTAAATAAAGTCCTGTTTCTATCGTAATTTGTAGGTATGATTTCACTAGTAGAAATTGCAATCGCCATATATAATAAGGGTTATTAGGCAGGCTTTATATGTATTAGTTCAAATATAATTTGACATCAAGTTAGGCACTTTCTGCTTTATTCGCCCGCAAAGCGGACACCTGCCTTCGGTAGGCATTCCATCTTCGTTTAGTTTAACAACGAAAATAAATTTTCTGTTAAACTTGAAACTCAGATACCACTTAACTCGCAACATTATATTTCCAAGGAGAGCACTTGAGAATTGTTTATATATTATTTGTAACTCTAGGGGTTATTTGGGGCACAAGCTTCATGTTTATGAAAATTGCTGTCAAGTATATTTCACCTGGGCAAGTGGTTTTGTTGAGGGTAGTTGCTGGTTTTCTGCCGCTGTTGTTTTACTCTTTGTATAAAAGAACTCTCAAAGCAGAGCACATTGCGAATACCCACCATTTTGTGGTCATGTCGTTCTTGGCAACATCGGTGTATTTCTTTGCTTTCGTGAAGGGAACAGAATTGCTGTATTCAGGAGTTGCCGGAGCAGTTAGCGGCTCAATTCCACTATTTTCATTTATTGCGGCTGTTATATTTCTTGAAGAAGAGTCTTTTGGCAAAGAAAAATTGATAGGGTGTTTGATGGCATTAGTGGGTATATCTTTGATAACCAAGCCGTTTTCTGGGACTTTGGATAACAATTTGCTGCTAGGTGTTTCTTGGATGGCTTTAGGCTCACTCAGTCTAGGCCTTTCTTTTGTATATGCCAAAAAGTACATAATCCCACTTAATATAGAGAATTCAGCCCTAGTAACTTATCAGCTTGGTATTGCAGCTGTATTTCTGCTTTTGGCTACGAACCTTGAAGATTTCAGCAAGCTGAGCTCTAACGGTTGGGCATTGACTTCAACTGTCGTTGGTTTGGGTGTTATTGGTACAGGTCTAGCTTATGTCATCTACTACTATCTGGTTGATGCGCTAGGCGCGGTGAAGGCGGCCTCTGTAACTTATCTTCCGCCTGTAGTTGCGCTGGTAATTGCTGTTCTTATTGTCGGCGAACCTCTAGTCATCTTGGATTATGTAGGCGCGGCGTTAATACTCTCTGGTATATATGTGTTGAATAAATATAACAAGTAAAAGCAGTCAGACGCATAAATGCGCTGCTGTTTTGAGCATTTGTACTGCTTTGCGGGCAGGACGAATGTTGCAAGTTAAGGTACTTTCCGTATTGTTCGCTCGCAAGGCAGACGAACAAACCGTTTAAGCGGACACCTGCCTTCGGCAGGCATTCCATCTTCGTTTAGTTTAATAACGAAAATAAACTTTCTGTTAAACTTGAAACTCAAATGTCATTTAACTTGCGCCATTAGATAGTATAAGGAGACTACATATGCACACACTTAATACAATTGTCATTTTAAATAGCGATGCAGAAGGTAACGTTTACATATCCGCTAAGGTAGAAGAATGCGTCATAACGAATTGGTTAAACTCTTTTTAAAAAATAATTGATCCTCTTGATTTTATTTCATTTACATTAAACCAACAAAGACGAGATAACTATACTCGCCATCTGACAGTTATTAATCCCTTGGAATTTCCTTCTATTTGTAGTAATAATGTAGAGAAATTTATTAGTTATCAGGTTTGTGTCTATATTTTTGGTATCGGTACTATAAAAGAAGATGACAATGAAGTTTATTTTTGGCTTATGAGCCTACAAAAAATCAATAAGATAAGAAAGTATTTGAATAAATTTAAGTAAGACTTATTTGCATATTACATTAAGGTTTAAGAAACACGATATTTTTGATCGCCCTAAAGATAAAACTACTTTAGTTTGTCCATATAATCTCATTGAGGAGTAAATTATTTAACAAATCCATCCAGCCGAATGTTTCACTCGTAGCTTCGCTCTGAGTTAAACGGTGGCTGATGGCAAGCGTTAGTTATATAATTTTAATTACCGATATGGGTTCAATTCTTTTTTAAATCAGATGTAATTATTGAATACTTAGATGATATTACCGAGCCGTTGCAAAAAAAGATAACGCCTGAACAGTGTGCTATAAATCGTGCAGAAGTTATCAGGCAAGTAAACACTATCTCGTACAATGTAGCACTCCGCACTTCCAATGACAGTTAAACCAATACTCTTATGATTATGAAACGCTTAAATCAATTAAAAAAAACTATTGTTTCTAGTAAATTGACAGATGAATTGTCCTCTGTTGAAGGTTTGCTTCGGAATAATGAGGTTAGCGTAGAACAGCGAGAATATATTAGAACTGAAGCCATTAATCTTGTTGAGCAATCTCGGCAAAACTATAAAGGTGATTTGTTGAGTCTTTTCTTGCTTGAATTTTCTTTATCTAATCAAGAGGGCATTGCTTTAATGTGCTTAGCTGAGTCCTTGTTGCGAGTAAAAGATAGTTTCACTGCAGATAAACTTATTGAAGAAAAAATCAAATCTGGAAATTGGTCAAAACATATTGGAGAATCTTCCAGTCTTTTAGTGAATGCTTCAACATGGGGATTATTGTTTACAGGAAAAATAATTACACTCGATGATGACTTGATCGATCAGCCTGCTAATTGGTTTAAACGTACTTTCAGTCGCCTTGGCGAACCTTTGATAAGGCAAGCTATGTATAAGGCAATCGAAATTATGAGTAAGCAATATGTACTTGGTGAAACAATAGACAAAGCATTGAAACGTTGTGACAACCGTTTTTTGTATTCCTTTGATATGCTTGGTGAGGGGGCAAGAAGTGCCCAACAAGCAGCTGACTATTTAGCCTCTTATACAGAAGCCATTCATACTATAGGAAAAAAGCAACTAAAAAAATCGAACAATAATAGCGATTGTAATCAAAGTATTTACCATGCGGCTAATGTTTCTATCAAATTATCCGCTTTGCATCCTCGCTATGAGCACCTTCAAAAAGATACTATTATTAAGGAATTATTACCTAAGCTTGTTCAATTATGTGTTTTGGCAAAAAGCTACGGAATTAGTATTAGCATTGATGCTGAAGAAGCAGATCGTTTAGATTTATCACTTGATTTATTTTCAATACTCGCATTTGAACCAGAATTAATAGATTGGAATGGTCTTGGTTTGGTTGTACAGGCTTATCAAAAACGTGCTTACCTTGTGTTGAAATGGCTAGTGGAGCTGGCTAAATCGTCCCAAAGAAAAATCATTGTTAGACTCGTTAAAGGCGCTTACTGGGATACGGAAATCAAGCATGCACAAGAGTTGGGTTTAAATGATTATCCAGTTTTTACACGTAAAGAAAATACAGATTTTTGTTATGAGGTTTGTGCAAGCTATTTATTAAAAAATTGTAATGACATCTATCCTCAATTCGCTACTCATAATGCTTACAGCCTTGCTTATATTGAAAAATTGACCGAAGGAAGTAATATAGAATTTGAATTTCAACGTCTACACGGTATGGGTAGTACATTATATCAATGTTATCTTGATAATAATAAAAATGAAGCCGCTCCTATTAGAGTATATGCACCTGTTGGGAAACATGAAAAATTATTACCCTATTTGGTTAGAAGGTTACTTGAAAACGGTGCAAACAGTTCATTTGTTAATCGTTTTTTAGATGCAAAAGTTGCTCCAAATCACTTGGTAAAAGATACGCTTGAATTAGTGAAAAATAATACTACGCACTCTAACCCAAGTATTCCGTTACCGTGTGATTTATATCGCCATCAAAATGATTTACGAGATAACTCTAAAGGTCTGGATTTGAGTTGTTCAATACAAGTTGCACAATTACAAGTAACGTCTAATATTCCTATTGTTAAACAACATAGTGAAAAAGAAATACAACAAATTTTTAACAAAGCACTTGCAGTACAAGACTCTTGGCAGAAGCTCGGATTCAATAAACGGGCAGATTTGTTAGACAAAGTAGCGAAGCAATTAGAGGATAATCAATTAGAACTTATCAGTATTATCACTAACGAAGCAAAACGTACGCAAGATGATAGTATTTCTGAAGTAAGAGAAGCTATTGATTTTTGTCGATATTATGCGCAACAGGCGAGATTAAAATTAGCCACTCCGATAAAGATGTCTGGTCCAACAGGCGAAAGTAACTATCTTAGTTTTCATGGTAAAGGAGTGTTTGTATGTATCAGTCCTTGGAATTTTCCTTTAGCCATCTTTATGGGTCAGGTAATGGCTGCATTAGTAACGGGCAATACTGTCATCGCTAAACCTGCTGAGCAAACGCCATACATTGCTCAATTTACTCTACAGCTATGCCGTAAAGCTGGCATTCCAGAAGATGTACTGCAACTAGCTATTGGAGACGGTGCAAAAATAGCGGAGATAGTCTTTACCAATCCCCAATTAGCAGGCGTAGCTTTTACTGGCTCAACCCAGACTGCCTCTATTATCAATCAACAATTAGCGAAACGTAAAGGGTCTATAGCAACACTTATTGCTGAAACAGGTGGGCAAAATTGTATGGTAACTGATTCTTCCGTGTTGCTTGAAACATTAGTTGATGATGTTGTTTTATCTGCTTTCAAAAGTGCAGGACAGCGTTGCTCCGCTATGCGAGTTCTTTGGTTACAAGAAGAGGTTGCAGAATCGGCAATTGAGCTACTAATTGGTGCTATGAAGGAGCTAAATGTAGGTCAGCCTCAGAAGCTATCAACAGATGTTGGTCCAGTCATAGACCAAATAGCAGCAACGCGCCTTAATAAACATATTAACAAAATGAAGAAAGAAGCAACACTACTCTTTCAGACCAGTATAAACGACAGTGAATTTGAACATTTTGTTGCGCCAACACTTGTTGAGCTAAAAAGTTTATCTCAGTTACAAGAGGAGGTGTTCGGCCCAGTATTGCACATAATTCGTTATAGTTCTAACGAGCTGGACAAAGTGATTGCTGAAATTAATAACACTCACTATAATTTAACACTTGGCATTCACAGTCGAGTAATGTCTTTTGCTAATAAAATAATCGACAATACACGGATAGGAAATACCTATATAAACCGCAACATGATAGGAGCCGTTGTTGGAGCACAACCCTTTGGGGGCTCAGGACTTTCAGGAACAGGGCCTAAAGCTGGTGGACCTAATTACTTATTGCGTTTTATTAATGAAAGACATTGTTGTGAAAATTTAGTTGCCCGTGGTGGGAATTTTGAATTATTTAATTTGTAAAGATAGAATTTAATAAAGCACTTGCAGCACAAGACTTTTGGCAGAAATTCGGATTCAATAAACGGGCAAATTTGTCAGACAAAGTAGCGAAACAATTAGAGGATAATCAATTAGAATTTATCAGCATTATCACTCACGAAGCAAAACATACGCAAGATGACAGTATTTCTGAGGTAAGAGGCTCCATTGATTTTTGTCGATATTATGCGTAACAGGCGAGATTAAAATTAGCCATTCTGATAAAAGATGTCGATCCAACAGGCGAAAATAACTATCCACCCTCCCCCGAATTCAAAGCATGTTGGAACACTATACTAAAGAAAGAATCTTTTTTTACTTTAATTCCCCATTGGGTCTCTTTCTTTTTGCACTTTTGAATAAAGAAAAGAGAAAAACATACTTATTATGAAAGAGTTAATAGATAAATTATATTAATATAATTAAGTGCTACGATTGATTGTTATACACAAACAGCGGCTGGTTAATGATTTTACAGGTAATAGCACTATTCAATTGAGGCACATTTTTTGGTGCGGCAGTTTATATTTCTCTAGCACAACACCCAGCTTCTTTGGAGGCAGGAACTGGAATAGGCGGTAGGTTTTTTCCACCAATATATAAACGAGTAGCGCCACTACAAATATTTTTAGTGGCAGTAGGCTCTATTTCGGGAATTATTATTTGGTTGCTACAGTTTATACATACATTTGACAAGCATAAACTTTTTGAATGACATACCTTTGCTACTAAAAGAAAAACCTATCCTAATAACATAACAATTAATTTCATTATTTTTCATCATACGGTTTTAATTATAGAAATATCTACCTCTGACCTTAATTAGAATATCAGCACGGTACAAATACTTGATTTTTATCAAATTCTAATTTTGTAGCAAAAATATGAACGTTTTATTTTCAGCATGCTAAAATTTAAAGCATGACTAACATAACCCTCAACTCCCAATTTAAAGCACTTGTAGCACGCGAAGCTGACAAGAAACATGTTCTCACAATAGAAGATACCGACAGCGCCGTGCTTGCCGACGGCGATGTATTAGTGCGCGTCGCTTGGTCAGGTATTAATTACAAAGATGCACTCGCCGTCACCGGCAAAGGAAAAATTTTGCGATCTTCCCCCATTGTGCCGGGCATAGATTATGCCGGTGAAGTTGCCGCTTCAGACTCTCCAAATTTTGCTGTCGGCGACAACGTATTACTGACTGGTTTCGGCGTTGGGGAAAAACACAGTGGCGGCTTTGCCCAGTATGCTCGTGCGCAAGCAGGCTGGTTGTCATCTTTGCCGGCAGGTATAGATGCTCGCAAAGCAATGACTTGCGGTACCGCCGGACTCACTGCTGCTCTATGCGTCATTGCACTGCGCGATAGTGGCCACGTGCCAGCAGGCGGACAAATTGCCGTGAGCGGTGCTTCCGGAGGCGTTGGCAGCTTTGCTGTTCGCCTACTGGCGCGACTGGGCTATACCGTCACTGCCGTTAGTCGTCTTGCTGCCGCCGATTATCTTTATGAAATGGGAGCAACTAATGTTATCACTCGTGAAGAAATGAGTGCCGACGCTAAACCATTAGAAAAATCTCGCTGGGACGGTGCTGTAGATACCGTTGGCGGAAAAGTGTTAGCGCGCTTGCTTGCTGAAACCAACTATGGTGGCGTTGTTGCGGCTTGCGGCTTAGCCGGCGGCATGTCACTCAACACAACTGTTGCGCCCTTTATTCTTCGCGGTGTAAGGTTGGATGGTGTTGATTCGGTAATGATCCCGCAACAATTGCGCGCCAAAGCATGGCAACTTTTGGCGGACACACTAACAGCTAACGATTACACCCGTGTCCAAAATTGTGTTGTTGGCTTGGATGGTGTGATAGCGGGGGGAGAAAAGGTACTAGCTGGTGAATTGAGCGGTCGTATTTTAGTTTCTCTTTGGGATTAATGTCTTTGCTCTATCAAGAATCTTTGCCCGGCGTATGGCGTATTGATGTTTCTCACCCTGCCCCACAATATAGCTGTTGTTATTTAATTGTGGAAAAAGGTGCCTCCGCCCTAGTGGATTGCGGTGCAAAAAATGGTATCGCCACTATTATGGACACGTTGGCAGCGCAACAAATTGCTCCTGAACAAGTGCAATGGATTATTGTGACACACGCTCATTTGGACCATGCTGGCGCTGCCGCTCAGCTAATGCAATTATTTCCCAATGCCACTTTAGCCGGTCATCCAAGCGCTATCAAACACCTCATTAATCCTCATAAAAAACTGGTCCCCGGCGTAACAAAGCTATACGGGAAAAAATGGTTTGATGAACAATACGGCGAATTGTTACCCATAAACGCCACCCGAACCCGCATTTTAGCAGACGGAGAAAGCGTTATGTTAGACGCTAAACGCCAACTTACCGCGTTGTACACACCGGGCCACGCTTGGCACCATTTAAGTGTGTACGATGCGACGCGCGATACTTTTTATGCCGGCGACGCCTACGGCGTGTCATATTATCAACAAGGAAATAACGCACTTATTTTTCCGGTAATGCCGCCCACACAGTTTGATCCGACAGCAATGGAAACCTCGTTGCGAAAACTGCAAGCACTAAACACTAAATGGGCGGCATTAGCGCATTATGGAGTAATTCCCAATACTGCAACAATTGCAGAATTGCAAATTGAAAGTATGTATGAATGGATTGCACTAGCCGAACCAATTGCGAATGAAAACGGATTTGTCACCACATTTCGAACGCAATTAAATACATGGTTTGCCGAAGTGGCTGCAAAAAAAGGATTTGACAATGATATATCCCGTCATCATCACGACATTTCTTTAACCGTGGCGGGCTTTGCTCACTGGCTTGAACAACGCAACACGAATTAACCGAACAAATAAATAATAAGATGATTGAAAAAACTTCGGAAGTTAAAATAGTCGGCTTTACATTCCATCCGATTTATTTGACGGAACAGCCCAAAATATTAAATACCTCACTACAAATCACTTGTCAATAAATAGGTTTGCAAACACCATTAAAAATATAAATCCTTATCGTGTTTCTTACCAATAATGCTTCAGTATCGCACAGTGGTCATTTTCTTGCCACCACTTATAGCAAGCGGCTAACCGTTTCTTGCGCATTCAACACGTTAAAATAAATTGTGATAACTGATCACAACCACTAACCATCGTGGCAAGCGAGATGGCAAAAACTAATTTTACTTTTGAAATTGAATATTTAATCATTCCACAATCACACACAAATAAATTTGCGCTACAGAATAATAGTAAAACATGATGGAATTAATTTATTTAGAAAGTTGCGATTTAGCTATTTGAAGCCGCTAATTTTTCTCCGTGTTGCTCCTTAAATTTATCAATTCATATTGATTTAAACTATTACGCAGCCCATTTATTGTGCTAATTTGCTTCTAGTTTGTTTCAAATAGGCTACAATAAGAAAAATCTCCTATTTGGGGAGATTTGATATTCATAACTTACAAGGAGAAGAGAACCCATGAATCATTCTTTAATGAAAAGTGTTACTGTCGCGCTTGCGGTAGCAGCAGTTGCCATGCCTTTAACGGCAGCGGCAAAAACAAAAATCCGAGTTCAATCGGTAATTTCTGCTAAAGCGGATGAAGTTACGATGCTACGCGATTATGCGGACAATGTCAAAGCTCTCACCAACGGCGAAGTTGAAATTGAAATTTTGCCAGCTGGCGCAATCGTTGGCGTCAAAGAAACGCTTGACGCTGTAGACAAAGGGTTGGTTGAAGGCGGCTTTGCTTGGACGCATTACTGGTCAGGCAAACATCCGGCAACAATGTTGTTTGGTTCACCAGCGGCAGGTGCCGGCTTGGGCATTGACAACATTGCTTGGGTGTCGTGGTACATGTTTGGTGGCGGCAAAGAGCTGTACAACGAACTGTGGGACGAAATGGGCGTCAATGTTAAAGGAATAATGTTGCAGCCGGTTGGTCCTGAAGCACTAGGCTGGTTCAAAGAGCCAATTAACAGCATGGATGATTTTCGTAAGTATCGTTTTCGTGCTCCTCCAGGAATTCCAGGGCAAGCGTATAACGATATCGGCGTAGCAGCCGTAGCCATGGGTGGTGGTGACATCTTACCAGCTCTTGAAAAAGGTACGATTGACGCTGCTGAGTGGTGCTGCCCCAAACCGGATAGTGTTTTTGGCTTTCAAAAAATCCTCAAAAATTATTATCTGCAAGGTCTACACCAAGTGGTCGTAAATGCTGACATGTACATCAATAAAGATGTGTGGAACAGCATCTCTCCGGAAAACCAACGGGCAATGGAAGTTGCTGCTGATGCTTCTCTGATGCGTGCCATGGCGTATCGTATTTACGAAAACGGCAAGGCCCTCAAAGACCTCACCGAAAATCACGGAGTGGTGTTGCATGATACTCCCAAAGATTATTTTCCGGAGTACATGAATGCGGTAAGTAACATTTTTGACAAGCACAAGAAAGAAAATCCATTCTTCCTCAAAGTATGGACATCTATGCGTGACTTTGCCGATGTAGCAGTTCCATTTTGGGCTGGTGCACAAACCACCAATGCCAATCTTGGCAATGCCTACGTGGAAAGCAAAAAATAATAAAGAAACAATATTTTCTTTATTTACCCGCCGTCTTTTTTGCGGCGGGTATTTTTTTTGTCACAAGAGAGAGTGTGAGTCATGAATCAAAAAACTGATGAACCAGAAATTGATTTAGTTGATGAACTAATCGCCGAACGGCGAGACTCATCTACTGGTCTTCCCGATGATATGTCGCCGCTAGCTGCACGCCTCATTGTCAGCATTGACAAATTTAGCTTGCGCGTGGGGAAAATTGTTTGCTGGATGACAGTACCGTTATTCACCGCCATGGTGTATGAGGTATTTGTCCGCTACGTTTTCATTGCTCCTACCATGTGGGCATACGACCTTAGTCGCATGATTTATGGTGCTATGTTTATGTTGGGCTCGGGCTATGCGCTAATGCGTGGAGTGCATATTCGCGCCGACTTTTTATACCGTCTATGGTCTCCACGCACGCAGGGGACAGTAGACTTTTTTCTTTATTTTATGTTGTACTTTCCCGGCATGCTTATCTTTTTATGGGTATGCTCAGATTATGCTTTTGATGCGTGGAAAAGCGGAGAACGTGGCATGGATTCGGCGTGGATGCCTTACCTCGCACCAGCACGTAGCGCCATGCCTATTGGGGTCTTGCTGTTGCTCATTCAGGGCGTATCAGAAGCCCTTAAAAGTTATTATGCGATGACAAGAGGGATTTGGCCATGAGCCCAGAAATACTCGGTCTCGTTATGCTAGGAGTAATGCTCTTTGCAATTTTTATCGGCTTTCCAATTTCTTTTACTCTGCTCTTTTTAGGTTTTGTTTTTGGTTATCTCGGATTCGGTAAAGTCGTTTTTTATTTAATGACTCTGCAGTTTAACAGCGTCATGTTGGAACAGACATTAGCCGCAGTACCGCTATTTGTGTTTATGGGTATCCTAATGGAACAGGCCGGACTTATGGAACGGCTATTTGAGGCCGTACGGCTAATGCTGTCTAGAGTTCGAGGTGCACTCTACCTAGCTGTATTATTTGTCTCTACTATTTTCGCCGCCGCTACTGGTATTGTTGGTGCTTCGGTGACGATTTTAGGCATCATGGCAGCAAAAACAATGAATCGTGCCAACTACGATATACGGTTAACAGCTGGCACTATTACCGCAGGCGGAACGCTAGGCATTCTTATTCCACCATCCATCATGCTGGTAGTAATGGGTCCTGTACTTGAAGTACCAGTAACTGATTTGTTTGCTGCCGCCATTATTCCTGGAATCATGATGGCGGTACTATATGCCTTATATGCAGTTGGTCGCTGTATTATTAATCCCAAGTTAGGTCCTGCTATGCCAGTAGCTGAACGAGCTGAAAACATGGGAGAAATTTGGCGTGAATTTTTTCTTGGCCTAGTGCCACCATCGTTACTGGTGTTCTCCGCGTTGGGTAGTATTTTGTTAGGTTTTGCCACGCCAACCGAGGGAGCTGGCTGTGGTGCCTTTGGCGCTTTATTACTAGGGCTAGCATACCGCCGATTAACCTGGAAAAAAATGAACGATGCGCTGATTAAGACTTTGGAAATTTCAGCACTAATCTTATTATTGGTGGCAGCATCCAATTTTTTTGGTGCGGTATTTTCTCGTTTGGGAACACCAATAATGCTGACCGAATTATTACTCAGTTTGGAGTTGTCCCAAATGGGAACATTGATGCTCATAATGGCATTAATATTTTTACTGGGCTGGCCACTGGAGTGGGTTCCAATTGTGTTGATTATCGTGCCAATTTTGATACCACTCGTTGAACAATTAGACATTAACTTGCTATGGTTTGGTATTTTGGTTGCCGTTAATCTACAAACTGCGTGGCTGTCACCACCGGTAGCCCTATCAGCATACTTCTTAAAAGGCGTCGTACCGGAATGGCCTTTAAAAGATATTTACTATGGCATGATTCAATTTATGATTATCCAGCTAATCGGCTTAGCTCTGATTATCATTTTCCCGCAAATTGCGCTATGGCTACCAGAGTACATTTACGGTACAAGTAACAACAATAATTAAAGTAGAAAGGGAAATATATGTCTATTGAATTCTTAAAAAAAGCTCCAAAATCTGCTTCTAGCGGCGAAAGTGATGTGCGAGACAAAGTACGCGCTATGCTAGACGATATTGAAAGCGGTGGCGAAGAAGCTGCACGACGTTATACCAGTAATTTTGACGGCTGGGATGGTGACATTCTCGTTTCTCCTGAAGCTCGGGCTGCCGCTGCTAAGCGGGTACCGCAATCAATTCGTAATGATATCGCTTTTGCCCGTGAGCAAGTGTGCACTTTTGCCCGCGCCCAAAAATCATGGTTACCCAATGCACAAACCGAATTACACCCGGGAGTAACCGCCGGTCATCGTCATGTGCCCGTACAAACCGCCGGTTGTTATGTCCCGGGTGGCCGCTACGCACATGTAGCATCGGCGATTATGAGCGTGGGCACAGCCAAAGAAGCAGGTGTAAAAAACATAATCGCCTGCTCACCACCTAGCAATGCGCACGGCGGTATGCATCCGGCAATTTTATACACGTTAGATTTATGCGGCGCTGATCATATCTTGAATTTAGGTGGTGTGCAAGGCATTGCGGCTATGGCCTTTGGCTTGTTTTCTGGTCACTCTGCTGATGTGCTGGCCGGTCCTGGCAACCAATATGTAGCCGAGGCCAAACGGTTATTGTATGGATTTACCGGCATTGACATGTTTGCTGGTCCGACAGAAATTCTTGTTATTGCAGACGATACGGCAGATGCTGAAATCGTCGCCTGCGACTTGGTAGGTCAGGCAGAACACGGCCCCAACTCACCAGCGTGGCTTATATCATTGTCATCTTCATTAGCAAATAAGGTTATGCAATTGGTACCACAGATGATAGAAGCATTACCAGAACCTAACCGCTCTCACGCCATGCAATCGTGGCAAGAATATGGTGAAGTGGCTGTAGCCGATTCGCAAGAAGACGCGGCAGTGCTATCTGACCGTTATGCGGCTGAACATCTAGAAGTACACTGCGCTAACTTGGATTGGTGGCAATCTCGTCTTATAAATTACGGTTCTCTCTTTTTGGGTGAAGAAACCACTGTGGCTTACGGTGACAAAGTGTCTGGACCCAATCATATTTTGCCTACAAAAGGCGCGGGACGTTACACTGGTGGTCTATCAGTCGCAAAATTCATGAAAACCGTTACTTGGCAACGCATGACGCGCGAAGCCAATCGCGATATTGGTGCCGCTACGGCACGTATTTCGCGATTAGAAGGCATGGAAGGACACGCCCGCACTGCGGATTTGCGCTTGGCGAAATGGTTTCCCGATGAAAAATTTATTCTACAATCAGAAAACTTGTCCGATAACAGCTAACTGAAAGCAGCCGCTATGAACAATTTCATTAATAACCTATTCGGTCTTCACGGACGGGTGGCAGTTATCACCGGCGGCGGCACTGGCATTGGGCGACGTATCGGTCTGGCACTGGCACAAGCTGGAGCTCGCACAGTACTCATTGGACGGCGTAAAAACAAGCTTGATGATGCAGCGGCTGAAATTATTAATGTTTGTGGAGGCAACCAAGCTGCAGTAGTTACGGCAGATTTGTCTGATACTAGAAGCATTCCGCAAACGGCGGTGGAAGCAGCAGCGTGTTTTGGCGCACCGTCTATTTTAGTAAACGCCGCCGGCGTTAATTTGCGATCTTCATCTGACCCTGCCGAATCCACATCAGCAATCACCCTAGATAATTGGGAAAAAACGTTGGCTGTTAATTTAGGCGCCCCATTTTTTTTATCACGAGAATTAGCAACCGGTATGGATAAAGGCGGTGCTATCATCAATGTCGGTTCTTTGCAATCGCTGCGCGCAGGACTAGGAGATGCTGCCTATGGCGCTTCCAAAGGCGGTGTAGCGCAACTTACGCGGCTACTAGCACGAGCGTGGGGCGAGCGCGGCATTACCGTCAATGCGCTCATTCCCGGGTTTTTCCCCAGTGAAATGACTGACATTGTCTTTGAAGATAAAGAATTAATAGAAAAATTGGCGGCATCAACCCTATTGGGACGCAATGGGGCACTTTCTGATATGGATGGTGCCGCGGTATTTTTAGCTTCCTCAGCTGCGGCATATTTGACCGGGCTGTTATTACCTGTAGACGGTGGTTTTTTGGCAAAGTAACTTCTTTTATTTAAATTAACTAATACCAACATATTTTTACAAAAATAATAAAATAATTCCGATACAATTATTAACATCGCCCGTATAGGATTAAAGTTTTTCCTGTTAACATTAAATTCTTCCTTGACAAAAAAATGAGCCTGTCTATATCCAAAAAGAGCGCACCATGAAAGCACTTCTGTATGAATCTTCACAAAATCTTCGTTTTTGTGAACAACCTAATTCCATTGCAGATAACGACAATACCCTTATTGATGTTAATGCCGTCGGCATTTGCGGTTCAGACATGCATGCTTATTTGGGACACGACGAGCGCCGCCCACCACCACTTATTCTAGGACACGAAGCGGCGGGAATGCTTCCCAGTGGCGCTCGTGTTACCGTTAATCCGCTAGTAGTATGTGAAACTTGTGATTATTGCCGCGCTGGACGTTCCAATCTATGCCTTCAACGGCAAATTATTTCAATGCCACCACGCGCCGGTGCATTTGCTGAGCAACTAGCCATACCGCCACAAAATATCGTACCACTACCGAATTCATTATCTTTACAGCAAGGGTCGCTAGCAGAACCACTTGCTTGCGGTCATCATACTGCCGGTTTAGGCGTGGTGCATAGCCGTCGCTCGCTAGCCGAGTGTCAAACAGCAGTGTTGGGCGGCGGCGCCATTGGTTTGGCGTCAGCCTTGTCACTAACTGCACGTGGTGCCAAAGAAGTATGGATTGCTGACAATAATCCACGAAGGCGAAAAGCCCTAGAAAAAACGGGAAACTTCCATATTGTTACTCCCGAAGCTCTGCCAACAGCGATGGACGTGGTGATTGATGCCGTTGGACATGAACAAACACGACGGCAGGCATCTACCATAACCGCACCAGGCGGCGTGGTCGTGCATATTGGCTTGGCGTCAGCTGATGGTGGTTTTGATATGCGTCGCCTCACGCTACAAGAAATTGTTTTAGTTGGTTCTTATACGTACACCATGACCGAATTCAAAGAAACAGTAGAATGGATGGGCAAAGGTAAACTTGGGGCACTAGATTGGTTTGAAACGCGCCCGCTAAGTGACGGTGCGCGAGCTTTTGCTGACTTATTGGCCGGCAATGTTGCAGCGCCTAAAATTGTACTAATTCCATAAATTGCACCATAAATAAATGAGTGACGATAACATTATCGTTTCAGTAACTGAGTTAACCGTCACAATACAAAACGTGCTTACTACTGCCGGCGTTAGCGACGTTGCGGCAAAATCAACCGCAATGGCTCTTGCCGACGCCGATGCATGCGGTCAGCAAGGACATGGTCTACGACGGCTACAGGCTTATGTGGCACAGGTACGTACTGGCAAGATTTGCGGTAATGCCATACCTACTGCCACACAATTAAAAACGGGTTACGTGCAAATAGACGCTGCTTCCGGCTTTGCTTATCCTGCACTAGAATTGGCTGTTCGTAAATTAATAGAAACTGCACCCGCTGCTGGCATTGCTTGTGCCGCCGTGAATCATTCACATCACAGTGGGCGCATGGGGTATTGGGCAGAACAACTAGCTGCCGCTGGACTACTGGCATTGGCGTTTAGCAATTCTCCCAAAGCCATGGCGCCGTGGCCTGTTGGCGCTGCCGTTTATGGTACTAATCCTATTGCTTTTGCCGCGCCACGCAAAAACGCCCCACCATTATTTGTCGATTTATCGCTATCCAAAATAGCGCGAGGCAAAGTCATGGCGTCCAAACAGCGAGGCGAATCCATCGCTCAGGGCTTGGCGGTAGACGCAACTGGGCAACCTACCACCGATGCAACAGCAGCTCTTGCAGGCGCTCTGCTGCCAATGGGAGAGGCCAAAGGCTCCGCACTCGCGCTGATGGTAGAAATACTGTGTGCGCCGCTGGCCGGTGGTAATCTAGCTTTTGACGCCTCATCATTTTTTGACGATAGTGGTACGCCGCCATACATCGGTCAACTTCTTATTGCAATTGCTCCGCAGCAGGAAAATTTTCACGCACAGATGGAGCGGCTTTTTTGTCGCATCGCAGAAGCAGCGCCCAACACCCGCCTACCCGGTGAAAATAGTCGCACCACTCGAGAATTTGCCACACGACACGGCATTACCTTGCCGCGAGCACTCTGGGAAGAAGTACTGGGGTTAACAAAATAAAATTACTGCATGACGCAGTCCGCAACTAATTGCTTACCAAAAGATTAATAAACGAAATCTATAAAACAACTAATCAACTGATTTTTTAAATATCCGGTTAAATGTGGCGGAAGTTTCTGCCGCTGTTTGCGCTAATGTTTGACCACGAACAGTGGCAATTGTTTCGGCAACATAACGCACATAAGCCGGCGTGTTAGTTTTACCTCGGTAGGGAACAGGAGCAAGATAAGGTGAATCAGTTTCAACTAAATAACCATCGGCTGGCATCAGTCGCGCAACATCACGCATAGCGATAGATTTTTTGAATGTCACAATGCCGGAAAATGACACCACGAAATTAATATCCAGCCCTGCCCTCGCCTGTTTAGCATCCCCGGTGAAGCAATGCAATACACCACCAACGTCACGAGCATTTTCGGCGCGCAACATATCCAATACCGCATCTTGCGAATCACGAGTGTGAATAATTAATGGTTTTTGTAATTTTCGAGCGGCGGCAATGTGAGCAGCAAAACGTCGTCGTTGCATGGCTTCCGTTTCCTGCCCACGAAAAAAATCTAAGCCCGTTTCACCTACAGCTAAAACGTCCCCTCCACAAGCCTGCACAAGCGCCGCTTCACTGTCGTCTTCGGTATCGTTACTGAGTGGATGTACACCGCAAGCAGCATAAAAAATTCCCGGATACTGTTTTGCCAGCCCCCTGACTGCCTCCATTTCCATATGCGTTGTCGCTACGGCTAAGGCGGCGCTGACTTCATGTTCTCGCATTGTCGTAAGCACAGCTTGTCTGTCATCTCCTAACGGCGGAAAGTGCGGATGGCAATGAGAGTCAATGAGTGAAAATGAGGCGGTATTCATTCAGTGCATTATAAATAAATAAATCTTGTGCCAGCGGATGCGCAGCAAGGCGACGTTGATCTAACAAGCGAGCATGACCGTCCAACCAGCGACGAGGGTCGGCGCACAATGCACTGAGTATCGATTCGGAACCAGGAAAATAGCGTGCGGTAAGCCCCATTGCAGCTCGTACACCGTCTGCCGTCCATTTTTGCAGACAATCTAACCAGAGGTCAATGGAAACCAAAGTCTTAACCGCAGCAGCAGTGTTAATGTCATTTCCCTGACTAAACAAGTCTTTTGCGGTGCGCACCGCTTGCATGTCTGTATTGAGTGCCGCCAATGGTAGACCACCAGAAAAGGAAAGAGACTCTCCGTCACCACCATTTGCTTGTAACCACGTTGCCGCTTCAGCTTCCGTTGGCAACGGAGCAAACAAGATACGACAACGGCTAGTAACAGTCGGCGGCAGTAAGCTGGGAGAATGAACAGATAGAATAAGCGCTTTATCAGCACTCGGTTCTTCTAGCGTTTTGAGTAGTGCATTAGCGGCAGCAATATTCATGCGCTCCGAATCAATAAAAACAGCCACCCTTCTCCGTGCCACAAGCGGTGCTAACGCGCAAAACTCAACTACCTGACGAACCGCATCCACAGTAATGGTATTTTTTTCTGGGCGAATAACGATAATGTCCGCATCAGCAGCCTCGCTTGTCGTATCCGCAAATACTGTAGCCAGCGTTAAAGCCAAAGATTCACTACCTGCACCGGGATGTCCCGTAATCAGCGTTGCCGATGCGAACGAAATTGTGTTCACCAAATACTGATGCCAAGGCAACACTGTCGTCATTTAAAAAAACGCTCTCGAACGACAGCGGCAATTTCTTCAGCAATACTTTCTCTTGTCCGCCGGACACCGTTTTTTTCCCAAGAAATAGAAACAACACGTTTAGGGTTGTCGATTATTATTTTTTGGTAAGCCTTTTTAACACTGCTATAAAAACTGTCTCCCGCCGTTTCAAAAACATCTTTGGATGACAGATGTGCACTAAATGTCGGCGGCACATCTAAATAAAAGCTAACCGCCGGCTGCAAACTGTTTTCTACTTCGCTGAGACAAGCATGCAGCCATTTTTGACAAACACCCCGCCCACCACCTTGATAAGCGTAGGTCGAGTCACTAAAACGGTCACAAATGACCCAAGCTCCTCGCGCCAACGCTGGATTAATAAGATGATGTATGTGTTCACGGCGTGCGGCCAGCATTAATAAAGTTTCGGTTACGGCGTCCAACCCCTCTGTTTTGAGAGCCAAAGAACGAAGAGATTCACCTATTTCAGTGCCTCCCGGCTCACGTGTTTCAATGACTTCCTTGCCTGATTGTCGCAAAGTAGCCGCCAACAATGCTGCCTGAGTCGTTTTTCCTGCACCATCCAATCCTTCAAAAGTGATGAAATTACCGTGTTTCAACGTTTTTGTCGCCGTTGATACTTATTCACCGCATTATTATGCGCGCGCAACGTTTCAGAAAAAACATGCCTTCCATCACCGGTGGCAACAAAATAATAGTACGCCGTGTCAGGCGGATTAAGCACCGACTCTATTGCTGCCTTTCCGGGCAAAGCAATGGGCGTTGGCGGTAGGCCTCGATGGGCGTAAGTATTGTAGGAATTAGATTTATCACGCAAATGCTTGCGAGTGAGATTGCCGTTAAAACTTTCTCCCAAACCATAAATAACCGTAGGATCAGCTTGTAACGGAATGCCTCGCCGCAACCGATTGACAAATACTGATGCGATCAGCGGCCGCTCTTCCGCTACACCAGTTTCTTTTTCCACAATAGAAGCCAGTATTAACGCATCTTCTGGAGTGGAGAGCAAATTATTATCATTTCGTTTTGCCCACAACGAATTCAATGTTTTTTTCATGTTGCGATGTGATCGCCGCAAGATGTTAAGCGCCTTGTCATCTTCTTCAAAAAAATAAGTTTCAGGCAAAAATAATCCTTCCAGAAACGACTGGTTAATATCTAATGCTTGATGAATGTCGTTATCATTCATGTTTTTAATGTCGTTTTGCAATCGCTCGTCAGCAGCCAATTTTTTTCTCACTTGCGCGATAGTTGTTCCTTCCACAATAGTAAAACGTTCGGCAATAACGTTACCCACCACCATATCCGCAAGTGTTTTTTCCATATTATCACCAGCGGCAAAACGATAACGTCCGGAGCGTAATTTAGTCGAAACCTGTTGGCGAGTCGCTAAGTCTATAAATTCAGTTTCGCTAACCGGCGCGCCAACAGCAACACTTAAAACAGCAATGTCACGCAAAGTCGCTCCGGACGGAATACGAACACTAGCATCCACCGACCACGTTCGAGAAAACAGCGCTTTCCATTTTTTTCTTTCGTTTTGCTGCCACAATTCCCGCCCACCGATAAAAGCGGCAGGCAACATTAACAATGATATAAAAACACGGCGCCTCAACAGGGAGCCCGTTTAACTTTCCAAAAAACCGGCAGGAACAGTCGGATCCGTAAAAACGGAAATATTGCGCTCAAGAAAACTGCTAATGCCCGTCGGCTTACGCCCCATAATTTTCTCAAAATCCTTAGTTATCTGACTATAATTACCGGTGGCGTAATCTTTGTACATGTCGGCAATAGCCTGTGATAACCAACGAGTCAAACCCATGTCGCGAAAGGTCTGTGCTCCTGCCTGCGGTGGCGAAGGGACATAACGAATACTCTTCCCCAATGCTAAACTTAGCTGTCGCGAAAATCTGAACATACTCAATGGCTGCGGTCCAGTAAGATAATATTCATTGTTTCCCTCACGCGTTTCGTACAGCAATTTAGCAAAAACGATAGATAAATCTTGTACGTCAATATAAGGTATCTCTATGTTGTCCAAGGGAAGAGAAAACTGGCGGTTGCGTACGATGGTAATAACATTCCAAAATAGGTTTTGAAAATACGGCGCAGATTTAACAATGTCATAAGGAATGCCGCTTTCCTTGAGAGAGGCGATTATTTCACCATGCATGCGGGGAATATCGTTCGCTGATTGTTCATTTGCCCCCAAATTGGAAAGTAAAACCAACCGAGGCAACTTAGTTTTTTTTGCACAATCGATAACCCGCTTTCCCCACTCCGCCATTTGCTCATGAATAGGAAGTATCAATAACGCGCTACTAACATCCTGCATCGCTTTTTTAATAGTGTTCACATCGGCATAATCGGCATAAACAGGTTCAACAGCATAATTACGCAAAACATTAAGATCAGCCTGCTCTCGATATGAAACTCGTAATGGCACTTTTGCCAACGACAGCAATCGCGCTGTTTCCGTTCCAGTTAGGCCAGAGGCACCAAAAATTAGAGGATAACTAGACATTTCCTAATGATTAAACACCATGTGCCAACATAGCATCAGAAACACGTAGAAAACCAGCAATATTAGCCCCGACTACATAATCTACCGGCTTTTTACCCTGCTTACCGTGTGTTACGCATTGCTTATGAATACTGATCATAATATCACGCAAGCGTTCCTCCATTTCGTCTTCCGACCATGAAAGACGGAGACTGTTTTGGCTCATTTCCAAACCGGAAATTGCTACACCTCCGGCATTAGCCGCTTTGGCGGGAGCAAAAATAACTTTGTCGCGTAATAATTTGTAAGCGCCAATAGTAGTAGGCATGTTTGCGCCTTCCACTACTAGTCGACATTTATTTTTAAGCAATCGTTTAGCATCTTCAATATCAATTTCATTTTGTGTCGCACAAGGAAAAGCGGCAAAAGCAGGGGCTCCCCACGGACGCTTACCTGCATGGTAGCTAGCTTTCTTATAGTGTTTGACGTACTCACGAATACGCATCCGCGCGCTTTTGAGTTCAATAATGCGCGCTAATTTTTTCTCGTCAATGCCTTCTTTATCATAGATAAAACCATCGGAGTCAGACATAGTGACCACGCGTCCACCAAGCTGAATGATTTTTTGTGCGCAATACAGGGCAACATTACCACTACCGGAAACAGCGCAGGTTTTATCTTTTAATCCATCGTTAACAGCGTTAAGCATTTCCTCGGCAAAGTAAGCAGCACCGTAACCAGTAGCCTCACGGCGAATTAGACTACCACCAAAAGTCAGACCTTTGCCGGTAAGCACACCGGAGGCAAATTCACCGGTAATCCGCTTATACTGTCCGAATAAATAACCAATTTCACGTTCACCCACACCGATGTCACCAGCTGGCACGTCCAAATTGGGCCCAATGTGGCGAAATAATTCCAACATAAACGATTTACAAAAACGTAACACTTCCTTGTCGGATTTCCCTCGGGGGTTGAAATCAGAACCACCTTTTGCTGCACCCAGCGGCAGACCAGTAAGCGCATTCTTGAAAGTCTGTTCAAACCCTAAAAATTTTAAAATACTAATATTGACCGAAGGATGAAAGCGCAAACCGCCTTTGTAAGGACCGAGCGCGTTGTTAAATTGCACTCGATAGCCACGATTCAGGCGCACATTACCGTTATCATCTTCCCAAATAATGCGAAACATAAACACCCTCTCCGGTTCAGTCATGCGCTCAAAAACAATAGCGTTGGTAATGCGATCATTTTTTCGAATATGGGGAATAATAACTTCGGCCACTTCGCGCACGGATTGGTGAAATTCGGGTTCGTGTGGAGCACGACGAATAAGCCCTGTCATAAACCGCTCTACATTAGTGCTATCATAAGTTGGTTTACGCTGCGGCATAACTTTCCCTCTCTTGACTAAAATAAAAAAACACGTGTACTCATTATACAAGTTAGAAGGAAATGACACAATGAAAAATATTATCGTTTAGTTGATAGTTCTGACGCCACTGTCGGCAGTTACAGAAGGGGCTGCAGCGCCGTCTGTGAGATTTTGGTAGAACCGTTCACCTCACAGGGGTGCTATTCCTGCTCACCAGCAGAACAGTTATTTTTAAAAAATTTCTCCCGCCGCGATAACGTGGCAGCATTAGAATTGCATGTTGATTATTGGGACAACTTGGTACACGGCAGCTCTTAGTGGAAAGCTCCATTTTTTGATTCTGCTTATACGCAACGGCAGCAAGGTTACAACCGACATTTACGCCACATTGGTGATGTTTTTACTCCGCAGACCGTAGTGCACGGCGGAGCCCAATCCAGCGGCACAGCACGCGATCTTATTGAGTTTGCCATCCGCCGAGCACAACAGCATCCTCCTGCAGTGCGTTTTTATTTTTCTGGCGACAGTAAAAGTCCATGGCAAGTGCATATAGAAGGCAATTAAGCCAAACGCGCAAGTACATTACGCTATTTATTGAAAGTAGCGTGAAACTACTGTGCTGAGAGGCGAAAATAAAAATAAACCATTACTCAGTGCAAATATTGTTGACACACTTATCACATTGCCATTTGGAACTCGTAATTTCGTCCTGCCTGATTTTGACTCCGTTGAACAACACTGTGCCGCGTGGCTACAGCACGGTAGTTAGCGCGGCACGCTGCTCGTCTTCTTAATAACTATCGTTGAAGAAGGCCAAAAAACTGGTGGAGGATTGAGCTGTTGACCCTGTTGTCGTCGTTCTATTTCCGGCAAAACACTATCGCTAGGCCAAATCCCAGAATCCAATGTAAGCCGATAATCGGGCGGCAATCCGGCAGCTTTCATGGTCGACGCAGTTACAGCAATATCATAATTCAATGCATGATGAGTAATGTGAATACCATCCGCTTCCACCGTCCATAGCGCGTACCAAACACGATTAGTCCCATCATTGGCTGGCATACCCAGCGCACCACTATTGTGCCAAATTCCGCCATTGTTCAACATCTGCGTAAAAGGAATGCCGCTGTGACCAGCAATAACGCCGTCCACCCCCATAGCACTTAAAACTGCTTGTTTGTTTGATTCCGGTGTAGATGGAAAAATAAAACGGTTATCACTCACGCCATCGGCATGAACAACGGCCAATTTCCGCCCACCGAAGACGATATCTGTTCGCATGGGCAGTTTCTTCATCCATACTTTAGTAGTAGCGGAAATATTGATACGAGCATGGCGATGCCATGAAACAGACAACAGCGCGCAGGTACTATCGGTGTCAAAACCGCAACCACAATCTTCCTCATCATTTCCCACCGCACGTTCGCAATTACCGCGGACAAAGGTAGCATCCGGGATTTTGTCACGCACCAATTCACAAACCGCCGCACCATCAGCACAATAAGCAACGAGATCGCCGGTACATACAATATTCAACGATTGCTCGCTACCAACTACTCTCAACAACGCCTGCAATGCTGACAGATTACCGTATGCACCGCCAAAAACCAGCATTTGCCACCCCGCAATAACACGCGGAGGCACGATATTACTGTTGTTCGTTAATAACGATGTTTGCTTTTGCGCGCAATCCGTCCAAATGTTCCGTGAACAGTTCAATTCGGACTGCCTGCCTCAGCCGTTCCCGCATTTCGTCATTGAACGGTGGTACCGACAACGGGCGAGTGTCTTCCACTAAAATGATGTGCCAACCAAATTGGCTTTGCACTGGCCCCGAAGCTAATTCACCGGCATCGGTCATCTCAAGAGCAGCAGCAAATTCGGGAACAAATACCCGAGATTCCACCCAGCCCAAACTACCACCATTTTGCGCCGAACCAGGATCTTCTGAATGTTCCTTTGCCAGTTCTGCAAATTTTTCAGGATTTTCGCTAACTTGTTTGTAAATAGTCTTGGCCTTTTCTTCATCTTTAGTCAAAATGTGTGCCGCTGAATACTCTTTTCGATTAGCAAATTCATTTTTTAATTCTTCATAACGCAAGGTAATTTGCTCTTCCGTTACCTGATTTTCTTCTAAAAATTGTTGTGTATATGCGCGCCCCAATACAGTTTGTTCTTGAATTACTAATTGTTGAGCAATATCCGCTTTTTCGTGAAGCCCCGCAGCACGAGCGGCACGGCTGATGATTTCGCTGGCAATAACATTTTCCAATACTTGCTCACGAGTTTCATTACTCCCCGGGCGCATGTAGGCCTCCAATCGTACAACAGGGATAGCATCACCATCAATTGTGACAATAGTATCTTCGCTAGCTGTAACGGCTGGTTTTTCGGTATCACTGCTGGTACCAGTAGTTTCATCATTAGCATTACTACAGCCAGTGACAAAAAAAGCAGCGAGTAATAATAGATAATAGTTTTTTTTCATGAGCGAGAGTCCTTTCTATGGGAATGTTCTTCAAACGTAAAAGCGGCGATAGATAACGCATGTATACCTTGTTCCATAAGAGCGCCAACCGTGTCGTATATCAAACGATGACGTGCCAAAATAGATAATCCAACAAAACAGTCAGAAACAATATGCAGCCTAAAGTGCGCACCATTACCGGCTTCTTGATGACCAACGTGCAGATGGCTCTCATTAGTCAGGTTCAATTGCCGTGGCGATAGCGCCCGCAAACGGGTACGCAACTGCTCTGTAAGACTGCTATCGCTCATCACGAGTAGCGGCATGACGCATCAGATAAGTAATAATGGTAAGGAGCGACAAAAAACTAAAAGCGGGATAACCAAATGTTTTAACATATACCCAAGCGGATTCGGAAAAATTAAAAATAATTATTAGATTGGCGGCACCGATAATGCCAAACATTATCGACAGCATAAGCAACGCTCGTCGCCATACCGCATCTGGTGCGGTAATAAATTCGCTGAGAACTCCCTTCATAAGATTTTTTTTGAATCCGAATTCAGCAATCACCAATACCAGCGCAAATAACCAATTAATAACGGTAGTTTTGATTTGCAGATAAAAATTTTCGCGCAACAATAAGGTAATACAACCAAATACTAAAACGAGACTAAGTATTGTCCATTCCATAGCCTTAATTGGCAATTTACACAGTTTGAGTGCCAAAATTTGCAGAACAACGGCAACCATCAGTGCCATTGTGGCAGTGCGAAAATCTTGTTTGGTCATTATGAAAACACCAAAAAAAACAATTGCCGGCGTAATGTTAATCCAGTGGCGCATTTTGCTTAATCATTTTTAGGATTGAGTCGCAAGGCGGCAGAATTCATGCAGTAGCGCATTCCCGTCGGCTGAGGACCGTCATTGAAAACATGCCCTAAATGAGCGTCACAATTGCCGCAAACCACCTCGGTGCGCCGTATAAAAAATGAATTGTCTTTTTTTTCTGCCACACTGTCAGCATTTTTGGGAGCATAAAACGACGGCCAGCCAGTACCGGAATCATATTTGGTATCAGAATCAAATAACTCTCGATCGCAACAAATACAAATGTATGTTCCAGATGTTTTGCAATCGTGATATTCACCAGTAAAAGCTGGTTCCGTACCTTTTTTCTGTGTAACACGATATTGCAAATCAGTCAAACGTTCTCGCAATTGCTCTGGTGATTTTTTTTCTGGGGAATTTAACATCAGTAGTGGAATCATATCACGGTAGAAGCATAAGCTGATAACCGCATACTATCAAGAGAGAGTTAGATAATCTTCTCGCAATGGTGATTGCTATTAGCCGTCAATTAGCAACGTCGATTTACCGAAACTTTTGCCAAAGTTGTCAGCGAATCACGTGCCAAACTAGGGGACAGTTCATCCAAAGCCGCGATGGCAAGTTCAGATTCTTTGGCAGCCAACCTGTGCACTTCATCCAACGCGCCGGTCTCACGTGCCAGCCGTAGGGTGTCGGCAAACGAAACATCATCATTTTTTTTCCACCCAGTCAGCAAGCGACGGCGAGTCGTACCATTGGTTTTTTCTAACGCTAAAATAGCGGGCAATGTCATTTTCCCTTCGGCGAAATCGGCGCCAATTTTTTTTCCCATTTCTGCATCAGAACCAACATAATCTAAACAGTCATCAATCAACTGAAAAGCCATACCCAAGTGTCTTCCATAGGCGGTCATCGCCGCCAAAACGGCAGGACGGTCGGCAATCAACACCGCCGCTGCTGTTGCTGCTTCAAATAAATTTGCAGTCTTGCGACGGATAATATTGAAATAAATATCCTTCGTCATTATGCAACCACGCTGCTCCAACTGCATAATTTCACCTTCTGCTAAGCTGTTAGTCGCATCAGCAATCCAAACTAATAACGGCATACAACCAATATCCGCCAAAATTTGTGACGCTCGTGAATACAAAAAATCACCGGCCAACACCGCCGCCGAATTACCATAAACATGATTAGCCGTAGATTGACGGCGGCGCAATACTGCTTCATCTACGACATCGTCATGCAGCAACGTTGCAGTATGGATAAACTCAATAGCCACCGCAGTTTTGTCACTCATGGCATCAGGTAAGCCACACAATCTGCCACTCAGTAACGCCACCACTGCCCGCAAACGCTTGCCTCCAGATAATTGTCTCCGGCTAATGATTTCTGCTAACGATACTTCAGACTTTACTAGCGCCCGCCCTCTCTTAAACATACGGCGCAAATCACCGTCGTATTTCGCCAACTCTCCGGCTAAGTCACTTTTGTTTTGTTTCACAGTCGCTATTCTATGATAGACATGTTATCGCGGTGCGCCATTTCTTCTTCGTGAACATAGCCGATAATTTGCGCAATATCGCGGCTATTAATACCGCAGAGGCGACACGCCGCTGCCGAGTCATAATTGACTAGTGCATAGCCAACTATTCCACCACTTTCGTTTTCTAAGACAATTGAATCGCCGCGAACAAAATCACCGTGAACTTTGCTCACTCCCGCCGGCAGTAAGCTTTTTTTATCTCGCACCACCGCCCGCACCGCACCCGCGTCCAAAACCATTCCGCCACACACACGCAATCCACTCGCTAGCCATTGCTTGCGCGCAGACAATCGTGGGGTATCAGCAACAAGCAACGTGCCAATCCCTACATCACCGCTTAGTGCGCGATGTAAGCAATCATCGGCACGGCCGTTAGCAATCAACGAATGAGCACCGCTACGGGCGGCAACTCGAGCCGCTTGTAATTTAGTCGACATACCACCGGACCCTACACCGCCAACTCGTGGCACTACATAACGCAGCAAAGTTTCATCCGCCGCCGCCGCCTGCCGCACAACGTCTCCCTTGCCACCATCAGTACGCAAGCCGTCAATGTCGGTAAGCATCAACAGTACATCAGCTTCCAGCAAATTCACAATTTGTGCCGCCAACCGATCATTGTCATCAAAATTTACCGCATCGGTAGCGATAACATCATTTTCGTTAACTACCGGTATCACGCGGCAATCTAACATTCGCCGCAACGCCGTACGAGCATTCAAATACAAAGTTCGGTGTGCCATGTCTTCGGCGGTCAAAAGGGCTTGGCCTGCATGCAATCCATGACGCGAAAAAGCGTCTTCATAAGCGTCGCTCAATCGCATTTGCCCAACAGCAGCAGCAACTTGTATATCAGCACGCAGGATTGGGCGTTTTTCCCATCCCAAGCGCTGAACGCCTGCGGCAACTGCGCCAGAAGAAACAATTACAATTTCTTTACCTTCCAATCGCGCCGCGGCAACCTGTGCAGATAACTGCCTAATATAATTCAAATCTAATTGAGTGCCGTCAGCAGTCAGCAAACTGCTGCCAACCTTAACAACAATCCGGCGCGCCTTAGATAGTAACGTTCGCATGATGTTTGAGTAGCATAATGGAAAATTCACGCACACCTTCACCGGTGAGAGCTGATAGTACATGCGTTTGCGAAAATTCTGGAAAACGCTGAGACATGGTCTTTCGGCATGCCTCGCGAGCACTTTCCGAAAGCATATCAGCTTTGTTCAGCACCAGCCAGCGCGGTTTTTGAATAAGTGGCAAATCAGTATTTTGTAATTCATTCTCCACCAAACGACAATCCGATTCTGGCGATTCTGTTGTCATGTCTACCACATGACACAACAGTGCCGTTCGCATGAGATGCTTGAGAAAACGATTACCAAGCCCCGCTCCTTGAGCTGCACCTTCAATGAGTCCGGGCACATCGGCGATAGTAATCGTGCTACCGTCACCGCCGTCTATAACTCCCAACTGTGGTGACAGAGTCGTGAAAGGATAAGCGGCAACTTTAGGCTTAGCCGCCGATAGCGCCCGCAACAATGACGACTTGCCAGCATTTGGCAATCCTAAGAAGCCAACATTAGCCAAAAGACGCAACTCCAAACGAAAACGACGTTCTTCACCGGTTTCCCCAGCAGTACAACGACGCGGCGCCTGATTAACAGAAGATTTAAAGTGAGCATTCCCAAAACCGCCATGCCCGCCGGCAGCAAGCAATGTGTTATCTTGGTCACATAATAAATCAGCGTGCAAATAACCCGTATCGGCGTCTAACACCCGAGTTCCTACCGGCACTAAAATACGAGTATCAACGCCGCCAGCACCATGACGGTCGCTACCCTCACCATGTTTGCCATTAACTGCGACAATGCGTCGCCGCCGAGATAATTCCAACAGCGTTTTAACGTGCCGGTCGGCAACAACCAATACATTTCCGCCACGTCCACCATTGCCTCCATTTGGACCACCATGTGGTCGAGCACGTTCGCGTAAAAAACTCACAATACCGTTACCACCATCACCACCTGTAACGGAAATTACAGTTTCATCAATAAATCCTCGTTTCATTGCCGCCTGCCGGTGCGGCACATAGTGCGATATGCGACGGTGTAACGATTAAGCGGACTTGACGTCCGAAACAGCAGCGACAACGTTGACATAGTGCCGACTACCGCGCCCGTGGCGACGAAAAAGAACGACACCATCGGTTTTGCTAAAGAGAGTGTGGTCGCGCCCCATACCGACATTGTCGCCGGGATGAAATTTTGTACCGCGCTGACGCACGATAATGCTACCGGGGCGGACTTTTTCGCCACCAAAGCACTTAACTCCCAAATATTTTGGATTTGAATCGCGCCCATTTTTTGTTGAGCCGCCAGCCTTTTTTTGTGCCATTGTTAGCTGCCCTCGCCGTTAAATGTTAATACTGTCAATGCGCAACTTTGTTAGCGCCTGCCGGTGCCCTTGCGTGCGGCGGCTTTTCTTACGTCGACGCATTTTAAAAATCCGAATTTTATCGCCACGAAATTGTTCAACAACAGTTGCTTGCACCGACGCTGACGACACAAAAGGAGAACCCACTGTAGCACCATCGTTTTTTTCTATTAAGAGAACACTATCAAATGCCTTAGCCTCACCGGCTACCGCCGACAATGATTCTACGATGATAGTATCACCTGCTTTTACGCGGTATTGTTTCCCCCCAGTTTTAAATGTTGCAGTGGTATGTTCAGTCATAATTTTTTCTGGTAAGCCCTAGATTGTATCATAGCTATCTACTCTTGTAGAGAATAAGGTACGGGTAATAATTGCAAATGTAGGTCTCCCCATTCCCACGATTCCGCCGCCGCACACGGTGCCGAAATAAAAACAACAAAACCACCTTTCCCATCATCGGCAGCGTTCACTACTTCACCACCGTTTATTTTTTCGCCTACCGGTGGTGGCGCGCCTTCACCGGACACCACATAGCCGCGACGCTTGATTTTTCCTAAATAATGCAAGCGGGCAATAATCTCCTGCCCTACGTAACAGCCTTTTTTGAAATTCACACCATCCAACAATTCAAAATTTATATGTTGCGGAATAAACAGTTCGCTAGCCTCCCTACCCACCCATGGAATGCCGCGAAAAATTTGTTCCTGCTGCCACGACGAATCGGTGGATAAATCCACCGCTGTGACTGGTTCTTCATTTTCTGTTACCCGCAACAGCCAGCCGTCATCATTAAAAAATTGCGCCTCCTCCTCGGTTTTCATGGTTCCACTATCTACTTTATTGGTATTTTTCGCCACGGTGACACAACCCGAAGGAAAAACGGTGATTTTCACTTTGGCACGCAACACGAAGCGTGCCAATCGGGTGGCAAAATCATCAGCAATGTCCGCACATAAAATGGCAATATAAGCATCATTACTGCGACCAAGAAGCATACTGGCAATAACTCGCCCTTTGAGAGAACAATAAGCCGCACGCACCCATCGCGAGGATGGTAATGCTAGTGTATCCGCCGTCAATTGCCCTTGCAAAAATGTTGCTGCATCATCGCCAGCAAAACGTACGGCGCGCAAAAAGTTCAGTGGCGCAAATGTGTTACTCTCGTTCATCGTGGAATCTCGTTTTGTATTGTCCTCATCGCGTATTATTGCCATATCGCTGATATTGGTAGGTACTGTTGCTACCATTGGTGCAGGAAGCATTATAGCAATCTCATACCCACTACGAATTTTGGTAATTTTAGCTGTGGCGATAATATTCACTGTGCACTTTCGCCGCCATGCATTACTTGAAGGAAAAAATGTAGTGCGCAGCTTCCATTTTCTGCCAAACGGCAATATTGAACTTTTTATCAATAATAGTACGCAATGCGGACAGTTAACAAGCCGCTTTGTATCGCCGATACTAACGATTTTTGTTGTGCGCAGTGGTCAGCAGCGATTTAGTATTCTCGCCGCTACAGATAGCATGGATGCCGATTCGCATCGCCAGCTACGTATTCGCTTGCGCAATGCACCATTATCCGGACAAGCCCCTGCAGATAGTGTATGATTATGCCGTTTTTCTATAAAGCATACTTTCAAATATCAAATTATGCAAAAGGTCTAAAATGATGAATGAATTAGAAATAATTAATAATGCTTATGAAGCGCGTGCCTCATTAACGCCGCAAAATGCCCCGCACGCCGTGCGTACAGCGGTAGAAACAGTGCTAAACGATTTGGATAGCGGTCGACGACGAGTGGCGTCTCCCTCCGAAACAGATACATGGGAAGTCCACCAGTGGCTAAAAAAAGCCGTGTTGTTATCATTCCGGCTGACGGACAATGCCGTAATGGTCGGCGGTTTTACTCGTTACTATGACAAAGTAGCACTCAAATACGCTGCGGCTGATGAAGATTTTTTCAAAAATAGCGGTACTCGCGTAGTACCACCAGCAACGGTGCGACACGGCGCTTACATCGCCGACAATGTGGTACTGATGCCTTCATACGTCAACATTGGCGCTTATGTAGACTCAGGCACAATGGTAGACACTTGGGCTACGGTTGGCTCCTGCGCGCAAATCGGAAAAAACGTCCACTTATCTGGCGGTGTTGGAATCGGTGGAGTTCTGGAGCCGTTACAGGCAGCGCCCACAATTATTGAAGACAGTTGCTTTATCGGCGCTCGTTCCGAAGTGGTGGAAGGTGTAGTCGTGGGACGTGGTTCTGTGCTTTCTATGGGCGTTTTTATCGGTCAAAGCACACGCATTTACGACCGCGCTAGCGGAGAAATTTTTTATGGCAAAGTGCCACCAGGAAGCGTAGTAGTGCCAGGCAGCCTGCCCTCCAAAGACGGCACGTATTCTTTAAATTGCGCTGTGATTGTCAAAACAGTAGATGAAAAAACTCGTCGCAAAACCAGCATTAATGAATTATTGCGCGCAACAGCGGATTAATCAATATCTTTAAAAGTTGATACCAATTTAGTAGCGTGTTTTTTATATTTCTATAATAATCACGGACGATTTTTCAGATACCTTTACTCATTTCGCCCAATCACGTGGAAGCAAAAATTCTTTTTCCAGCCGCATCTCCAAATCTCCTTGCGGTTTGGCTTGGTGCCAGCGTGCTAGCGGCGGCAATGACATCAAAATTGCCTCAGTGCGCCCGCCCGACTGTAAACCAAACAAAGTACCACGGTCGCACACCAAATTAAATTCCACGTAACGCCCACGCCGATATTGTTGCCACAAAAGCTCGCACTCGCTATACGGCATATTATGACGACGTTTCACAATCGGTAGGTATGCCGGTAAAAAAGCATCTCCCACCGCTCGGACAACAGCGAAAGCATGAGAATATGATTCTTCGTCAAAATCATCAAAAAACACGCCGCCAATACCACGCTGCTCTTGACGATGAGGAATGTAAAAATATTCATCGCACCGCTGCTTAAATTGCGGATACAACGCCGTGTCGTGGGCATCCAAAGCTTCTTTACAGGTAAGATGAAAATGCCGACAATCATCTTCGTAGCCATAATATGGAGTAAGATCCATACCGCCACCAAACCACCAAACATCACCAACAGTAAAAACACGCACATTCATGTGTACGGTTGGGCAATGTGGATTTTTTGGATGCGCCACCAATGACACGCCCGCTGCCTCGTAAGACTTACCGGCAATATTTGGTCGGCGACTACTCGCCGCTTTTGGCAAGCTATCGCCAGCGACATTAGAGAAATTAACACCCGCTCGGTCAAATACCGCACCGCTTTCCAATGACATACTCCGCCCGCTACCAAGTTTGCTACGCCATGTATCAACAACAAACTCTCTACCGTCAATCGCCGCCAGCGCCTCTGTGAGAGTCTCCTGCAAAGAAAACAAATAGGTCCGCACCAAGTCCATGTCTTTCTCATTCATCATAAAAATTATTTTATAACTGTTTACTTCATTTTCATCCGTACAGAACAAAATAACGCCGTATAATGCGTTTATGCCTTTTTTGCTTTTTTGGTTCTCGCCGAAATATGAAAACCGTTAAACCTTATATTGGTATTTTTTTGCGCGGGATATGTATGGGCGCAGCGGATTTAGTGCCTGGCGTGTCAGGCGGCACTGTCGCTTTTATCACTGGAATTTATCAACGCCTACTTGCCGCCATTAGCGCTTTTTCTTCGGCGGCGTTGTGGCGCGAACTTCTCCGTTTTAATATCTCTGGCACTTGGCAGTTAGCTGACGGCAAATTCTTATTAGCACTTGGCGCCGGTATCCTAAGTGCGGTCGTATTGTTTAATCGCTTACTACACTATTTACTAAGCGAACATACACATTTATTGTTGGCATTTTTTTGCGGCTTGGTACTAGCTTCTGCAAAGCTTGTCGCCCGTGAATTGCACGCACCTACCGCACGACACTGGGCAATAGGAATTGTCGGAGCAGTATTTACTTTGATGACAATCACACAACTTCCTGCCGGCAGCATGACACCCACTTTGCCAACACTTTTTATCGGTGGCGCTGTCGCTATCTGCGCCATGTTATTACCCGGCATTTCCGGTAGTTATATTTTGTTGATTGCTGGCCTCTATGGTGCAGTTATCAATGCCATTCATGAAAGAGAAATCATTGCTTTGTTGATATTTGCAATAGGTTGCGGCTGCGGGCTGTTGCTGTTTTCCAGATTACTTTCATATTTATTGCATCGCTGGCATGACGCAATCGTATCACTGCTTATCGGCGTCATGCTTGGCGCACTGCCCAAGCTTTGGCCATGGAAAGCCCATGCTGATGGCATGAAAATTATTTTACAACCAAATGTACTGCCCACCGTCTATGAGAGTGATCCGCAAATTTGGGCGGCATTAGCATTAGCATCGCTCGGCGCAATGCTTGTATTAGCATTACAAAAAACCGCGGCAACACTCATTAAAGACAATTAAATAATATGCGCGCACCGTTAACGGCATTGCGTGAATTATTTAAAGAAAGCGCTTATATTTATTGGGTAGTCCTGCGTATTTCGCTACCGCTACTTGTTGCTATTCGATTGCTAGATGAACACTTTGGCATCGTCGCTGTTGTTGGAGATTTGCTAGCGCCAATAATGGATCTAGTCGGCCTGCCCGGTCAAGCTGGAATTGTGTGGGCCACCGCAATGCTGTTAAATATCTATTCTGCACTGCTAGTGCTCATCTCACTGTGGACACAATTAGAACTCAACAGTGCTCAAGTAACTACTCTCATGTTAATCGTATTGGTAGCACATGCGCTACCGATAGAACTACGCATTACGCAAAAAGCCGGTGTGCGCTTTTTTGCCATGCTATGGGTGCGTATTAGTGGCGCACTAGCAATGGGCTGGCTTATTCACACTATTTACAATGCTGGCGGCTGGCTGCAAGCTCCAGCTCATTTGTTATTGTCGCCACCGCCAATGCAAAGCGGTTGGGGGCCATGGTTTTTGGGACAGGCAAAAAACTGGGCATTCATTTATTTAATTATCGTTACGCTGGTAGCCTTTGTGCGTTTGCTCAAAATCACGAATACTGAACGACTATTGATTTTTTTACTCGCTCCAATACTGCGCACCATGGGTGTAGGAAAAAAAGCAGTTACTATCACTATGGTTGGCATGACGTTAGGCATTTCGTACGGTGGCGCTTTGCTCATTAACGAAAGTAAAAAAGGCGACATCAGCCGACGTGACATGCTGTGTGCATTAACACTACTGAGTTTGTGCCATGCCGTTATAGAAGATACTCTATTGGTAATGTTAGTAGGCGCGCATATCTCTGGCGTATTTTTTGGTCGCATTATTTTTTCTTTTGTACTAATGCTGTTTTTTGCGCAATTAATCAAGCGCTTACCAGATACGACACTAGAAAAAATAATGCTTAGTCGCAATCCAAAGACGTCTTCTTAAAATTAACAACGCTACAGTTACACAATCACCAGTATCTGTAACCGCAGTTAATTCAATGCCCGTTGAGCCAAAATTGTTATTAAGTGGGCGCGATAAGCAGCAGAGCCGTGCAAATCACTCATCAGTTCTGCTGCATTTTCCTGCACTCCCGATAAAGCAGCAGCAGAAAAATTTTGGTTCAATGCCGTTTCCAATGATTGGGCACGAAACACACCATCTGAACCAGCACCAGTTACTGCCACTCGCACGCCACCATTAATTTGGGCAATAAAAACACCAACCAGTGCATAACGTGATGCCGGTTGTGGAAATTTTACATAAACGGCGTATTGCGGTATTGGAAGATGTACGTGAGCGATAACTTCATCATCTTCCAATGCTGTTGAAAACAACCCGTCAAAAAAATCATCAGCGGCAATAGTACGCTTATTAGTATGCACCGAGCCGCCTAATCCCAACAATGCCGCCGGATAATCCGCCGCAGGATCATTGTTAGCCAGCGAGCCACCAATGGTGCCGCGATGTCGAACTTGTGCATCACCGATTCCACTAGCTAACGATGCTAACGATGGAATTTTTTCACGCACCAAATCAGAACTAGATACTGTCGCATGCGTTGTCATAGCACCAATCACCACTCCCTTATCGTGATGTTCACGAATGCCGACCAACGCTTCAATAGTCGACAAATCGACCAACGCATCAGGTGCAGCCAACCCTTGCTTTATCGTCGGTAACAAAGTCATACCACCGGCCAATGCTTTTGCGCCATCGGTCAGCAGATGCACCGCTTCTTCAACTGTTGAAGGCTTATGATAGTCAAAATTATTCATGATGATATCCTCCTGTTAATTAACTTTTGCATCTTGCATCGCCTGCCAAACCCGATAAGACGTGGCAGGCATAGAAATATCTTTCACACCTTTTTCTTCCAGTGCATCCAGTACTGCGTTAATAACCGCTGGTGGTGAACCGATAGCACCGACTTCTCCGCACCCCTTAACTCCTAACGAATTGTGTGTACACAACGTAACCGTATTAGATACTTGGATATTAGGCACGTCATCGGCGCGTGGCATGGTGTAATCCATGTACGAACCGGTCAGTAATTGGCCGTTTTCATCGTACACCGCTTGCTCCAAAAGTGCTTGACCAATACCCTGTGCCACACCACCTTGTATTTGACCTTCCACAATCATCGGATTAATTACCTGCCCTACATCATCTACAGCAGTAAAGTTCACTACCTTGACCTTGCCGGTATCGGGATCTACTTCTACTTCGCAAATATGGCAACCACCAGGATAAGTGAAATTGAGTGGGTCATAAAATGCTTGCTCTTCTAGACCCGGCTCCAAACCGTTGGAGTCATCGTGCGATGATTTGTGTGGAAAGTTATGCGGCACATAAGCGGCTAGCGAAACTTCACCAAAAGCCATCGACTTATCGGTACCTTTGACAGTAAAATTACCGTCAGCAAACTCAACGTCACCGGCATCTGCTTCCATAATATGTGCAGCAATTTTTCCGGCTTTTTCAGTAATTTTATTGAGCGCACGCATGATAGCCTCTCCACCTACCGCCAGCGAACGCGAGCCATACGTCCCCATACCAAAAGGCACACTAGCGGTATCACCGTGCACAATATTTACATTCTCAAAGGGAATTCCCAATTTGTCAGAAACAATTTGTGCAAAGGTAGTTTCGTGCCCTTGCCCATGACTGTGACTGCCAGTAAACACCGATACCGAGCCCGTAGGATTAACCCGCACATTAGCCGCTTCAAATAGCCCAGCACGAGCGCCTAGCGAACCGACTACCGCCGATGGCGCAATACCACATGCTTCAACATAAGTAGACACACCAATACCGCGCAATTTGCCGTTTTGAGCGGATTCTGCTTTACGTGCAGCAAAACCATTCCAATCAGCTTCTTTGAGTGCCTGCTCCAAAGAAGCATGATAATCCCCTGAGTCGTATTGCAAAGCTACTGGTGTTTGATAAGGAAAGGCTTCTTTGGGAATAAAATTTTTACGCCGCAACTCCACTCTGTCTATACCGATTTGTCGTGCTGCTTTGTCAACAATACGCTCAATTAAATAAGTGGCTTCTGGGCGCCCAGCACCACGATAAGCATCAACCGGTACGGTATTGGTGAAAACCGCTTTAACGTTGCAATAAATTTTTGGTGTGGTGTACACGCCTGCCAGCAACGTTGCATACAAATACGTCGGTACACAGGTAGAAAAAGTAGACAAGTAGGCACCGAGATTGGCCTTAGTTTCTACCTTAAGCGCTGTAAATTTTCCGTCGGAGTCAACGCCTAACGTTACATTAGTGATGTGATCGCGGCCATGAGCATCACTAACAAAAGAATCAGATCGATCCGCCGTCCATTTGACCGGCCGCCGCACTTGCTTAGCAGCCCAAGTAACAATGGCTTCTTCAGCATAATGATAAATTTTGGATCCAAATCCACCACCTACATCCGGTGACACAACACGCAATTTGTGTTCGGGAATTTGTAATACAAAAGCACCCATAAGCAGACGAATTACATGTGGATTTTGGCTAGTGGTATAAAGCGTATACGAATCCGCCGACAAATCGTACTCACCAATAGCAGCGCGTGGCTCCATGGCGTTAGGAACAAGACGATTGTTAGTCAACCGCAAAGATACTTGGTGTGTAGACGCGGCGATTACGGCGTCTACACTGGCAACATCATCACCTAACACCCAATCGTAACATAAATTATCTGGCGCTTCTTCGTGTACAGCTTGACCACCAGCAACAGCTTTTTCCATATCCACTACGGCAGGCAACACGTCATAATCTACTTCAATTAACTCGGAAGCGGCTTTAGCCTGTGCCAATGTTTCAGCAATAATCACAGCCACTTGGTCGCCCACGTGCCGCACTGCACCTTGTGCCAACGGCGGATGTGCCGGCTCCTTCATTGGTGAACCATCGGCATTATTAACTAACCAACCACAGGGAATGGAACCACATTGCAGGTCTACTCCTGTATAAACAGCAATAACGCCAGCAGCAGACTTGGCGGCTACCGTGTCAATACCACGAATTTTTGCACTCGCATGAGGCGATCGTAAAATATACGCATATGCCTGATGTGGTCGAACGATATCATCCGTGTAATTGCCACGCCCAGTTAAGAATCGCATGTCTTCGCTTCGTTTGACTGAAGCCCCGATGCCTTGTGTGCTCATTTACGTCCTCCTCTGCAGGAATGTATTATTTTAATTTTTGGATACGACAAAATTTCCGCTCATCCTCTTAGCTGCGCAGCCGCATGGCGTACCGCTTTAACAATATTTTGATAGCCGGTACAACGACAGATATTGCCCTCTAGCCAATTGCGAATTTCTTCATCAGATGGATTGGGGTTTTTATTCAGTAAATCAGCGGTACTCATCACCATACCGGCAGTGCAAAAACCGCACTGCAATCCGTGACATTCTTTAAACGCCGCCTGCACTGCATGGAGTGTATCGCCATCGGCAAGTCCTTCAATAGTAGTTATTACAGTGCCGTTAGCTTGAACTGCTAACATGGTACAAGATTTAATTGATTGCCCATTGACATGTACTACACAGGCACCACATTGGCTAGTATCGCATCCTATATGAGTGCCCGTCAATCGCGCATGTTCACGTAAATATTCTACTAACAAAGTATTAGGACTTACCTCGCCTTCTACTTGCTTACCGTTAACTGCCAAGGAAACGGATATTGCCATTTGCTCTCTCCTTCTTTTTATTGCGATACCACAAAATATTACTAGACACAACACCACAAATGCATCTAATACACTTACTTACCATTTATACCACACTATTTAAAATAAAGTAAAAAACAAAATTTTCAAAAAACGCGACAAATTTGTTACCCGTAATCGCGGTCACAAACATACTTATCTAAGCGATGGTTATTGAATTCGTCCGCTTTTTTTCATAAACATAAGGCTATCTATTCGTACGCTCAATATTACTACTCTTTATTTCATGAATTTAATCAGATCTTCCGTACGATGCTACTGTATTTTGCCAGTAACGTTTTCTTTCAGGTCCCCACCGCTGTACCCGAACATCACTAGGACCAACCTCTACTATAACTGCGCCGTCTGTATCAGTGCGATAGAGCCCTGCGCCGACAGCAGTAGATCGTGCTAAAACCGTTGAGTGCGGATGACCGTAAGGATTATTAGCACCGACGCTAAATATCACAGTATGCGGCGACACTGCATGCAAAAAAGCTGAGGAGGAGGAATGCCTACTGCCGTGATGAGGTGCCAGCAATACATCCGTTTTTAGTGATTTACCTGATGCGACAAGAGCTTGTTCAATTTTTTCTGAAATATCTCCGGTCAGTAACGCCGAGCCACCAGCCCCAAATATTTTTAACACGCAGCTAGAAGCATTATCCGACAGCACGGTTAATGTTTCTCTCTGTGGATGCAATATTTCAAATGTTACGCCGTCCCATGTCCACATTTGCCCTGCCTCACAGGGTTGATGGTGAGTGGCAGCAATAACCGCCGGATGCGAATCCGGCAATGATGACAATAATTTTACTGGCGACTTTAGGTGCATCAATTCCGCCGCACCACCACTGTGATCGATATCATCGTGGCTGACAATCAACATGTCAAGATTTCGGCGCCCTTCGCCACGCAAATAGCTGTCAATTTCCTTAGCAGCATACGACCGACCGGCGTCATATACTAAAGTGTGATTAGTGGTCTTAATTACCACGCTAGTGCCTTGTCCAATATCCAGCACAGTCATATGAAAAGTTCCCACTGGTAATGGTGACGGCTGCCACAACAACATTGCCAATACCGGAAACATACCTGTCCAGCGAGCCGGCATACCGGCGGGCATAATAAGCCAAATGCCGCCAGCACAAGCCAATATAAATAGCCACCACGGTGCCGCTGCCGGTTGCCAAGCGGCGAATGGCAAAGCCGACAGGTAATCTAAAAACGCCCATAAAGTGGATAACCCCCAACTAGCGACGGTCCACAACGCATTTCCGGGTAACAACACATCCAACAAAACCAAAGGTAAAATAAAAAAACCAACAACCGGCACAGCAACAACATTAGCCAGCGGTGACAATAAAGAAGCTTGATTAAAAAACCATAGTGTGAATGGCATAGCAAAAAATGATATTAGACACTGCACTCGCAACAAATGCCACCAATTTCGTCCGCCTGTACTACCGAGCACCAATACTACGGCACCGGCAAGCATAAATGATAACCAAAAACCAGCAGATGACACCGCCCACGGATCAACTACGACAACGACAAGGGCAGCGAGCGCCATCACTTGACTTGCCGACGAAATACCGCCACTGAGCAATGCTACTGCTACCGCAAAAAACATTAGGAAACTACGCCGCACCGGAACGCCAAATCCGGCAAGCAAAGCATAAGCCAGTGCCACCGGCACGGCAGCAACAATAGCCGCCTTTTGTGCTGGCATAATGCGCATCAGCCACTGCTGGCGACGCCACAGCCAACCGACCAGCAACGCAGCAAATCCTGCTGCCAATGTAATGTGAGTGCCAGAAATGCTCAATAAATGTGCTGTGCCGGTACGCTGCAATACTCGCCATTGTGATTCATCAATAGCCGAGCGGTCACCCACCACAAACGCTGCCAGTAAATCGCCTTGTTGCGGTTGCGCTAATGCCTGCCGTCTTAGAGCCTCACGCCAACCACCACCAGGGCGAACTATCTCCACTTGTTCGCGATGACGCACATAGCCCACTGCACGCACGCCGGTGGCAAATAAATAGCCAGCATAATCAAAACCATGCGGATTGAGACGCGCCGATGGCGGACGGATACGAACCACCAACCGTAGCTGAGCGTTATTGAAAATTTCCGCCAACGGTGTACCGCTGCGATGATAATCAGCCAACCGCACTCGTAATCGCAACGGCATAGTCGGTGACACTATGCGCTCAATATCAAAATCAAACCGCGTGCGCTGTTCGTTGGTTTGAGGCAATCCACGCACCGTTCCCTCCACAATAATATCGCGCCATTCCAATTCCGGTGGTAGCGTCTGCGCCAGCCGCCATTCGGCGCGACACGCAGCCCAGTAAAAACCAAACCCAAACACGAACAGCAACAATGCCGCCGTCCGTCTCTTTCCTTTCAATCGCCAAGCCGCAAAAGCCGGTGGCAACAATAGCAACATGCCACTTAGCGATGGCAATTCCTCTTGACCTTGCAGCAAACACACTCCGGACAAAAAAGCAATGGCACTCAGTGGCAACATGAGCTTATCGTAGAGATAGTGCTATGGCACTTTCACTTTCGTTGATTACAACTAATAAACAAAAGTTGGAGGCTATAGCATGCGCTGCAAGCTGTCATTTTTATCCCATAATTGATGTTTAAGAGCAGCCAATGCATGACCACAAGCAACAATAACAACGCCATATCCCAGCCAATAGTGTACTTCTACAGTAATGTCGCGCCAACTGTCAGGAAGCGCAACAACCGGCGGCACTATGAACAGTCCAAAAATGTCCACTCCTTTCTGCCGTGCCGTGGATATTAGATAACCGCAAAAAGGAACAATAACTGCTAATAATAGCAACAACCGATGCACCCAACGCGCCGCCCTACTCTCCGCAACCGATAATCCGTGCAATGGTGCCGGTGATGCAACTATCATACGCCAAGTAATCAACAACAACGCCACGGCCAACGACATCAATCCCAACGTTTTGTGTGCGTTCAACGCCATCAGATACCAACGTGCATAGTAACCTGCCTCTACCATCCATGCGCCCAATGCGGCCATGGAAAAAATCAACAACGCCAAAGACCAATGCAATAACCGGCTAACCAAACCGTATTTGTCGCCGCGGTCAACAGGCGACATTATTGACGGCGAACACCTTCAATATACAAATCCAGTTCAACAACTACAGCATCTGGACCTAAGTTGTACTCCATACCAAAATCGGCTCGGGTAATTTGGACTTTACCCTCAAAACCAGCGCGATAACCTCCCCATGGGTCATTGCCTTCACCGATTTTTTTTATTTCAATGGCGAGCGGCTTAGTAACACCATGTAGTGTCAATTCACCATGCATTGTGCCACCATCTGCATCGCCTTCATAGCTTGTACTTTTAAAGGTAGCATTTGGATAGTCATCTGAATTTAAAAAATCATCACTACGCAAATGCTTGTCACGCTCAGCATGATTACTATTAACACTGGTCACATCTACTTCAACAAAAATGCTCTGTGCCGCCGCACCTTGTTCTGGAGCATAGTCAAATACCCCCGACAGACGGTCAAAACGCCCGACAAGCCAACTGTAGCCCAAGTGTTTAGTACGAAACTGCACAAAAGAATGAGAAGCATCTATATCGTACTCCGCCGCCATCGCACCGGCGGAACCAAACAATGTAGATACCAACATCAGACATGTGAGAATTGATTTTTTATGTTGCATTTTGTATCCTCCGTAAGTAGTGAAAATAATTATATCCTTGATTGCAATGTTCCCTGAAACCAAATAACGTTCTGGACATTTTACGATTGTCAGGAAAGAACCACTATCACATTTTTAATAGCTGTGATAATTGCAAAAATCTAAAATTATTTTTTGCCTCAGCCTGCTGACCCGATACAATAAAGTAATGGCACAATCACTTGACATTCGCGCTAGAGAAATAACCACTCTACGAGAGAAAAATCGCTTACTGCAACGTCAGTTAACCGACGCACGAAATATTGCCGCTGACAATGATGCCATTGTTACCATGATGCATGACGTGTCGCTGTTACTCATTCGCCGCGATACTGAATGGTTACAAAAAACCGAAACACTGATACGCCGAGGAATGAAAGCTGGCAGTTGTCGTATTATGATTTTTAATAATGATATGAAAGCATTAGCAACAAAAACAGCGCGCTTACCTGCTGGCGGTCGTGCCGATAAGTTACCATTGGACAACTCAGCGGCAAAAACCGAGGGGTACTATCATTTGCCTCTTAAGCGCGGAAGGAAAGCAGTGGGATTAGTAATCCTTACCACCCTTTCCGGCAAAAAATTTTCGGCTGGTGATGACACATTTTGCCGCCGATTAGCGCAATTGCTGGCGGCGGTAATATGAATACTCTAAAAGAAGCGTCAGCTGCATTTGTGCACGAAACAGCCGCTGTGCGACGACTGTCAGTGCATACGGTAGAAGCATATCGCCGAGACTTGGAGATATTACAGAATGCGCTACCCATGCCGCTCACCGACATCACACCGCAAAATATGCGCCACCTGCTAGCCACACAACACGGCATGAGTCCGGCATCCACGGCGCGACGGCTATCTACTTGGCGTTTATTTTTTAATTATTTACTCAAAACCGGTGACATTCGGAACAATCCAGCACACAGTCTACGCGCCCCAAAAAAACAGGGACGCCTGCCGCGGGCACTGACACCGGACAAAACAGCTTTTTTGCTAAACGACGATACAGGCAGTGGTTGGCTCAAATGGCGTGATGATGCTATGTTTGAATTACTGTACTCTACCGGCTTACGCGTAGGAGAAATGACTGCCTTAAATGTGAGCGACATATCCGCCGGCATGGTTCACGTGCAGCGCGGAAAAGGAGGACGAGGTCGCGTTGTTCCCGCCGGCACGGTAGCTCAAAAAGCCTTATCCTGCTGGCTTACGGCGCGTGCAAGTGCCGCAAATCACAATGAAACGGCGTTGTTTGTTAATCGCCGCGGTGGTCGTCTCAACGTTCGCACAGTACAACAACGCCTATCCACCCGCGCCGCTCGTCTAGGTATGGCTGGACAAGTTAGCCCGCATGTTTTGCGGCATTCTTGCGCCTCACATTTTTTGCAATCCAGCGGTGATTTACGTGCCACACAAGACCTACTTGGCCACCGTGATATTACTTCCACACAAATATACACGCGCTTAGATTTTCAAAATCTGGCAAAAACGTATGACCTTGCTCATCCACGTGCAAAAAAGAAAGCTCATTAATTTTTGACATAACCAGCGCACAATCCCAAGTAATAATCGTTTTTGTGTAATGCTAGTGTAGAATTAGTGGTTTGGCATTTGCAATGCGTTGGCTTTTAAATGCACAATTGGGGGCGTCGCCCCCTTTTTTTGTTGCGTATTGCTCGCTTCATTTCATCACTAATATAAAAAGGGAAAAAAATTATGGATATCGGCGGTGCGGATTTGTTAATGTACATTCAATCCATCTCTCGGGAGAAAGACCTGCCGTTTGATCAGGTGCTAGATATTTTTTCTGATTCATTGGCCTATTCTCTGCGGCGCAGTGCCAACGACACACACGATGCTGAATTTCGAGTGAACATTGATTCTGTCAGCGGCCAAGTTGACGCTTTTAGAAAATGGCGCGTTCTAGCCGATGATGAATTAATGGAAAATCCACAAGCTGAAATCATGTTGGAATCAGCACAGGAAATCAAGACCGATGTCGTCGCCGGCGAATGGGTAGAAAAATCGCTGGAAAATCAAAAATTTAACACCCGTCCCTGCGTACATTCTGCTAAGCAAAATTTCAACATTCGCCTACGCGAAGCCGAAAAACAACGACTACTCAATGATTTGTTGGCGCGCAATGAAGAATTGGTTAACGGTCAAGTATTACGGGTGCTACGGGATACCGGAGACGTAATTGTAGAAGTCTTGCGACTGGAATGCCGACTACCTAAAAGTCAGATGATTCCACGCGAAACGCTTAAGGCCGGTGACCGGGTTCAAGCATTAATAAAAGACATCAACAACGAGGCAACAGGGCAACCAGTTATTCTTACGCGCATTAGCCCACGCTTTTTAACGCTACTATTTCAACGTGTGGTACCAGAAATTGAAAAAGGCATTTTGGAAATCATTGCTGCGGTACGTGACCCGGGAAACCGTGCCAAAATTGCCGTACGCTCTAACGACGCCCGCGTAGATCCAGTAGGCACTTGCGTCGGCATTCGCGGTTCACGAGTACAGTCCGTAACCAATGAACTCAACGGTGAGCGCATTGACATTATTCCTTGGGATGACGATGATGCCAAATACGTGTTGCTAGCGTTAGCTCCGGCAGAAGTAACAAAAATATCCGTTGACCGCGACAAAGGTAGCATGGATGTTTTAGTAGACCCTGACCGACTGGCACAAGCTATCGGAAAAAATGGTGTTAATGTGCGGCTAGCATCAGAATTAACTGGTTGGCGCCTTAATCTCAAAACAATGGAAGAATATGAAGCAGCTCTAGAGGAAGAGACCTCCCAAAATAGTGCCCGTTTAGGTAAAGCGCTCAATCTGGAAGAAGATGCCGCACGCATTTTGTTTGAAGAAGGCTTTGAAACCTTGGAACACGTAGCATTTGCCGAAGAAGAGGAATTGCTCGAAATTCAAGGCTTTCAGCCTGACGTGGTACGCGAAATTCAAACCCGCGCCCGTGAACAAGTAGAAAAAGAAGAAAGCGAATTGCAGGCAAATATGGAAAAGCAAGAGTCCGCTCTGGTCACACTAGTCAGCGAATTTTTTCCTGACAGCGAAGAGATATTGCGGGAATTGGCGAAAAACGATGTTCTAAAAGTCGCTGATTTGGCTGATTTGGCTGCCGACGAATTACAGGAGTTTCATAAAATGCCAAACGAAACTGCCGCCGCCTGCGTCTTGCTCGCTCGTGAGCAAGCCTACAACATTAACGATCTTGATGAAGAAACGACTGTATAAGCATGGCCACTATAAAAGAAATCGCAAAAAAATATGGCAAGACCGAATCCGAAGTCAAGCTAGCACTACCTAGCGTCGGCTACGACAAACGCATTGCCATAACATCCAAAGTAGAACCCGAATTTGAAACCAAATTGGACGCTCTCTGGCGGCAGCAAAAAGCGACACCCTCAGAAAAAACGGGACAGAAAAAACTCCCTCGCGAACGCAAAATAGAAAGTACGCAAATAGTAGAAAAACGGCAACGACGTATCCGCCGCCCAGTTCCCGCAAAACCAGAGCCAGCACCAACACCTGAAGTTCAAAAACCAGTCGTCGCGCAAAAAGCTTCAACTACCACCAAGACACCGGCAACGCCAACAAAAAAAAATGCAGTTTCACCGAAAACAGAAACCTCACCTACTTCAAAGAAATCTCCTGCAGTTAAACCTGTTGCAGCAAAAAAAACGGCAGCTACTGAGTCACCGCAAGAAATCACGCCGTCACCGACAGTAGAAAAATCAAAAAAAGCAGTAGTAACGACAACCGATATTCCACCCTCTCCCACAAAGCCGCCGGCACCAAATTCATTAGAAGACCTTTATCAAAAACAGGTGGCACGGCAAGAAGAATTGCGAGAAAAACAACAAACTGCCACCAAAAACGAAAAGACCGAAGAAAAATCTCGCCGCGGCGGCACAATTAAGATTGATCAAAAAATATTACGCGAACGCCAAAAACGCCGCCAACAACGTAAAACCACCGCTCCCAAACGGCTGGCCAACCAGCACGGCTTTCAAAAACCGGTGGGACTAGTGGTACGTGAGATAGAAATTCCTGAGACCATTTCTGTCAGCCGCATTGCCGAACAAATATCTCTCAAAAGCGGAATTATCATTCGTAAATTGATGGATTACGGCATGACCGCCAATGCAAATACTTCTCTAGACAAAGATACAGCGTGGATTGTAGTAGAAGAATTAGGTCATAAACCGGTAGCCGCAGTGCAAAAAGAGGACTCGGATTTAGAATCTTTGCGCCAGCACGACTCCGATTTACCACAAGAGCCACGTCCACCCGTGGTTACCGTAATGGGACACGTGGATCACGGCAAAACATCACTTTTAGACTACATTCGCAAAACACGTGTGGCCAATGGCGAAGCCGGCGGCATCACTCAGCATATTGGTGCGTACCAAGTCAGCACGGCTACTGGTGCCATTACATTTTTGGATACTCCCGGTCATGCATTATTTTCTGAAATGCGAGCACGTGGGGCACAAATTACTGATATTGTAGTGCTAGTAGTAGCCGGAGACGACGGCGTTAAGCCACAAACCGAAGAAGCCATCTCTCATGCGCAAGCGGCAGACGTACCCATTGTTGTTGCCATAAATAAAATGGATAAGCCCGGTGTAGATATAGAACGCATCAAAAGCGAATTATCAGCACGCGGAGTTATGCCCGAAGAGTGGGGGGGGGATTCCATTTTTGTACCAATCTCTGCACTCACCGGCAACGGAGTGGATACGTTACTGGATTCCTTGCGCACACAAAGCGACATTTTAGATATCAAAGCAACGCGTGATTGTTCTGCGCAAGCAGCAGTGGTGGAAGCGCGCGTGGAAAAAGGTCATGGCGTGGTAGCAACGTTGGTAGTGCGTAGCGGCACACTAAAAAACGGTGATTGTTTTGTCTGCGGCACCGAAAGCGGTCGTGTGCGCTCCATGTGGGATAGTTCCAAAAAAACAGTTAAAGAAGCAACCCCTGCTATGCCGGTAGAAATACAAGGATTGTCTGGCATGCCAGAAGTAGGAGAAGATTTGTTTGTCGTCCCCGATGAACGCAAGGCGCGCGACATTTCTAGCTTGCGGCAAGAAAAAGATCGGACTCGTCGTTTGAATGCCCGCGCAGTAGCACGGCCTTCCACAGCTTTGTTAATGGGTGACGAGACGGAGAAAAAAGAGCTCAATGTAATTGTCAAGGCTGACGTAGGCGGCTCTCGTGAAGCATTGCTAGCAGCACTTAGCGCTATCCACGGCAAAAAAGCGGCAATTAAAGTTATTCATAGTGCCGTCGGTTCCGTAACCGAATCCGATATAAATTTAGCTCATGCCAGCGGTGCACTAATTGTCGCTTTCAATGTCCGCCCAGATACTAAATCGAGAAAACTCGCGCAATCATACGGTATCAAAATCATGCATGGCAATGTGATTTACGAGATTGTGGAAAACGCCGAAAAAGCGGTACTTAACTTACTTGATATGGTGCGCGAAGAAAAAATCATTGGCACTGCCAAAGTGCTCAAAGTGTTTACCATTAGCAAAATAGGAAATATTGCCGGTTGCAGCGTACAAGACGGAAATATTCGTGCTGACGCGCAGGCGCGTCTCTTACGCGATGGTGCGGTAGTGTACGAAGGTGCGATTAGTTCGTTGCGACACTTTAAAGAAAGCGCCAAAGAAGCGCGTATGGGCGAGGAATGTGGCATTGGAATCCATCGATTTAACGATATCAAAGCCGGCGATGTGATTGAAGCCATTGAGGTGCTGGAAACAGCACCCACCTTATGAAAGGTCGGCGCAATACCAGCGCCGTCAAAAGTTACCCGCGCCAACACCGTATTGCTTCACTAATGCAGCGTGAACTGGCATCGCTAGTCGCTGGTATTTGCGGTGGCGCCATGGTTACCGTACGGCGAATATCACTTAACGGCGATCTTAGCGTTGCCACTGTATATTACACAATGCTTGCTGGTAATGCCGCCGAGGTACAAGAAACACTTACGAGCCAAGCTCCGCGGTGTCGCAAACAACTCGCCGACAGTCTTAATATGCGCGCCACCCCAATACTAGTTTTTGCTCCAGATGCCGAAGGCCAAGTCGCTGACAATATTAGGCGCTTTTTAGATAACGTTCCTCTCAGTGAGAGTTAACTGTAATGGCTGGCACATTTGTGCTTATTGATAAACATCAAGGTGCTACTTCAGCACAAGCCGTCGCTATTGTAAGGCGTTTATTTAATGGCGTTAAAACCGGACACACCGGCACGTTGGACCCAATGGCCACCGGACTGTTAACGATTGCACTGGGAGAAGCAGCAGGATATATTCGTTTTATGCCCGACGATAAAGCCTATCGCGCTACCGTAAGCTTTGGTGCCGTTTCCGACACCGGTGACGCGTGGGGAAATGTCAGCACACAACAGCACCCGCCCGCAGATTTAGTGACACGAGTACGCGATATACTGCCCGATTTTATTGGTACGATAATGCAAACCGCACCACAACACAGTGCTCTCAAATACAAAGGCAAGCCGCTATATCATTATGCTCGCAAAAATATCTCCGTACCGGAAAAACGACGACAAGTGCGGGTACATGAACTTACACTAGAGAAAAGTGAGAATGATAATATTACGCTCTTCATCCGTTGCGGCGGAGGTTTTTATGTACGTTCGCTAGCGCATGATTTAGGTGTTCGCGTTGGTTGTGGTGCTTATTTGTCAGCCTTGCGTCGATTGCAATGTGCCCCCTTTGATATTGCCCAGGCACAAGTATTAGATTCACTAACCACATCAGCTACGGCAAAACAATTATCTATTGAAACGGCGCTAACTCATCTACCCGCTCAATCCGTGGACAATACGCGTTTATGGGCACTGGCGCAGGGACAGCGCGAATGTCCGCCATCCGATGAAAATGAAGAAAGCGGGCAATTAGTGCGGCTACAAACGGCTAATAACCGTTTTGCCGGCGTTGCCCGTCAACGCGAAACGTGCTTTTTACCTCAAAAATTGCTATCATGGACTAGAGAAAAGAAAAACTATGACAACTGACAATCACGACCGAAATTTAGTAGAACGGCTAGCAGAATCGTCTTTGCGTGAGCAAAGAACGCGGCGACGCTGGGGCACTTTTTTCAAATTTATCATGCTGATTTATGTGCTAGCACTAACCGCTGCTTATTTTGTGCACACGCCGAATATTTCAAATCACGGCCCACATGCTGCTGTTATTGACATTAACGGTGTGATAGAGGCCAGCGGCAGCAATAGTGCGGTCAACATCAATGCCGCATTGCGTAATGCCTTTGAAGCAGAATCCGCAAAAGGCGTTATCTTACGCATTAACAGCCCTGGTGGCAGTGCCGTCGAATCTAACCGTATTTACCGCGAATTGCTAAGGTTACGAAACAAGTATCCACAAAAGAAAGTTTATGCGGTAGCTGGTGATTTTTGTGCTTCCGGTGGCTACTATATTGCCGCCGCCACTGATGAAATTTATGTGGATGACAATAGCCTTGTGGGTTCTATCGGCGTTATTTTTTCTAGTTTCGGATTCGTGGAGACAATGGAAAAACTAGGCGTTTCTCGCCGTGTGCAAACTGGTGGAGAAAACAAAAACATGTTTGACCCTTTTTCGCCGCAAAGTGAAGAAGAGCGAACGCGCATTGACAATATTGTCAGTGTCATTCACGATAATTTTCAGGAAGCGGTAAGACAGGGACGTGGCGATCGGTTAACAGCACACCCGGATATTTTTTCCGGGGCTATTTTTGTCGGTGAACACAACGTCAGACTCGGCTTGGCCGACGGCTTAGGCGACACCGGCTATGTAGCGCGAGATGTTATCGGTGTGGACTATACGATAAGTTATACACCACGAGATTGGACTGACGAAATTTTTAGTCACTTCAGCCGCGGAGTAACGCAGGTGTTATTTCAACAACGGTTAATTTTATAAATTCGTTGAGCAGGCGACATTTTTGATTAATAAAAGTTGCCTCGCTCACACGTGTCTCACAAAAAAATTGGTGCCGCCAGAGAGATTTGAACTCCCGACAAACTGATTACAAATCAGCTGCTCTACCAGCTGAGCTATGGCGGCTTATTATCTAGATTTTATCTTAATCTTTTATGGGTGTTGGTGTACAAAAGCCGCACTGTTTACTTATAAAGAATCGGACGCTGGTGAAGCTCGCTTGGCAACTTTAATGTGCAATTCTTGTAACTGCTCACTCGTCGCCGAAGAAGGCGCTTTCGTCAGCAAGCATTGCCCACGCTGCGTCTTAGGAAATGCGATAACGTCACGAATACTTTGCACCTGACAAGCCATAGCCGCCATGCGGTCCAGCCCGAAAGCAACACCACCATGCGGTGGCGCGCCAGATTCCAACGCCTGCAATAAAAAACCAAATTGCCGGCGCGCTTCCGTTTCATCAATTCCCAATGCTTCCAGCATTGCCAGCTGAGTCTCAACACGATGAATGCGAATACTGCCGCCACCGATTTCAACACCATTTAGCGTCATGTCATAGGCACGCGACATAACACGCTCTGGGTGTTCCGGCAAATGGCGCTCGTCTCCCTCTCGCGGTGCGGTAAACGGATGATGCCGCGCATTCCATCGCTTACGTTCGTAGTCACGCTCAAACAGCGGAAAATCGGTAATCCACAGTGGCTTCCAGCCGTCACTCAACAAATTTCCGTCTTCGCCTAATCGATCACGTAATGCCGCCAAAGAAGCGTTAACAATATCTTCACGACCTGCACCAAAAAAGATGATGTCACCATCCACCGCTTGTGTGCGTTCAATTAATTGCGCCAACACATTTTCTGGTAAAAACTTAATAATCGGCGATTGCAAGCCGTCAGCACCGGCAGTGACATTAATTACTTTGATATAAGCCAGCCCACGAGCACCATAACGCGCCACATAAGCAGTCAGCTCATCAATCTGTTTGCGTGACAAAGAAGCACCACCAGGCAAACGTAATGCCGCCACACGACCATCAGCTGCCTGTGCCGGTTCGCGAAACACTTTAAATTCTACCTCCGCCATCAAATCACCCAAATCGGTAAGCTCCAACGGATTGCGCAAGTCGGGGCGGTCAATGCCAAAACGACGTACAGCTTCGGTGCAGTTCATACGCGGGAAAGGTTGCGGCAACGTAATGTTAACAGCAGCAAAAGCGGCAATGACAAGTTCTTCCATCATCGTCATCACATCATTTTCCTCCACAAACGACATTTCTACATCAATTTGTGAAAACTCTGGTTGCCGATCAGAACGGGAGTCCTCATCACGAAAACATCGTGCGATCTGAAAATAACGTTCAAAACCCGCTGCCATCAACATTTGTTTAAATAACTGCGGTGACTGCGGCAACGCGTAAAAAGCATCCGGCTGCAGGCGACTCGGAACGAGAAAATCACGCGCACCTTCAGGCGTTGTTCGAGTAAGTAGCGGTGTTTCTATATCAATAAAATCGCGCTCACAAAACCATTGGCGAACGGCAGCAAGCATAGCATGGCGGCGACGTAAGTTGGATTGCATTGCGGTACCGCGCAAATCAATAACTCGGTGACGTAGACGCGCTTCTTCCGACACACCTTCGTCATCGGGCATAAACGGCAACGCCGTAGCAGTATTTAAAACTTCCAACCGACATAAATTAACTTCTACCTCACCACTGCTCAGGCGTGAATTGTCAGTTCCTTCGGGTCGCCGCCGCACTATGCCGGTAGCACGTAATACATATTCGTTGCGCACACCATTAGCTTGAGCAAAAACGTCAGCGTTTTCACTCGGATCTGCCACCAACTGTAAAACACCAGATTTATCTCGTAAATCAATAAAAATCACACCACCGTGATCGCGACGCGAGTGCGCCCAACCACAAACGGTAACCGTTCCATCTAAATTTTGAGTGTTTACGGCGCCGCAAAAATGAGTTCTCATTGGACAGATTCTATCATTGCCCAAACGAGTGGTGATATAAATTAAATAATAGACGCGCAGATTAAATTTTTATGCGAAAATAAACCAATAAAATGTCACTATCAATCAGAATATCAAACATCCGAAAAATATGGATGGCACACCCTGAATATGCAATTTTTGTTGCCGGATAACAACTAATAATTTTTCAATTTTGACCAGTTAAACGTATAAAATCCTTATCGTTTTATGCTCACACTTCCCGTTACCGTCGCCTCTCCACCACTGCCTGCACGTAAACTTAATCCACGCATTTTTAACGGCGATTACCTCTTGTTTTCGCATTTACCTGCTATACGCCGTTTCAATACCACCGTGCGCAACATTGTGCGCGACGCCTTTGCTACCAATTATCCGCCACAAGCACACCAACAACATCAACGAGACAATTTTTTGTGCTGTGCCGAATCAGCACAACAGCAGGTTAACACAAGCGATTGCAAACAGCTGTTTGCCGACGTGCTACGCAATGTTGGTCTGTCAACAGAAGGCTTATTTTGGGACACACTTGGTCTGCGCGTGGCACCACCGGTCAACTTTCACCACGGCGGCTTTCGTTCAGCGGTCGGTGTGCATCGCGACACGTGGGGGGCAGGATTTCAAGCGCAAATTAACTGGTGGGCACCGCTGTGGCCGCTAGCGCAAAATCGCACCATGGGCTTTTATCCCAGATACTGGCGACAACCTCTGACCAATACCACAGCTGAATGGTCATTTAAAGATTATCTGAAAGCGCGCCAACAAGCCAAAAACGGCAGAAAAGCGGCATATCCGTCAGCACCACAAGCCCTAGTCGTGCCGGATGACAAAATCATTCCTCTGATTATGCGCCCGGGGCAGTTATTTTGCTTTTCGGCAGCACACTTGCATGCCACCATTCCCAACACCTCTTCCTTAACGCGATTTAATATTGAAATTCGTACTCTGTGTTTGGACGATTTGCAACAAAATCGTGGCTCACCTAATACTGATAATAACAGTCGCCACCCCCTGCCGGGGTTGTTTTCTGCCGTGAACGACAATAGCCCACTCAAAACATACTGGCAGCCAACAAAATAAGCGTTTTCTACCACTGCCTCGCCCATCAAGTATAATTTTGAGCTTTGCTAAAAATCACAATCGGGAGAATAGCGGTTATGGGAAAAACTACCGGTTTTTTGGAAATAGAACGTGAAACGGGTGCCTATGCACCGGTTTCCGAACGCCTACAACATTATCGAGAATTTACCATTCATCCAGATGCAACTGACGTCAGCCAGCAGGCAGCTCGGTGCATGGATTGTGGCATTCCATTTTGCCAGACTGGTTGCCCAGTGCATAACATCATCCCCGATTGGAACGATCTCATTTATCGCAAACAATGGCGACAAGCTCTAAATAAATTACATTCCACCAACAATTTCCCCGAGTTTACTGGTCGCGTCTGTCCTGCACCATGTGAGGCTGCCTGCACGTTAAACATTAACGATGATGCAGTTGCTATCAAATCCGTAGAACGCGCTATTGTTGATTGTGGCTGGGAAGAAGGGTGGATATCTCCTTGTCCACCCGCCAATAAAAGCGGCAAACGAGTGGCTATCGTGGGTTCCGGACCAGCGGGGCTAGCCTGTGCTCAACAGTTAGCTCGTGCCGGACATGAACCGCATATATTTGAAAAAAATGAAAAAGTCGGAGGGTTATTACGCTTTGGCATTCCTGACTTCAAGATGGAAAAACATCTCATTGACCGCCGCATTGCGCAAATGGAGGCAGAAGGAGTTGTTTTTCATACCAATACCCATATTGACGACGGCGCGTCAGCAAATAAATTATTAGCGGAATTTCACGCTCTGGTGCTAGCGGCAGGCAGCGAACAACCGCGTGATTTACCCATACCGGGACACAAACTCAAAGGGGTACATTTCGCCATGGACTTTCTCCCCCAACAAAACCGGCGCGTTGCCGGACTACCAGTTAATACGGCGGATATTTTAGCTACCGGAAAAGATGTTGTAGTTATCGGCGGCGGCGATACGGGATCTGACTGCATCGGTACTTCCAACCGACAGACTGCAGCAAGCGTAACGCAATTTGAATTATTGGCGTGCCCACCAGAAGAAGAAAACAAACAACTTGTTTGGCCCAACTGGCCCATGAAACTACGCACGTCCTCATCACACGATGAAGGTTGCAAACGGGAGTGGAGCGTGATTACCAAAGCCTTTATCGGCGACTCCGAGGGTCAGTTGCAGCAAATACGCGCCGCACAAGTACGCTGGCACGATGACAATGGCAAGTTTGTAATGGAAGAAATACCGGGTTCTGAGTTTGAGCTACCTGCACAATTAGCCTTACTGGCTATGGGATACATTCACCCAGTACATACCGGATTGCTGGATAAATTAGCAGTAAAACTAGATAACCGAGGCAATGTACTGGCAAATGAACGAGACTACCAAACTTCACTACCTAAGATATTTGCTGCCGGTGATACGCGGCGTGGTCAGTCTTTAGTAGTTTGGGCGATTAGAGAAGGACGCCAGTGTGCCCATGCCGTTGACGCTTTTTTAATGGGAAATTCACGATTACCGCAATAATTAAAATAAGAAATTTGACTGCAAACTTTGTCCAAAAATTTTAACCAAAAAAGAACATTCTGCAAAGTGAGCGTACCAAGTTTTAGCTTTTATCCTACTAAAACGAATTTTGAATTAATTTCCATTTATGCGGACGTAAAATAATAATTTGAAGAAATAAACTCGCTTTATTCAGGATGCATTTCAATACAATTTGTTGGGCAAGGAGGCAAACATAAACGACAGCCCACGCAGTGTTCGGTGATAACAGTGTGGCGATGACGTGTGGCACCAACAATTGCATCTGTCGGGCATACCGGTAAGCACAACGCACAGCCTACACAATCTTCTGCACGAATAACTGCTACCAGCCGCTGCGGCTGCTGCGGTATGAGTGGCGGCTCAACATTGAGCAATTGCGCTAACTGCTGCACGGTTTCCGAGCCACCGGGCGGGCATAGATTAATTTCCGCTTCGCCACAAGCAATTGCGGCAGCGTAAGGTCGGCAACCTGGGTAACCGCAGTCACCACATTGCAATTGCGGCAGCGCCTCGTTAAGTGCAGCAGTGAGAGGTGCTGTGCTATCTTGCAGAGTCGTACGTTGATACAAAAAGCCCAATAAACCGCCTGCTACGGCCATCAGCAGGATTAACGCCACTGTTGTCATTGCATTTGTTAAAAAATTCCGTGCAACCCTGAAAACGCCAGCGCCATCCAGCCTATTGTGATCATAGTAAGCGGTGCCCCGCGCATGGCTACCGGCACTTGCGAATCAGTTATGCGCTCGCGCACTAAGGCTAAGCACACCATTGCCAGCAAAAAGCCTACCCCACCGCCAAAACCACGCGCTACCGCTTCAATAAAAGAATCTGGTGACTTGCGCACCGCCAGCAACATTACCCCCAGCACCGCACAATTGGTCGCAATAAGCGGCAAATATAACCCCAGCATCCGGTGCATGAGCGGCATCCACAGGCGCATAGCTAATTCTGCTCCCTGCACTACTATCGCAGCTAATGTGATAAAAATAAGTGGCTGTAATGACGATATGTTTTGCAATAACGTAGCGTTGACAACCCACGCAGCAGCAGCGGATAGCGTGAGTACTGCAGCCGTCGCCACGCCAACACCAACGGCCACATCTAGCCGCTTGGACAGTCCAGTGAACGGACACAAACCTAACATTTTCGCCAAAATAATATTGTCGGCTAATGCGGCGGCGGCAATGACGGCGATGAGGCTCACTATTCCCAACGATTTCGGGCATCATCATCAGTATCGCGAGCATCCACCCAACGACAACCGGCCGTGGTTTCTTCTTTTTTCCAAAATGGCGCCTGTGTTTTAAGATAGTCCATGATGTAGGAACCAGCGGCAAAAGCATCAGCACGATGCGTAGTAGCCACACCAACAAAAACAATAATTTCTCCCGGCATCATGCGCCCGACACGATGACGTACCCGCACCGCCAACAGTGCCCAACGTTTTTCTGCTGCCACCGCAATATCTCGCAAAGCGAGTTCCGTCATGTCTGGATAGTGTTCCAACGTCATCGCCAGCACATCACCACCACGAACTGCTCCGCTAAAACACAGCACCGCACCGGCGTCACCAGCAGTAGCAGCGTGAATATGACCGCTTTCAGCGCCCGCATCAATGGGCGCATTATTAACAATGACAACAGGAGACATAAGCCCGATTTTAATCCGTTACTATTGTTTTTTTAGCATTGTCATCTTTGTGCCGAGATACAATACACTTGTGTCCCAAAAACGGCAATCCAAATCCGCGCAATGGCATCGCGTGCAGGAACAAGATACGCAAGTACGTGCTGCCCGTGCACAAGGGTACCGCTCACGGTCAGCATTTAAATTATTGGAAATTGATGCTCGCGAACGACTATTGCATTCAGATGTCCAAATTGCCGACTTGGGGTGCTCCCCTGGTGGCTGGCTGCAAGTGGCCACACAAAAAACCGACGGGAAGGTAGTAGGCGTAGATTTGCTTCCCACAAAACCAGTAGTAGGAGCACATATTTTGCAAGCGGACTTCACACAAGAAAAAACCATCGCAACAATATTAGAGTTATTTGACGGACGTGCCGATGTGGTGCTGTCAGATATGGCGCCAAATTTATCCGGAATTGCCGCGGCTGACCAAGCACGAGCCGCAGAGTTGGTACGAGCAGCGATGAATTTTGCCTTACGTGTATTGCCGCCAACGGGACGCTTTTTGTCCAAAGGATTTCAAGGAGATGATTTTCCCTTATTGTTAGAAGAAATGAAAAAACAATTTATGACAGTTAAAATATTGCATCTACAAGCAAGCCGTGCCGCCAGCAAAGAAGCGTATTTTCTTGCCAGAGGTGTGCGAAAAGCGTAGAATCAGAAAATCATGCATCCGGCAATCAGGACCTTTATTATATGGACGATGCTTTTCATGGGCGTCGTTTTTTTGTTTGGCCAATTACGTGGCAATATTGGCGATGACAGCATCCCCTACTCTGAGTTTATGCGTCGCGCCGAAGAGGGGCTGTTTGTACGCGTCAAAATTGATGGCTCTGAATTAAAGGGGCGCACAGAAACCAACGAAATTGTCACTGCCCACGCGCCCAGCGATGTGTTTATGGCGTCTGACTTGCGCAAAGCAGGCGTGGAAGTGGAAGCCACTCCAGAAGAAGAAAGATCTTTTCTTTTCACTATTTTCGTTTCTTGGTTTCCCATGCTATTGCTTATCGGCGTGTGGATATTTTTTATGCAGCGTATGCAAGGTGGCGGACGTGGCGGTGCTTTTTCATTTGGCAAAAGTCGCGCTCGAGTCATGGACGAAAATGAAAATCGTGTGACATTTGAAAACGTAGCCGGCTGTGAAGAAGCAAAAAACGAAGTCAGTGAATTAGTTCAATTTTTGCGCAAGCCCGGACGTTTTCGCAAACTGGGCGCCAAAATCCCGCGCGGCGTGCTGATGGTAGGTAGCCCGGGAACTGGAAAAACGTTGCTAGCACGCGCGATTGCCGGCGAGGCAAAAGTGCCTTTCTTTTCTATTTCCGGTTCTGATTTTGTGGAAATGTTCGTAGGGGTCGGCGCTTCTCGTGTGCGCGACATGTTTGAACAATCCAAAAAAAGTGCGCCGTGCATCGTTTTTATAGACGAACTTGACGCCGTTGGTCGCCAGCGTGGTACCGGACTTGGTGGTGGTAATGATGAGCGTGAGCAAACACTCAATCAGCTATTAGTTGAGATGGATGGATTTGAAGAAAACACTGGCGTCATCATTATTGCTGCCACCAACCGACCTGATGTATTGGATCCAGCATTATTGCGCCCCGGACGCTTTGACCGGCAAGTGGTAGTGCCACTGCCAGATATTCGTGGGCGTGAAGAAATCTTGCTCGTGCACATGCGCAAGGTATCTATTGGTCGTGATGTAGATGCCAAAGTGGTAGCTCGTGGTACGCCGGGCTTTGCTGGCGCCGACTTGGCCAATCTAGTAAACGAAGCAGCGCTGTATGCTGGGCGCTGCAAACGCAAAATCGTACGCATGACTGATTTTGAGTTCGCCAAAGAAAAAATTATCATGGGTGCCGAACGTCGTTCCATTGTTATGCCAGAAAAAGAACGAAAAAACACCGCCTATCACGAGTCAGGACATGCCGTTGTCGCGCGACTATTACCTGAAACCGATCCAGTACACAAAGTTACTATCGTTCCACGAGGGCGAGCATTAGGTGTAACTATGCAATTGCCAGCCGAAGATCGCTACAACATGACTGAATCCCAAATCTTGGGCAATATTTGTGTTTTACTGGCTGGACGTATAGCTGAAGAGCTGTTTATGAGTCAAATGACTACCGGCGCCTCTAACGACTTTGAACGCGCCACGACAATGGCGAGACGAATGGTGACACAGTGGGGCATGAGCAAAAATATGGGCACTATGGTGTACAGTGAAGATGAAGGCGAAGTATTTTTGGGACGTTCCATTTCTTCTCAGCGACAAGTATCTGAAACTACCATGCGCGAGGTGGACGCCGAGATTCGCCGTATTATTGACGATCAATATACTCGCGCACGAAAGCTGCTAGAAGATAATCGTGACAAAGTAGAAGTTATGACAAAAGCATTATTGGACTGGGAGAGCATAGATGAGAAGCAAATTAACGCCATTATGGAAGGACGCCCGCCAGAACCGCCACAGGAGTCTCCTCCTACGCCACCGGCGGATCTAGATAACGATGAAGAAGATGATGAAGACGAAAAATCAGACGAAAAGAAAAATTCGAATATCGGTGATGAGGAAGTAAAAGCTGCTTAGCATTGAGCTCAATCGGTATGTGCTTAGATACTTTCTCAGCACGCAAACGTAAATAAAACCAAATTATTATTACTCAGCAATTACCTCAAAACCGCCAAATATAATTCTCTTACCATCAAAGAGCATCTGATTACCGGGAGGATGCATACGCGGATCGGCCATCGATTTTTTCATACAAATACAACCGCCTCATCTTCTTTGCATTTAACCGCCATTGGAAATGATGTATTTTTTCCTTCTGGCACTTCATCACCCCAACACTGAACAGTTTTCAGCGCGCCGTTCTCCTTAAAAACTGCCGCTACCTTAACCGCGTGTTCTTTGTAACTATCTTTGTTTGCTGTAGGCACGGCAGCAATGTACCCGTCAACATAAGCCATATTATTTTCTCCTTTTGTTGGCAAATCAATATTTTTTATCGTAGATTATTTACGGAATAATGTATCAAGAAATGTGCGATGCAAATTAACGGCAGAACCCGCAATGTAGCGCAACGGTTTCTCATTTTCTTGCGCCATATTGGGTAGTGTAGCAAATGCCGACGAGTGCGATAAAGCGGTAATTTCCTCGGCGCGCATTTTAGTAATATTGATTCGCAAGTCATACCACGCCGCTTGACCGGTAATTGGATCACTGTTACTAAGCGGTGACTCATCGTTTACCGGCGGCAACCACTCACCAATAAGGCTGTTTAATAAAAATCCTTCCACGCTCTCATTGGCGTTTGCTGCCAGCCCCCAAGCACCCGCACCTTTACCAATGGCATTCCACGTCCATACCGTATCAGCAGCTACGCCGTCCATACAACGTGCGCGCGCCGCCACTTTACCAATGCGCGACGACAGCCAGACCCAATCATCGTCAGCAATACCCATTTCAGCAGCACGAGTGCGATTAATGTGAATATGGTTGTCAGCAGCAATTTGGCGCAACCACGCATTTTGAGAATCCCACGAATGATACATAAACATAGGTCGTTGAGTAACGGCATAAAATGGATAACTATCGCCATCCTGCCGTGCTTGCTCTAACGGACGATAGTAAAATGGTAACGGTCGGCAATACTCGCGCAAGCGGCGACGTTGGTATTCTTCAGGTGGAACGTGTTCACCCATTCCCTCTCCGGCGCGCTGAAATTTTCGCAGGGTTTCGCTGTATAGCTCAATCACTATCGGAGCATCGCTTTCTGTCCATCCGGCACGTTTGGCATATTGCAAATAATCACGATTGGCAAAGCGAAAATAACGCGTTGATGGTGGCAACTCTTCCCGAAAAAAGCATTCATTATCAATATATCGCTGCCATTGGTCAGGATTAGGCGCTCCCCGCAGAGGTTCGTCACCGTTTTCTCCCCGCCAACCAGCCAAAAAACCAATGCCAGGAGCTTTTTCCCAGCGAGTAATAAAATCCTTGTAATCAGCGTAGCGTGGCGCGCCATTTTCACCGGTAAAAACTGGAAATTGCAATCGCCCTGCCAACTCTACCAACACCTCCTGCCACGGACGAGTATTATATTGCGGCTCCACCACCGGTGCGCGAATCGCGTCACAAGCAGCGTGCGGTTCGGAAATAGGACGATCTAACATAGAGATGGTGTCATGACGCTCTAAATAAGTAGTGTCAGGAATTACCAAATCGGCATAATTCACCATTTCGGAATGAAAAGCGTCACTCACCACAATAAATGGAATGGTGTAATCGCCGTTGTCTTCTTTGGCGGTGAGCATGGCGACAGTACCGTCCGTATTCATGGAAGAATTCCACGCCAGATTCGCCATAAAAATCATTAAAGTATCAATGGCGTACGGATTTTTACGAGCCGCGTTGGCAATAACCATATGCATGGCACCGTGTGCCGATAGTGGCGCGTCCCATGAAAAAGCGTGATCAATCCGCAATGGTTTACCGGCGGCGTCCACCGCCAAATCTTCCGGTCCACGCGGAATACCAAGCGGTGGTGCCGACAGTGGTTGTCCAGACGCACTGCGGTTAGCTGGTTTGGGTACCGCTGGTGGATGCTTCGGATACGGAGGTTTAGCCAAGTGCCCACCCGGACAATCCATACTTCCCAAAAGCGCTTGCAAAAAGTGAATAGCGCGACAACTTTGAAAGCCGTTGCTATGCGCTGACACGCCACGCATCGCGTGCATAGAGACTGGCCTCCCAACAAACGATTCGTGTTGCCTTCCGGCACTATCTATCCACGGCGTATTCACTACCACCGGCTGTGAAAAAGCCACATTGGCAAGCTCGCGCGCGAGGCGGCGAATAGTTGCCGCCGGCACACCACAGTGCGCCGTCATAGCTTCCGGCGAGTTCGATTCATCTAAATATTGTGTCATTGCCAAAGTCATGGCAGTACGCACAGACCTGCCGTCAGCAAGAGTGTATTCTCCAACTAATGCCGGACAAATGTCACATTTTTGCGCATCCATCACCACATTATTTTCTAAACACCACGCCAATGGGCGACCATCGCTGTCGCGTACAAAAAGACCTTCGTCATCTACCAACCATGATAGATTGGTGTATCTAATTAAAAATTCCTCATCAATACGCCGTTCGCTCAGTAATACGTGGATAAATGCCAGTGCCAAAGCACCGTCACCGCCGGGAGTAATTGGCACCCATTCATCGGCAATTGCCTGGTACCCTGTGCGCACTGGATTAATCGCAACGATTTTGACACCGCGCTCTTTAAGTTTTTTCAATCCAATTTTGATGGGGTTGGAAGCGTGATCTTCGGCCACTCCCCAAAGCATAAAATATTTGGTTTGCTCCCAATCAGGTTCGCCAAATTCCCAAAACGAATAACCGTGAGTGAGCAACCCAGCAGCTGCCATGTTAACCGAACAAAACCCACCATGCGCTGCCCAATTGAGTGTACCAAACTGCGTCGCCCATAACCCAGTGAGCGCTTGCATTTGGTCACGCCCTGTAAAAAATGCCAGTTTGTTAGGATCGTCAGCACGAATGGTAGCTAATCGCTGAGTCAGTGTATCCATCGCTTGTTCCCACGACACTTCCACAAATTCACCGCTACCACGCTCACTGCCCGGCTTGCGCATGAGAGGAGCTCGCAATTTAGCAGGTGAATATTGCTTCATTATGGCGGCATTGCCTTTGCCGCATAGCACCCCGCGATTGACAGGATGATTGGGATTGCCTTGGACAAAACGAATTTTGCCATCTTCAAGCGTTACTCGCACCCCACAACGGCAGGCACACATGTAGCAGGTAGTATATTTGTGTTCTTGTTTGGCGTGTTTTTCAAAAGCGGGGAGATTGTTCATCCTACCATTTTCCCATAATTGACAACTGTAATTTAAGTTAGAATTATTTGCGCTTTCGCTACAATCGTTTTATAACCTAATAGCATAGCTATTTCGCCTACAGCCATCATTATTTTTTTATTTTTACCGCGCATTTATGGAAAAAGTCATTCTCGCATTTGAAACATCGTGTGATGAAACCGCCTGCGCTTTGTACTCAAAACAACGCGGACTACTTGGCGAACGAGTGTATTCACAATGGCGAAGACACCGCCCCTATGGCGGCGTAGTACCGGAACTGGCTTCGCGCGATCACCTACGGCGGGCGTTACCGCTAGTTGATGACTTGTTAAAAACTACCAACGTCCGACCAACCAAAATCGCCTACACACGCGGTCCCGGACTAGCCAGCGCGCTACTGGCTGGTGCCACAGTCGCGAGTGGACTAGCTTTCACCTGGGGATTGCCACTAGTCGGTGTAAATCATCTAGCCGGACACTTACTATCACCACTATTATCTAATCCACATTTTGCTTTTCCCTATTTGGCATTGCTGGTATCCGGCGGCCATACACAACTGTGGCAGGTAAAATCTCCGGACTCATTACTACTACTGGGAGAAACGCTGGACGATGCCGCCGGCGAAGCTTTTGATAAAACAGCAGTATTACTGGATTTGGGTTATCCGGGCGGCGGTGCGCTAGAAAAACTTGCAGCAACTGGTAACACCGAACGTTTTTCTCTACCCTCTCCGGCTCAGCCTAATTGCCAGTTTAGTTTCAGCGGCCTCAAAACCGCTGTGCGACGACTGGCGGCAAAACAAGACTGCGATGATGATGCCGTACGCGCCGACATTGCTGCCTCGTTTCAAGCAACAGTAGCGCGCGGACTGGCGCGTCAAGTATCGCAGGCGATTGAAAAACTTGGCGCTGAGCGATTAGCCATCGTGGGTGGAGTTGCGCAAAATAAATACGTGCAAAACACGTTGCAAGCAGTGTGCGCAGCAAAAAATACAGAACTGTGTTCGCCACTGCCGATGCATTGTGGAGATAATGCCGCCATGATTGCGCTAGCGGCGGCATTTCAATCTATTTCCTCCGACCACGAATATCGTTTTGGTGTGGAGCCGGGATTTGCCGTGTGATGAGGAAATAAAAACACAAAAACTGTGGTGGGCGCTGAGGGTTTCGAACCCCCGACATTCGCCGTGTAAGGACGACGCTCTCCCGCTGAGCTAAGCGCCCACAGTGGAAAGCCTAATTATAATAATTAGCAACGAATATCAAAAGTTATTCTATTTTGGTTAATCTTTTTTGACGCCGTTGTCGCCGTCAGCTTATGTTTTTCTTACGAAAAATGAGATTCAAAAATCCAGCTGCTAACAGTTGAACTTTCATCACTTTGCTACTTCTTTATAATCTACAAAAGCGGCACGTTAGGATGACACAAAGCCTGCACCGCACATTGCCTAGTTGTCAAAATGGCGGAGACAGCAGCTCGTCTCTATCATTTTTCCGGCACTTGCTTTAAAATCAACTTTTATCTAATTTCGCTGGGAGAATACACGAATGACTTTGCCTGCCACAAATATTGAACAGGATTACGCTGTTGCCGACATTTCGCTTGCCGACTGGGGGCGTCGCGAAATTACCATTGCCGAAACTGAAATGCCTGGCCTCATGCAATTACGCCGCGAAATGACCGCCGATAAACCATTGGACGGAGCTCGCATTACTGGTTGTCTACACATGACAGTACAAACCGCCGTATTGATTGAAACGCTTACTGCGTTAGGCGCTAGTGTGCGTTGGTCATCGTGCAATATTTTTTCCACACAAGACCACGCCGCCGCTGCTATTGCCGCCACCGGCGTTCCCGTTTTTGCGTGGAAAGGTGAAACCGAAGCGGAATATGAAGAATGCTTAGAACGCACTTTTTTTGGTCCCGGCGGCTGGAGCCCGAACATGATATTGGACGACGGCGGTGATGCTACTTTTTTTATACACGAAAAGCATCCCGAATTAGCCGACAAATTGCTGGGCGTTTCCGAAGAAACGACCACCGGTGTTCAACGACTCTACGACATGCACAACAAAAACACCCTCAAGTGTCCGGCGTTTAACGTCAATGACTCGGTGACCAAATCCAAATTTGACAATCTGTACGGCTGCCGAGAATCTTTGGTAGACGGCATTAAACGGGCAACTGATGTAATGGTAGCCGGAAAAATCGCCATTGTTTGCGGCTATGGCGACGTTGGCAAAGGTTCGGCACAGTCGCTGCGTGGGTTGGGTGCTACAGTGTGGATTGCCGAAATAGACCCGATCTGTGCGCTGCAGGCAGCGATGGAGGGATATCGCGTGGTAACCGTAGATGATGCCTGTGAGCAAGCTGACATTATTGTTACAGCCACCGGCAATGTGGATATTGTTACTGTTGAACATGCACGACGCATGAAAAACAACGCAATTTTGTGCAACATCGGTCATTTTGATTCCGAAATTCAAGTTGCCGAACTGCGCAAGAAATGCCGCTTTGAAAATATCAAGCCACTGGTAGACCACGTTGTATTTGCTGATGGCAAGCGCATTATTTTGCTCGCCGAAGGACGGCTGGTAAATCTCAGCTGCGCTACCGGTCACCCAAGTTTTGTCATGTCGGCATCTTTCACCAATCAAGTCATGGCGCAGATTGAATTATTTACCAATCCAAGCAAATATGCAGTGGATGTACATGTACTACCCAAACATTTAGATGAACGAGTAGCGTTATTACACCTGCCACATGTCGGCGCCAATCTCACCACGTTGAGTGACAAACAATCTGCTTATATTGGGGTAAAAAAAGAAGGGCCGTTTAAGCCAGTACATTACCGATATTAACCTCACAAATATTAGAGGAAGAGCCGCGTAAGCGGTTTTTTCTTTGTGTCAATTTCAATTATAAAATTTCAGCACCCTACACAAACGCGTATTTTCAATGACTTATTCCACAATTAGAAGAAGTGAATACAACTATCTTCAATTGTGGTACCTTCGTCATTTCCAACACAAGTGTATGACAGTGTGGCGATAAATTACGTTTGCTTTCCCACGCTGTTTGCTCTAAAAGCGACTGTTTATTAAATTCACGTTGATTTTCTCAATCTTTTTTTATAAGGAGATGTAATGAGTCACACAATTTTTCAACCAGCACAAACCCGCCTGCAGCGGCCGGGCTCCATGCCAGCAATGATTCAAAAAGCAGCAGACAGTGCCGCCGATTATGTGTTTTTGGATATGGAAGACGCCGTAGCACCGGCAGACAAAGAAAAGGCGCGCAGCAACATTATTCAGGCACTCAATGATATTGACTGGAAAGCAAAGGGAAAAACTATTTCCATTCGCATTAATGGTCTGGATACACACTATATGTACCGTGATGTAGTTGATACGTTAGAGCAGGCAGGGGCCCATTTAGACACAATTTTAGTACCCAAAGTTGGCGTTGCCGCTGATTTGTATGCGGTGGACATGCTCTGCAACCAAATTGAACAGGCAATGGGATACACTCACCGCATCGTTTTGGAAGCACTGATAGAAACCGCGCTGGGAATGGCCAACGTTGAAGCCATTGCCCAATCCAGCCGGCGACTGGAAGCGTTACACTTTGGCGTCACCGATTATGCTGCTAGTTGTCGTGCACGCACAGTAGTTATTGGCGAACTTAATCCTGATTATCCGGGCGACCAATGGCATTTTGCACTGTCACGTATGACGGCCGCTTGCCGCGCCTATGGATTACGCGCAATTGACGGTCCTTTTGGAGATTTTAACGATTCAGATTCTTTCATGCTAGCTGCCCGCCGTGCGGCGTCTTTAGGTATTGAAGGTAAATGGGCGATTCATCCTTCACAAATCTCACTTGCCAACGAGGTATTTTCTCCACCGCCGGCGGAAGTTGCCGCGCCCAAGCGATTTTAGCAGCGCTAAAAAGCGCAGCAGCAGAAGGACGCGGTGCCGCACAGCTAGACGGAAAAGTGATTGATGCCGAATCCGCCCGCATGGCCGAAAACGTAGTCAATATAGACAACCTCATTAAATCTCCCTAATAGCTAATTACAATTAATTACTGAAAAAAAGAGGAATACCGCTATGGACATTCATTTCCTAAAGAAGTGTTGTTTGATACGAACCGGATGAAACAGTTATTTCATAATAAATGGTTTTTTGTAGGAACTCGTGGAGATGTACCTGAAAAAATGAATTATTTATCTTTTGAATTACTAGAAAATTCTCATTTTTTAATACACGGTACTGATGGCGTAATTCGATGCATGTAAATCGCTGTGCCCATTAAAGCGCTCGATTGGTGACAAAAAATGTTGGCAAATGTTCTTCATCAATTGTCTGCCCTAACCATCAATTGTCTGCCCTAACCATCAATGGTCTTATAACCTAAATGATGGTAGCCTACGCCATGCAGCAAGAATGCCTAAAGAATTTATGTATTCCGATGCAGGAAAATCCTGCAAACTTGATAGTGTTCCACTTCAAGAAGTTGAAGGTTTATTGTTTGCTTGTCTCGAAAATGATGAACAATGTAAAGAAGACATGACGAATGTACAAAAACTGATTAATCCATACATCCATCATTATCACCTCGGTAAAGACGAATATAAACTAGCCTACCATGAGCGTGTAGAAATCGATGCTAATTGGTTGGTGTAATGCTCAACAATCGCGAATGCTGTCATTGTCAGGCTAACAATAAGGGACTACTCAAGCTATTTAGTGATAATAGTTTTAATGGAAGCAAAGACCTTGAATATTTAAAAATATTCAACCAAGCAACCAAAAAATGGGAGGCGAAAGGATTGCTGTGGAAAGAACAGGCGTTTGATACACATGATAGTTGTCGTATTGCCAGATATCCGATGAAGAAAGGCCATAAATCAACTAGTTTTGATGGAAAACCGTGTAGCGCAAGGTTGATAGGTCCTCACAAAGAGTACGAAGGAACATTGTCGTTTTGGTTCAATCCAAACGGATGGATTCATTTTGTCAGCGACCATATTGCAACTAATTGGATATTACCTTTGAATGAATATAAGTGTGTTCTTTATACCAGTTGGATTGTGCATAAAGATGCAGTAGAAGGAAAAGATTTTGAGCGTAAGCATATGACTAGTGTGTGGAAAGTAACAAACACTGAAGACGAAAATCTTTGTAAATCAATGACTCAAGGAGCTCTTTCTGATTACTATCGCCCAGGTGTTTTTTCTGATGACGAGCGTCACTGCAAACAATTTTGCGATTGGTATATGAAATATTCAAACTAAAACTTAATTCAGAACGCATGCTCTCAGCAGCAAACACAACTGAAAAATCATGTCTATCCAAGCGTAAGAAAGTTCTGATTAATGTTTTAATAAAATTTCTCTTTCTGTAGAAGTTAACTACTTAAAATTTAATTTTCTATGAAAAACTCAAATTCCATTCATATTCTTCAAAGTTTGCTAAAACTTCCTTGTGGCGCTATTTTTAAAAATCGCTTAGCCAAGTCTGCCATGTCGGATTCGCTTGGGAATGGTGAGGGTGACCCCACCAAAGCACAGATTCGACTTTACGAAAGATGGGCAGAAGGCGGAGCCGCTGTTTCTTTTATCGGTGAAGTCCAAGTAGATCCTCGATTTCCTGAAAAACCGGGAAATTTAGTTCTCAGTACAGAGACAGATCAAAAAATGATACGGTCACTTACCAAGAGAGGCGTGATTGAGGGCGCTCATCTCTGGGTACAACTCGGTCATGCTGGAGCTCTTTCACACCTGCCCATTAGTTGTCCCAAGGGGCCATCCGCCCTTAATATTGAAGGTCTTCAATGTGCTGGCATGTCAATTAAAGAAATAAAAAAATTACCTGATATGTATGCAAAAGCTGCATTACATGCACAGACTGCCGGATTTAGCGGCGTTCAAATACATGCCGGACATGGTTTTCTACTCAGTCAATTTCTATGTCCACTGTTTAATTACCGGAATGATGGCTACGGAGGTTCAATCGAATCACGATGCCGTATAGTAATCGAAATAATAGACGAAGTACGGCATGCCGTTGGTCCGTCGTTTCCTATCGGAATTAGGATTAATTCGACAGATAAAATAGAAGGAGGCTTGACAGAAACTGATGCTTTAAAAGTAGTACGCCTGCTCGATCAAACATCTATAGATCTGATTGATATTAGCGGAGGAACTTATATCCCTATGGCAAAAGCAAGCTCTGACAGCTCAAGCCAAGAACCATACTTTATTAATTTTGCCCAACTCGCAAAAGAGATAACTCGCGTGCCACTGATGGTGACTGGGGGATTCAAAAGACGCGAGCAAGCAATAGAGGCAGTAGCTAGTGGCGCAGCTGATATGGTAGGTTTAGCACGCGCTATGGTTCTCAATCCACGACTGGCAGAAACTTGGTTGACCGAAACCGGGGGAAATCCTGATTTCCCAAAATTTGAGTCTGCACCTCCAGGTGGGATAACGAATTGGTACACTATGCGATTAACGGATTGGGGTGAAAATCGAGAAAATGAGTTAACGTTAGATCTTCCTTCTGCCACCCGTATCTACGAAGAGCGTGATGCACAACGCTGCATTAAATGGAAAGAAAAATTTTCTCATTTGCACACATCAAAAAATTAATTAAACCTTTCTTAACTCGCGAGCAAAATTATATTTCGCCTTGTTCACCGGCATGTTTTCACTATGACATAATGCAACCGTGAGAAAGAAAGCAAAAGTTAAGACGATTTCCGTATTTTTAGTTTGTGCAACACTGTTAGCAATTTGCTGGTGGATAACCGTCATCATGTCGCTAGATTTTTACCGACTGCCACACCTACGAGGCGATTGGCAAAACGCTTCTTGGGGTCTGCTGTTCGTCATGTGGGGCGTGATGATGGCAGCCATGATGCTACCATCAGCGATTCCGTTAATGAGTTTATTTTGTCGCTATTGCCAAGTACGTGAAGAAAAAATTTTCGTGCCGGCAACAATGATAATGCTAGGCTATATACTGCCTTGGTTCGCGTTTAGTGCCGGCGCATCTACTGTGCAACTGTGGGCGGCGCGGATGGAAATGATTGACAACAATACCATGGCGCTGGCTGGTGCTATCCCTCGTGCTACATTTTTTTTCATTGCTGGTGCATACCAATTCACACCGCTGAAATTTTCCTGTTTACGTCGCTGCCAACATCCTGCTATCTTTTTGATGATGAACTGGCGGCACGGCACGAGAGGTGCATTCCTGATGGGCGTACACAACGGTCTTTTTTGCACCGGCTGTTGTTGGGCGTTGATGCTACTTTTATTTGTTAGCGGCGTGATGGATTTACGCTGGATTATCGCACTCACCTTTTTTTCCTTAATTGAAAAAACATCACCCTTGTCTCCACGCATGACGGCTTATGCGGTTGGCACTGTGCTCATTGGCATGGGAATCGCACAATTGTTTTAAACTCACCACACGACCACTGCCACTCTTGGTGGAGGCATGTATCAAACACGGTAGCTACAATAATGAAAGTCTAGGCGACCAGCACCTTACTTTTACCCAACATCTACATCAAAAACCTTAAAGTGTTCAGCGAAAATACGATGTATTAGTGCTCTTCTAAAATATGCCTCTGAAGCCAATTCTCACCATAATCGTTAAACGAGTCACGGATAATAATGTGAGGGAGGGTATTCCAGTCAAACCCAGTATGCTGGTTAACGAAATTAATTAAAATTGCAGGTTCGTAAATCTGATAAAAAATATTTTCAACGCCGTCAGTCGGCCCCATCCACATAAAACTTAATTTATCAAGACCTCCCTTTTGTATTTTTTCCAATTGAGCTTTGGCCACATCAAAATCAGCATTACGCACGTATTCTTCAATCAATATCCAAAGTAATTTTTGCTGTTCATCAAACAAGTTCTTTGCACTGATTCCTTACGCTTTAATCGGCTTATCTTTTGTTCCCAGACCACGAAACGCAAGAGCACCAAATTTATTAAACATAACCTCTTCAGCAGCTATTGCTGTTTTTTTCTGTTCATTATTCATTGCGTTAATCAATTCCAAACCGCGATTGCCTTCGTGAGATAAAAAATCATGCCCAGCATAAGCACCATTTCCGATAACTCCCGGATCAGCACCGTAAAACATGGGAATAAAAGTCGCCTTACCATTAACAACCGTAAAGTTAGCTGCCAAATGATGCTCCGTCATCATGTAGCTCCGCCGTTTTTCCGTTCGGGGATCACCAGAAAATGACACCCAATAATTAATACTCCTAAAGATTGATTTTTAACGAAAAAATTTAGTGGAATTAAGTTCCCTGTTTTCACCTTCACATTTCAGCTCATCGTCTCCACGCACAGCTCCCCAGATTTTTTTGGTTGCCCTGTGAGCTAGTTGATGCAATCAACAATGTATGAATAATTTTATTTGCTCCATAGAAAACCGTCCTTCGGAAGCCCGTTGCGTGCAACTGAGCTTACCGGAGCATTTGGCCAAGCAACTCGTTTTGTATCGTCGTCAAATGGAAAGACCATGCACCGATTTGCTATTTGCTAAGGCTTTGGATAAGACCGCCGCCATTATTGACATCGGCGGTGGTAACAGCAATTTGGTAAACTTCTTGCTTAACGACAGATATACAAATATCACTGTGTTGATTATAAAAACAAACAATAAAACGGAAAGAAAAAAGCGTGGCGGAAAAATGTGGCTTGTTCCTTATTTTTTAATGCCCCAAAAAAGCACTATGTAGGGGATATCAAAGTTACGTGTCGCCGCAGTGTAACTGAACGTCGTGGACGTCTGCCGTTCGATATAACCATGCTCTTCGCGTTCGCCGATATAGAACCGATTGCCTGCGTTAAATAACGACCCCGGCATGGCGTACGCCCCGCCTACCGCGTCTGTATTTTCAGTGTTGGGGTCCGCCACAACACCCAACATGAAATAATCTAACCATTCCCCCTCGCTTATTGACATATTCGCCGCCGATAAGCTAGATCCTGACCATAACGTTATTGGTTCTGGCAGCAGCATCGATGAAGGTCTCACCGCAGCCGCCACATTCTCGCGGGACGAAACCTCTGTGTCTGTAGCAAATCGCATCACGCCTTGCTTGCTGTCTGTCGCCTGCGGTACACTCGCGGGTAAGTCTATTGCGATGATAGCTATCGCCTGCGCTCTGTCCTCATATCCTACTACCCTGCCGACTTGACGGCTTATCGCTGTTGCCGGAGGCGACACACTTAAAACTACATTACCATAAGAACTCACCAATTCTACCGGTGCTGCGGATGATGACGATACCGGTAAGGTTGCTGACAATTGCCAGCCATCTTGGCTGGCGTTGGGCTCGTAGAGGCGGGCTTTAATCACGCCGATATACTTCGCACGCAACTTATCAGTGGCGTTTATGGCGGTCGCTGACGGCCGCGGGATTAGACCTATTTGCGGCGTTAATGATTGCAGGTGTTCTATAGCATTGGTAGCTGTTAATGGCTCTAACCCTGAGCCACTCGAAATTACAGCCAATATATCATGAGTGTTACCACCCGCGCCCACGGGGGTAGTTAGTGCCGCATAATAATATAACGTGTTCGCCGCTAGGCTATCTGTGAATAATAATCCATCACCGGACGGATTACCCACAACTGCCATGCAGGGGTCTATTTCCTTTGGCGTGTCCTCCAATCGGACAAATTCATTATTGAATGTGATCGCTGCTGTTTGGCCAAAAGTTATACTGGCGGCCGGGGTCGTGTCAAATCTGACGGCGAGCGCTAGGCGGGCGTCTTGACCCGCTAATTTCCTAAATTCAACCTCGCCCGCCGCAGTTGACCAGTAAGCAAAAACAAACTCTGAGTCTTCTATTTGCGCGATAATCGCTACCTCACTGGCGTCTATAGCCGCGGCCCCGGTAAATATAGCGCTGCCCGCTATCTCCCCCGTTTGCGCGTTGACATCACCGACAAAATCACCGGTGGCTACTGCTGTAACTAATCCTACTTCGGTGCCATCGGGTACTCTACTGCCTTCTCCCAGTTGGATGTGTGTTATACGAATTGCACGAGTGCCCGTATTGGCGGGGTCAACTAGTAAGCTTCTCGCGGCGGCGGATATGGTGAGGTTAATGGCCATTTAATTTTCCTTTAATTGTTCTTTATTTAAACCTAAACTACGATTGTCCAGTCGCTGGCGACTCTAGTTCGCGCGCGGCCTAGTGTCTCCCAAACACCGCCGACGGTTACGTATATGTCGCCCTGGCTCGATGCTTGAGTTATCACTTGATAATGAACGCTGGCGCGTTTATTATTTTCTATTATTTTTTTCGTTTGGTGCGCTTGAGCACCGGCGGCGATGGAGTTAATTATTATTACCATTGTGAACGGTAACGGGTTACCGTTTGCCTGAAACTCTGTCGGCCAGCTCGCGCCGTCGGCTTCATACCAATGCCTGATTTGAACGTATATTCCAGCTGTTGCTAGCGCGCCGATTACCGCTTGGTCTGTCCCTTTTATCCTGTGGAGTTCTGCGGCTTCACGGAGAACTTCTCGCTTGCTGTCGTCCGACCATTCTGCGTCCCATCTGTCTACGCTTAGCGCGTAAGCTAAGACTGATAGGAGTTCGGGGGTGATTGTGTCCGGATTGTATAGTGAGGAGATTAGGCCGTTGGTGCCGCTTGCTCGGGGGATTTTTGCTAACCTATTATCGGTACTCTCGTCTAGCCGGCGCTCCGCGCCGCTGCTTGTTGTGGGGAGGATTGTCGGCATTTAAGATTGCACACTCATCCTAAGCTTCTCCCTAAGGAGAAGAAGGGTATTTTTGTTCATAGTAATTTTGCGGCTATTACGCCGATTACTATGCCTGCCGCTAAAGTTCCCGCTAGGTGCGGCCATGTCTTTTCGTCAATTCGGTTGTCCAGCTCGTCTATGTGAAGCTCTATTGCCTCCTTTAAATTCGATGCGTGGTCGCCCGTTGCATTTGTCAATTCTTTCACTCGTGCCCGGATTGTCATTGTCGATTTTTTTAATATTTCATTTTTTTTCATTTTTTTTCATTTTTTAAGTGTCAAATCATTTCTCGGTAATGAACGCGGCTCAAACTCCGTCTAAGCTGCCAAGAACATTGTGTTCGCTCGCGACAATTGCCTCTGTTACTGGCGTTGATTATTGGCATTAGTTAACTCCTACTGTTACGGCAGCGCTTCTAGGAAATTCGCCTGTTGCTGCTACCAATTCAGGCACCACTGCATTGTCCGATAGTCTTGTTATCGTTATCGATGCCTCATACACGCCTGGGACGTGGACGGCGCCTGCGATTATTGCGTTGTTGATTTTTTCTCCCAATCTATCACGCTCTATCAAGATTTGGGTTAATGCGGTCTCCGCTTCTGCGCGGACGATGCTAGCATCGGGGCCGGAACGCGGGGTTAGTGATACCGTTACCTCATAACCTATTGGCGTTGCCGCGAGAACTCTCACATCATCGGTTTGCTGTCTTATGTTCGGCGCCGTGATTGTTGCGGTCACTGTATTTAATAATTCTTGAGTCGGTACACCATCAGCGTAAATAATATTATCGTTGTTATCTAGTAGGGTCTCATCAGCTTGGATATATACATTCACAACGCCGGGAGTCGGGCTGTCCATTTGTGCCGCGAAGACTCCAGGCACCGCTATGGCATTTTGTTCATACCAACCGCCAGACAAACCTATCGCAAATCGATCCGGGGTGTCTGCTATTCGCTGTCTGTAGGCTTCGTCTTCTTCACCGATTAATCGCTCTACACCATAATAGGTGCCGCCTATGGTGTCTAACTCTGCGCCCCAAGCGTAGGCCAGTGACAGGCCTTGGATTGCATCATGATAAACACTTCGGAGATTACTCTCTCTTTGCGCGGCTGCCAATAAAACTCTGTAGGCGGGGTCGGATGGTGCGGCGGTTAGGTCGTAGTTGTTTAATGAAAACCATGCTACTATCTCCGCCATTATCTCTTCTGGGTCTTTTAATAGGCCATTAATTGCCGGGGGAGTTAGTTTTGATAGAGGAATGCTCATATGATTACCGGTAGGCTTACCGCCGCCCCCCTGTAAAAACAATGGACTGTCACTTCGTAGGTGTTGGCGATTGCCGCTACACTCACGCGCGTTAGTCGAAGGTCTTGGACTCCGTTGGCTGGGTGTCTTATCGCTTCGGCTACCCCGCGAAAAATAAGCGAAAATAAATTTTTGTCGGCGCTGCGGTCTATTACATCTATTAGATGACTGCCGTAATTTCTTGCGCCCGGAACGGTGCCTCGCCGAAAGCGGAGAGCGTCTCCTAATCGCTGCTCAAGGGACTCGCGAGCGGTTATTGTGCGGGCGAAATCTCTGGATGAGATGCGGCTCATTGCGCCACCCCAGTTATTGCGCCACCACCGAAATCATTACCGTTATTCTGTGGGTGCTTATGTGTTTTTAATGTCACGCCGTCTAAAATTTCTACGTCATCGGCTGCGGTTATTTTTCCGTTCACTCTTAGGGGACCAGTGATGGTGACCCCTTTTACTGCTGTTATATCGATAGTGTTCTCATTTTTATTTATCGTCATGTACACCCCATCCATTTCTATCTTGGCTACGTGTGTTCTTTTTTCTATGTCTACGGCTGGCGGTGTGGTGGCACCACAAAATCCAGCAACAAAAAAGCCGGCGTTCATCTCGCCGTTAGCCGCGATTAATAATCCGTGAGTGCCAACACCAACCGGCATAAAAGTTCGCATATCGGATGCAGTGCGGTGCTGTGATACCGGTAACCAATCAGTTAATTGTTCTGGTTCACCGTGCGGAGCTAAGTTGGCTTTCACTGCGTAAGGCTCTGCCTGAACTTGGGCGACTACGCCGGGCGTAATCATTCTGACTACTCGTTTTTCTACCGCCACCAGTCGGCGGTGGAGCATCTTTATTGTATCGCTGTTGTTCATTGCACTTGCTGCTCTCGCGGCCAAACTGTGTCACTGCTGGCGCCATTATCTGCGGTTATTTTTGCGGGGGTGTATCGGTCTTGAGGGGGCGGACTGTTTAATATATTTTCGTCCCACGTAGCCGACAATAAAAACAACCCATTGTCATACAGCTCTTGGCTGTAGGCGTTTCTCCACGCTACATTTCGCGCGGCGCGGGGTATTAATACTCGGTTGATTTTGGTCGCCAACTCCCACGCTCGTGGAGCTCTCGGGAATAGGGGTTCGTCCTTTACAATCAGGCTAACAGCAAAACTCGCGGTGTCCATAAAAGTGTAGTCAGACTCCCTCGTGTCAGGACCTAGTGAGCCTTCTGCATAATCGTTGGTTGATTGCGCGGTGACACTGCTTCTTACGCAAGTGACTAAAACTGCGGGGGGTATTATGCTGATATTTTTTATGCTTTCATCTTTGTCTAATGTGCCATCATAAAAATCACATTGCTTTATTTCTGAAATTGCTGTGATGCCCGCTTGAATGGCAATTAAACTGTCACTAATAGACACTGACTATCTCCTCCAAAGCTCTAGTGAGCTCTTCAGTTATGACTTGTTTTTCTTTTGGCCCGGAACCGACAAAGGGGCGGGCGGAGGCCCAAGCGGCGTAGGCCTCACCGCTATCGCTCCACGTCTCGCCGTGAGGCTCGTGCCCTGTTAAATCACTGCTGCCGCTACCTGCGCTGACTATTCTTTCTTGTGTCACCGACTCGCCCGCTGCGGCGATTGATGCGCTCAATTCATCGCGCGTAAGTTTTTTTGCGGCGCGAATTAAAATATCTCCTAGCTTTAAGAGCTCCCGCGCTTCAATGGTAATAATCGCCTCGCTCATGTCATGCCTGCGGTTAAAGACCGCTTAAATACTCTCTTGTTGACAGCTTCGCCGGCGCCTTCGTCATTGACGGAGAACGCGCGGCCTTGCTTCGTTCGGCCTGCATTGACCGTGTTATCGGTGTCCGATATTTTTAGTTTTATCTCGCCGCTACCGATGCGGCGGATGTCTTTTAACGCCTGATTGTTTCTGTCGCTCATCAGCTCGGTGACTTCGCTATCTGTCTGCGCCAGTTGATAAAAAATTAAGTAACTGGCTGATGTCTGTAGCCACCCCGGTATCGCTTCGTCCGGAAGCGGAATGTCGTATCGCTTGCTTATTTCACTGTCAATTCTTGAATTGACGTCTTCTACAACCGCGCTCAATCGCGCCTCATCTATACCGCTTTCAACGGCTTCGTCCGGTGCGAGAAGCGCTATATTATTTACGCCGATTAATTGTTTGGCGGCGGCGGCGGTGATGAATTGGGATGCCATTCATTATTTGGGTTGGGTAGTTTTACGTTCTGTCGCCGTAGCTGTTTTGGGCTTCTTAGCCGGCTCTGCGGCTACAGCAGAAACAACCTCAACAACTAAATTGGGCTCGTTCTCTAGTCCGGCTATGTCGCCTTCTGTTAACTCTTGGGCTAACAGGGTGCGGGCTACGCTGGTGAACTTTCGACCTGCACGGTGAAATACCGATATGCCGTTTGATGTTTTTACGCTAATGGCGGCGGCCTTTTTAGATCTCATCATTTTATTGTTCCTGATGAAAAGTCCGTACCACTCAACCAATCGGTGTCTATGATTTCTAGGCGTTGGAATAACTCATTGTCGTCTGTTGACGCGGCGCCATGCTTTGTGAAAAATTTAGATGCCGTACAGGAGTATGCAGATTTTTCTGTTTTATGGTCTATATCCACTCTGGTTGCTGGGGTTTGTCTGTTTAGGGCAGCTGCCAAAGCGCCCATATCAGCAACATTAAAAACTCGACCATCTCTGCCTTTTATCGCGCCAGCTTTGTTGGCGGCTGGCAGAACTTTCACGCGCTCTATTGTTAATGGGTCTCTAACACCTTGCGGTTGGATATTCTCAATAGGCAACTCTAATAAGTTCATGCACTTATTATCTTGCCTTTTTTGCTTTTTTCTTGCGGTAATTTTGGGGTGGTTTAAAACCGCACCTTGCTTTGCCTCCTCATCCTAGCTTTCTCCCCAATGGGGAGTTCTCGCCAATGGGGAGAAGGGACTTTTTTGAGGTCACTTGAAGCGGTGGGGAGCGAAGCTTCTGTCGCCAAACCACCACACTATCGCCGTGCTTGTGCTGAATACTACGGCCTCTATACCATAAATTAATAATCGCTCAGCGGTTTGGCTGCCTATCATGTCTGGGAGATTACCCTGCATTAACCAGTAGATTATTATCCCACTAAGCGCTAACAGTAGTAGCGTCAACACTGGACGGAATAGAGTTTTTATTCCAGTCGCCCACGGCGGAGCGGTTGCTGATGTTGCGGCATCTGCGTTAATACTCGCGTCTAACGATTGCCAGCTGCCACGGCTGTCTGCTAACAATATCTCTTGTTCGGTTTCTTCTGATTTTGCCTTTAAATTTAACTCTTGGAGTTTTAATTCGTGTGCCCATAACTTTTCTTTTTGGACTAACTCCTGTTTTGCGCGAAGCCACTTAAAGACACCACCGACCGCGCTACCGGCCAATCCCAATAGACCTCCGCTCGCTGCGCCTGACGCTACGCCGGTTACCGCGCCTACTACATCGCTTAATGCCGGCGCGGCTTCGGCTCTGCCTATTGACGAAAATATGATTGCACCTACTATTAATAGGATGATTGCCTTCCAACCGTGGCACTGCCAGAAGTCGCGTACTGCCGCTACTAAAATTAATTTTATTAATTGAATCATTTTTTTGTCTCCTGTTTTGAGGCTGCCTCACTCGGTCTCTCCCCAATAGAGAGAGAGGAAACTCGGCGGAAATATTGGCTCCAGTTCTTTCCTGCTGGTGTCACCCAAAAGCGCCCCACCCTCGAGTCGCAATGAATAAATGTTCCATATAGACCGAAACTGCCAAAGCCTACTCTGAGCATGTGAGATTGAAGCACAGATAACGCTTCCATATCTTTTCTGATGTTGCGCCCGCGTGAGAGCGAGAAATCAAAGGCGATTTTCTTGTGCTCCGATAGGGGGGCGCCTCCGACTAATGCGTTATGTCGGCGACAACGGTGCGTTGAATTGAGTGCAACCGGTCGCTGTAGGTTTGTTCTTAATAATTGGATGCGGTCAAACTCGCTTGGTGCCCACCACACTTCACCGCAGCAGGGACAGGACATTTCCCCTACCGAAAAATTTGGCCAGCGCGATTTTTCCCAGCGGTGCGATGCCTCAACTATATTAACTAACATCCGTCACCTTGAGCGCGCAATCTTGCTGGGCTTTTCATTCATTTGTTCTCTCCTTCTACCGCCGCGCAAATCTTTGGAGCGCGAGCTCATCTACCGTTGTTTTGTCTAGGGGTTGTGATATTCCGCGATCCACAAAATCATTCGGGGATTCGGCGCCTTTTAGTGCATCTCTTATTTTCTTTTCTCTGTTATTGACTACCGCCATCCAGTTGCCGTAATCATCATTCTCCTCTTCATCGGCATTTAGGGCGTTAGTTTCTGGAGGCGCAGTTTTGGCGATTAGCGTGTCATCATCATCTTTTGGTAGCGGCAGCGCCATAAGGGATTGAAGCCAGCTCTTATTTACTGTCAGCCCTAGGTTAGTCGCGCGTTCTACACGGTCTAATATCGCCAATGCGTCTTCGTTGTCGTCTGCGGGAAGCGATATTTTGGGGGCGGCGGCGCCGTCAAAATTCAAGCCCACAATCCAGCGAACTAAATCTTTTAAAACCGTCATCGCTAACTGCTGCGCATCGTCCTCCACTAAATCTTCACGCACGTCATAATGGATTTGCGCTTGGCTCAATGATGAGCCATCGTCGGCGGTCATTGTGCCGCCCAGTACTAATTTACTGAGCTGCGAGTCGCACCACTTCGCGCTGGCCTCGAATAGTGCGTGGCCATTACTGCTTGCGCTTTTTCCCGTTTGAATGAATTCTATTTCCATACTCGCGGGGATGACACACCCTGCATCGCTGGCTAATTGAGATACCGCTGTGACTAAAGTATCTATATCATCATCGCTGGCCTCAGGACCGTATTTACCGATTCTTGTGGGCAGACCAAAAACTTCTATAAACGCCCACCAATCCCGAACTGCATAACCCTTCAACATCTGCAGCATCATTGCGGGCTTTGCTATCCCGCCGCGGCCCGGTAATCCTGATTTAGTTTGGGGCGTGTGACTAATGAATTTTGCCGGCGATAAGGGGAGCGCGGCGCGGCCGACCATTCCCGCTTCGGCAGCGGGAGATGGGTTGTCCGTTATTATTAGTGGGGTCTTGCCGTCTTCTCTGCTGAATACTATTAATCTAGCATCCACCCAATCATAAGATACCGGCAATAAAATGCCGTCTTGTACTGCCCACACTATTTCTACGACTGAGTAGCCCTTGGCAATCCCATCCAGCAAATCAAGAACGCATTTTGAGAATTCGGGGGAGTTCAATACATCGCTTACCACTGTGGCGACTACTGTATCTCTTGCGCTTATTCCTGCTGGTTCTATTTGCCACCTTCGGCTGGATGTTGCTAATTTTCGCTGCTGGAGTAATACTCTATAGTGAGCATCGTGTTCCTCTATTTCTTCCGCGAGTTCGGCAAATTCTTGCATGTCGCCGTTATCGTTAACTCCTCTATATATATTGCCCAACCTAGATGGGTTCAACCACCTTAGTTGCTCGGTTCGGTTATATGGATTGCGGACGCCGAAAGCGCGAGCTCGCGCGAGCTGCTCGGTTAGCTTTTTGGGGTCGGCGGTGAGCGGCTCGCCATCAGGATCTAGTATCCTAGACATTTAGGCTCTACTCCCAACAATAAAATCGCTTGTAGTGCCGTTAAAACCGCCATTAAATCCGTTAAGTATTATCACCTATAAACTCCTCTGGGTGAACTAACCTCCCCGCTTCTGATGCCCGTTTTTGTGTGCCGGCTTAATTTTAGGTCGTCGCTATTGTTGGGTCTGTCTTTATTATTATTATTCCGGTGACGCGGAACGCCGTGGTGGGCGTATGTGGCGAGGCCACAATCTGCCGCACGAAGTGCAAGAAAAAGAGCCCACGTTCTATCGGCGCGACTCTCGCCGTCACCGTCAACCACAAAGCGCGGCGCTCCACCAATGCTGGGGATACAGCGCAAACTGTGAAGGTCGCCTCGCAGTGCCGTGTCGCCGGCAGGGATGCATATTTTTTTATCAAAAAACTGCTTGCCACGAGTCGCCATATCCAGCTTACTCGCTACGCTAAACATCACGCCCTTACTTCGGTTTTTGCCGAACTTTTTTTGGCGGCTTCTATGGCTATTTCTAATGATAACTGAAATGTCTTCCCCGCCTGCCGGGAAAAATAACCTACCTTAAAGCGTGATTGGTCGGCCAACCATCTACGTTGATATTCATATAGGCCTACTAGTGCTTGGGAGAGTAAGTTAGGCACCACCATATAGCCGACTAATCGCGGCTTCTAGTTTTTTCTTCTCACCGGAGATAGCGTCGCTGGCGTCATCTTTCATTTCTTTTTGGGTTGCCGCGAGCTCGCGAGCTACGCGGCGGTCAATTAGTGCCTCGGTTTTCTCTATATTCATCATCGCCGATACAAGCTTATTCGCATCATCGGCGCTAACCGCCCCTTCATCCGCTTGAACCAATAAATTCATTCCGACATTTCTCGCGATGAGCATCATTTTTGAGGGCTCAGTTGCCCCGCCTTCTTTAACTAACGCCTCGGCAAGCGCGTCTATTCGGCGCTTAGCTTCTAGCCATTTATTAAAGTGGTTTTGGCGGTAACGCCCTACCGAACTAGAGCTGACTGGGTGCCCTGCTTCATTGATTTCTTGGGTGGCTTCGGCGATGGTCTTGCCGGCGACAAGCGCGCGATTGGCGATGGCCTCCGCCTTTGGTTTTTTTTTGAGTGTGTGGAGCCGTGGCACGACGGCTCACTTTTCGCTGGGACGCGGCGCCCGCACATCTGGGACGCTAGCCCTACCGTTCGCTACATCATCCCCTAGATTCGTTATGCTGAAGGTTGTTATTTTGCCCTCATTAATTATCTCTACTAAACCTATTCTCTCTAATTTAGAGAGGTCCGCTTTTATTTTGTCGCCTGCGATGTTGTGCTGCATTGATGTCAGCATTGCCTTTATTGCTCCGCTATTGCTACCGCCATTGCCTTCGGAAGCGAATTTCAAAATCAAAAATAACCGATCAGCGTTGAGCACATCCGTGAATGTGTTCACTTTTTATCCCCTACCAAGTGTTTAACCACCAAGTCGACGGCGTTTCCTATACCTTCTAATCTCCCCTTCATCTCATGGAGTAATTGGTTCATCTTATTATCGTTGTTGGCGTGAGAGATACTCTCCGCCTCTAGCTTTTTAACCGCGCGGCTATTAATCTCAACTACTGTCTCCAGTTGCGTTATTTTTTGATCGTGGCTGCCGATGCGTTCGGCGTTTCTATCGTGGCGGCGGCGAAGCCATAAATATACGGAGATGGCGGCAATGCTGCCCATTTGCACAAACTTGAAAGCAACGTTGGCGTCAAAGTCCATTTTAGTATTGTGCCTTTTTTGTTTTTTTTCGGTTGCGGTAAAAACAAACCTTCTCCCCGCAAGAGAGAAGGTACGCCCCCCTCACTCGGTCTCTCCCTAATGAGGGGTTAAATGTATATCCTGTCACCACCGTATTCCAGCAAGAATTTCTTGCTTTCTCCTTTTGGGGCCCCCGCTTTTTGCAGCTCGCGCTCCAACTCGTTAATAAAGCGGATGGATACTGGGTTCAGATTTTTGGTGCCTAAATAGAACTCTGATCCCTTCCATGTCGCCAAATGTTTGAGTAACGCTTCGGCTAAGGGAGGGGCTTCGTATATTTGTAGTGCTTTATTTTTGGTTATCATTTTTACCTCCTTTTATTTTGTCTAATTGCCATGGCGGCGGCCATGTCGTGCAGTTCGCCGCCGGTTGCAGTAAAAAAATCCTTACCCGCTGTCATTTTTTTGGCTAATCCCTGGAGATAATTCTTAGCGGCGATGGTGCCATTGCCACCGGTCAGTTCAAATGCTTGCGCCCAGCATTTACTCTTTATTTTTTTGTTGTCAAATTCTGGCGGTGGGGAAGGCGCATCAAAGGCGTTTATTGCTTTTTTGATTTCTGGATTGGTGCAGTCTGCAGCGGTTGTTTTTTTGGTTGCCACGTATAACTTAGCTCTATAGGTGTCGTCATCAAGGGCGTACTCTTTTTTTAGAACATGGAGACGAGCGAGGAGGTTTCGGCGATTGGATGGGTTAGTCATTGGATGTTAATTTTTAGGCAACTTTATAAAGCCCCCCTCACTCTCCCCAAGGCGGAGAGGATGCGGTGGCCATAGGTATTGGCTTGTGCGGTCTAATCTGTTGGTCGCCTCTTGTTTGTGTGTGGCGTTTTGAATGGCGGCGGCGGCTAGCGCGGCGGGGGCGCTGGGGTATCTGCCCCGCAGGACATAACCGCCTGTTTCTTCAGGGGCTACATACGACCATGCACCACGGAAGTTCGCCGCTATGTAGTGGCTGCCGCAGGCGCGGTCGGTGGCTGGTTTAGTGACTATTAGCATCGCAGATATCCTTTTCGGATAAGTCTTTTATTTGCTTGCGCGTGAGTGCGGCTGCTCTGCGCACTCGCTTGATTATGGCGCGGTAGCCGCCTATCGCCGCTACCCAGTTAGAGCTTTTTATTTCAGTTTCTATAGATAACTTTCGCTCTACAATCGCGCTCAATAATAATGGGCCGTCTGCGGCCGGCGGTGGTAACAGTTCGCTGCACACGCCTAGACGGCTCTGGATTTGCTTCATTGCTAAGCCTGATGTTAGCTGTTTGAGTAAGGGCTCGTTCCCTAAATAAGCAACTCCAAAATCGTTGCCCCCCAAATTTATCTTGTCATAAATACAGCGGAGTTGGTCAAGAATGCGGGGGGTTAGGTGATGGGCTTCGTCTATTATTAATAATGCGTTTCTGTTTTTGAGCGCCTCTACTATGTTGTGGGACATTGTCGCGCAAGTACCCTCATCGGCGCCGACTGCGCGGCACAGCGCCTGCATCACCGATGACAGAGAGCACAGCGCGGGCTCTGCTGTCACAATAAATACGTTAGAATTGTCGCGCTGATATTGGCGGGCGGCATGGGATTTGCCGCCACCTGCGCCCCCATAAAACGCAACCATATCTGCCGACACTTGCGCTAACTCTAATCCTCCCAATAATTGCTGCGTATTGACTAAACCATCAACATGAAGGGACAGATTGATGTTTTTCGCTTTTTCTTTTGCTTCGCGCAATCGGAGCCAACTTTTTAATTTCTCTGCAATTTTCGTGTTGTCTCCGGTGTATTTTTCGTTGAGGTATGTCGATAAGGCGCCGCTGTTGACGCCTGATTGGCGTGAGATTTCTGCAATACTCAAGCCTTCTCTATCTCTGATTGATATTATTTTTTTTCTTGTTGTTGTCACTTCAATGTTAATGGTTTGTGTGCTGCTCATTGTCTCTCCGTTCTTTTTTGCTTTGGTGAAGTGCCGCGAGCTGCGCCCCTAAATCACTGGGCGGCGCGGCTCGCGGTGCGATAATAATCTTTGATGCAGTATCTGCCTTAGTGTTTGGCTTAGCGCTTGACTTGGTGCGTGGTATAGACAACTGCCTGAGCACTTGCCTTTCTCCGCGGTGCGCTCGCATCTGCTCGCGCAGTGCGGACAAGTGCCGCCGGCGAAAACGCTGTAATTCTCGAGCGGCATCCGTGTCAAAAAAGCCAATCTTGTGAACGCATTCAGCCGCGCCTAAGTGCCTCCCGTTTGTCGCAAAAACTTGCAGCGGTCCGTGCAAATCCTGCGGGTCAAAACGCACAATCAGCCGTTCGCCGATGTGTTTGTACAAGAAACTCGCGCTGTATATGTTTTTGGGGCAACCTGCTGCGGCGCCCGCGGCGATGGTGATGGTTGCATCGGGGCGCACTTTGCGGCTTTCTGCTGCCAACAACATCAACATCTCGTCAGCACCGCTTAGCTTGGCGAGCCTATCCGCCTCGTAGTTTTGAGCAAATACTTGGTCGTAGCTCTCGCCGTTAGCGGTGTGGGTGCGCCGTTTAACTCTGGCATTAAACTCCGATATATAGGTCTTTAACGCCTCATTAAAGGCCGCTAAAGGTACTGTATGAGCGCCATAATTAGCCGGCTTTTTTGTTGTGTTTCTGCCCGTGTAAGCGCCAGAAAACTGCCGATCAAACTCGTCAAAATCGCGAAAGGCACGCTCTATTGGTTTGGCTTGGCCATGACCGCGAGCTCTGCCGTTCTCGGCACGGTTGATGCTGGTGTTATGCACTTTAATACCAAGTTGCGCCCAGACACCTGGCAGCTCTTCATCTGTGCTCTTGAAGCGCTTGCGCCCTGGCAGCTGGCCGGCCAACCACTTGTTAGCGGCGGCGCGGGTGTTGTCTAACACTAGGTGTCGGGGTATTCCCCATTCCTTACATACATCTAAAAAGGACAGTCTCAGAGTATCTTTATTTTCTGCGATGGCGGTGCGCCAACTCATAATTCGGCGGCTGCGGATACATTGCCAAAACCATGAATGCGGACGATATATTTCGCCGCGCTCATCAACAACAAAAACGTTATGCTTGTAGCCGTCGCCATTGAGGGCTTCGGCTGATGTGAGCGTGGACACATCGCGTTGCTGGGAGCCAAGCATGGCGAGCGCGGCTATTTCGCCTTTGCGCGACATAGTCGTCACCGGCGCTGATACCTCTTCTTTTAACCGATTGTGGAAAGTCTGCTTTGTTGGTATATTTATATTTTTTCGCCGTGCGGTCGCTGATATAGAGCGGTAGCACGCCGCCAGCGTGGGCTGCTCTAACCGTAGATAGAGTGCCTTAAATTCCGTCCAAATTTCTACCGGTATAGCGGTGCGTTGGCCGCCGCCGGCTTGCGCGTTGACCAGCACTTTGCCCCAGCGCTCGCGCGGCTCTTGTGCCACTCGTTGCATCCAGTTATAGAGTGCTGTCTTTTTTATTCCGTGGCGTGCGGCAAGTGCGCCGAGTCTCTGGGTTTTTTGTTTTAATTTGTCGCCGCGAATACGCCAGCCAGCTTCGGCTAAGGCAGCCCGCTCTAGTGCTGCGGTGCGTTGGATATCCGTTGCGGACAAAAATTTACTCACGTCTCATCACCCGCCATCTTACTGATATGCCTCAGTTCTTCGAGTATTCTGTTTTTATTTTTACGCCACCAGAATGTGTATTTTTCTTTTGCCTTGGCGCGGGCATAATGACAATCTTCGGTGGTGGCGCCACTGTGTCGGCTGTTGCCGGTGCCGTATTCCTCAATAGACCAAGCCATGTCGCGAAGCAGTGATAGCGTGGTTTCTAAATGCGATATAGCGCTACTCACTTGCGCACACGTTATAACTGCGTGCTTTTCGCCCGCGGTGCTGGCGGCTAGCTCTTTGTTTTGTTGACGCGCAAAATCGAGCTGAGTGCGGAGAACACCCTTGTCCTCCTTGTGCTTTTGATTTTCGCTTTGGAGCTTTATAACTTCTGGGCTAGCGCCCTCGGCAAACGTGAGGCGGAGCTGTCTATATGAATAATCGCCTATCGTATCTCTAGTTATTCCTCTCACCTTTCCGCCTGAAACTAAGCTGTTAATCTCGCTTTCGGTGAGTTTCTGGCACTCTAATAATGTTCGCCATGAGTTTTCGGTGGCAAATGTCCGCGCAGCGGACATTTGCGAAAAAGTCTCGTATATTCCAATTAGTTCTGCCGCTCTTTGTCGTGTAAATCCATTGTTTTTGTATGCCTCTATTAGTTCGCCGTGCTCACATTCCTCTTTGAGTTGCGCTAACCTTTGCCCTACAAGTAATCTCGCCTCTACACAAATTTGGTTGGCGCTGTTGCTGAGCTGTATTATTTTGTGTAATTCACCGATAGCGGCGGCAGGCGTCATTTTTTTGGTGGCGGTGACTGCCGCCTTTATTGCCCTTATTATTGCGTCCGGCGTTATTGCCGCTGTTGCGGGGAGGTTTTTTCCCTTCTCACTCTCCCCAGCAGGGAGAGATGTTTGTTTGTTGGTCATTGGGTTGTCCTCTTTTTGGGTTCGAAAATTCCGCTGGCTTGGAATTCTCTTTTTGCTCGTTGTCTGTTTGGTTGGGTTATCCAGTACTCAGCAACGTAACAGCCCGGTCGTATCATTTTTCTTTGGCTAATTATTTTTGCCCCTACTATTTTTTTTAGAGTGAATATGTGGGCAGCCAATCTTATGCTTCCGCACATATTTAGAGCTCTAATTTGGGTGACCCTTTCACCTTTAATTAAGGCGTCGGCGATTATTGCTTTTTGCGTTGCTTCGCTAATCATTGTGTTGGCTTCCATCTTTGTTTTAGAATAAAGGCCGCAATTTCTTCCGGTGTTGGTTCCTTAATTTTGTGGACAACTGTCAACAAAATTTTCGCGCATAATTCTGATGTGACTGGTTCGCCTTTTTTCTGCTCTAGGCGGGGCGCATCTTTTTTAATAAATGGGTTGTCCCAGTCCGCGCAAGGACTGCAGTAGCTCATTACTTTTTTGGGTGAAGGCCATTGGCCTTCGGCGTCCGCACCAGCCGCCTCAAAGGCCTCTTGCAGCCTCGCCGCGTCTGTTGGATGCCACGCGCGTGTTGCGCCACTGGGATATTGTGGCACTCCGTGTTTTTTAATCGCCCTTACCCAAGCTGCCGCTGACAGCTTGATGGTTTCGGCTGCAGGGCGGCCTGTTAGGCCGCCTAATGATAATAAAAACCCTAATCCGTTGCACACTGTCACAACAAAAACCGAATTATGTTTGGCTGCAAATTCGGATAAGCCGCCAAGCGTTTGTCCGCTCTTGCTGATGAATTGCTGGTTCATCCTTTTGGGTTTGGGGGAGGGGCACAGTATTCGGTGGCGCCGTTTTGGCAGCGCATCTGTGCGGTGCCTTCTAATCCAACGTAGAATACACCAACAAAAATAGATATCACCCAAAAACAAAAAAACAGAACGCAAAGCGTCTCTTTTAAGGCCTCTCGGAGGTAATAGCCGCGGGGGGTCATTCGTCTTTCCATCCGTCTTTGCGGAGCGCGGCGAGGAGCTTATGTGCATCGCCTGCATCCGAAACAAATGGTTCGTCCGTATCGGCTTCGAGTTCAATTCCAGCTTTGGCTAAAATCCTGGCGGGTAGGTCTTTAATCCCTTGTTTATTCAGGGTTGTTTTGGTGCGTACGGCTTGCTCGTACTCATCATCACTCAATTCCTCCCATAGCACTGCGCAAGCCTTGATTTGGTCTTTACAGACAATTCGCCCAGGATTTTTGCGCCACCCGTATTTTATGAGGTCTTTGACTCGCGATTTCACTTTTCCCCACAAAGCTTGGGGAGGTTGGGGACTTTTCAAAACCGCGTTATACAGATTAGTTCTACTCTTTGCTTCCGCGTGAAGCGCTGTTCTAATGTTTTTTTCGTGTCGGTCTCTGACTTGGATTTTCTCGTTGATGTATGAGTTCCACGCTCCGCACAGCTCGTTAACTCGTAGGTTATGTACGTCAGCCAAATTGTCTAATTGTTGCTCTATATTTATGTCAGGCGTCATTTTCAATCCTTTTTTTGTTAATCAAAAAAGTGGAGCCCGTAAAACGGACTCCGGTTAGAGAGAGTCGGTGCGCGGGTAGTTTTGCCCGCGCTAGCGCTTTCTGGCCCGTTTATAGTGGGGTTTAGCGTGTGGATGGGTAGGATGGGTAGGTCAGAGCTCACACTACGCTCCTGATATTTATTTTTATGTGGCGTTTAATGCCGAGTGCTACTGCAGCCTTGTGGCATTTTCCACGGTTCCCTGCGAGCCGTCCATTGAGCAGGTCGTTTATTATGTGCTCAGCTACACCTATTTTTTTGGCTGCAGCAGCGTAAGTCACGCCGGCGCTCTTCAACCGTTCTTTAGCCGCTTCATAGCTATAATACGGTTTTTCTGCCTTCCCATTTTTTGCTGTTTTTTCACAGGAAATAACCATGAAAACAATTTTACATGATAAAAACAATAATTTTACACATTATAAGGAAAATTTTACAGACCGACTGAAATTCATATTGGGGGAAATGAGTATTCATCGCGCGGCGAAATTATGGGACGTTCCGCCTGAATCACTTCGGAAGTGGATCAGCGGGGGTATGCCGGGCGTTGACCGTGCAGCCCAGTTGGCTCAGGGCGCAGGGGTTTCGTTAGATTGGTTAGTGGGGGGAGAACATCCTAGTATAGAGACAAGCAGCCAACACTGGTGTCACATTAAAGAATATCACCCACAAGAAAATGGCTTTTGGGTGTTTCCTCGCAGTTTTATGGATATACACCACCTAAATCCTGATGATATGGTGATGTTAAAAAATCAAGGCGACGCGATGGAGCCATATATACAAGATGGCGCTGCCATAATGGTGGACACCACCTCACAAACTGAACCATCCGCAGATGTGCCGTGCGCACTCGTTTATCGAGGGACAATGTATATCAAGTATGTCCATCTACACCACCACAGTATAGACCTTATCAGCTCAAAAAAAGGATATCCACCGATAAAAATAAAGGGGTTAGATATTAAGTCAATGGAGATTATTGGGCGCGTCGTCTGGTCATGTAGGATTTGGCCAGCCTCATAACCTTGTTTGTTGTAATGTCCAGTGATGCAATTGCCTAAAAAATTATTGGTTACTCTCCATCTTGTGGTTAGCGCTTAGCGTTAACCCAAAACTTGAAGCTAGCGCTCAAGAAACCGATGGCGACCATATCGCCTTTTGGCGAAATGACCTAGACGGTAAGATAAAAGCTGATGCGTATAGAGGAGAAATTACTGACAGAGATATTGCCGTTGTTATTTTGTGGGGAGCTACGCGCTCAATATCTGCTTTATGATGAGGTAGGAGTATCTTGATGAGGATAGTTTACGTGCGGATATTGCCGCCCGCCTCGAAATAACCCCCGACCAAGCGCATCTGCCGTATTTTTGGCAGCGGGAAAAGAGCCAACCGATTAATTTATTCTAAAATGCAATAGACACATCTAATTTCTACTGTTGCAAATATCCGTCCAACTCCGCTTTTGTGGGGATGTTTTTTTAATCGCCTCTCCCCATTGGGGAGAAGGTTAGGATGAGGGGGCAAAGCAAGGTGCGGTTTTAAACCGACCAAAAATTACCGCAAGTTTTTTTGGCGAGTAGGAATAATATATGTGCATGTCAATCACTCTACATGGGGTTGAAGTTAAATACCTCGCCAATCAAACTACTCCTGTCACCGTATCCGACACATCCGTCATCGGATTGGTCGGCACCGCCAATAATGTTGGCGGCGCTCTACCTGCCGCCGCTACCGCTGGCAGCGGTAACTCGGCACTAACTTATACCGCCACAACCAGTGGCGCCGCCGGGAACTCTATCCGCGTCCGCCTAATTGGCGGAAAGCCGAATACAACGCTATCCGTTACCGTTGTTGACAGATTAGTGTCAATCACTCTCTCCACCGATAATGATGGCGCGCCAACTAATAAAGCGTCCGAAATCATTACCGGCATCACCGCACATAACGAGGCCAATGCCTTATTGACTGTTTCTTTAGCATCCGGTTCGGATGGCACTGGGACGGTTAGAGATACTGCGGTTTTTAGTTTAGCGGGAGGGCGAGACGAGCCTTATCCGATTAATACACCAGTCATCATCAACACTTCTGCGGCTGCCGCCGCGCTCGGTAACATCGGCACTTTGCCGGCGGCTGTGGGGGATGTGTGGCGGACCAGCGGACTTAATGCCGCTACCGTCATAGTCGTTCGTGTTGACGCCGGGGAGGACGATGCGACAACGCTCGCCAATGTTATCGGCGATAAGGTTACGCGCACAGGGATTTATTCCCTGCTGGACGCCAGTAGCGAAACCGGCAAAACACCTGCCATTATTGCCGCAACCGGGCACACCGATAATCTAGCCGCAGCCTTCGCGCTACAAAGCACCGCCGAAGATTTGGGCGGGGTTGCTATTGTGGATGTTTCTGGCGCTACATTTAATGATGCGATTGGTTATGGTAGTAGATTAGGCTCCTGTTATGCGGTCTGGCCTAGTATCAATGTTTACGATGCTAATGCTGGGGAGGTAGTCGCTCGCCCCCCGTCCGCACTCGTTGCCGGGCATATTGCCCGTGTTGACGGGGATGAAGGCTGGCATAACAGCCCCAGCAATAGACCAATTAGCGATGTGCTGAGCGCTACCACTCCGGTAGACTTTGAAATCAATAATCCAAACTCTACCGCCAACATCCTCAACCAAGAATACATCACCACTGTAGTGCGGCGTGATGGCGGAGTGTATTTGTGGGGGAATAGATTAGTTAATGGCACATTAATCACGCACCGCCGTGTAGAGCGAATAATTGGCAAGGCGCTTGGGGAATATGTCGCCGACTGGATTGATAGGAATGTTGATATTCCATTTATTGATTTTGTGTTGACGCGATTTAATAATTTTTTGCGCGACCAAACCGTGCGCGGCAACTTGACTGGGGGGGGGAAGCTACCTTTGACCCGGCTCAAAACACCGCCGACTCGCTCGCGGCGAATAGAGTAACTTTTAGCGTTGCCTTAGGCATAGCTAATGTCGCTGAGCATATAATTATTCAACAAAGAGTGACTGATATCTACAATGAACAAATTATCGCCGAAGCCTCACGCCGGAGTGCAGCATAATGCCTAGAGCGCTACCAAAAAAAATATCGGGTGTTGCGGTGTATGTCGGCGGCATTTCTTACATCGGCAACGCTGAGTGGACGCCGCCTAATATCGCCGCATCGGTAGAAGAAAGCGCGATGCCAGGGCACGGTGGCGCCTTCGACATTCCAACAGGACGACTAGAAAAAATGGACGCCGAATTGCGCATTATGGACACTCACCCCGCTTTAGCGGCGCTGGCAGCGAACCCTCACTCTATGGGAACAGAAGTGTCTTGCGTCTCCACCTATACAGATGGCAGCGCAGATCGACGTGAGCGGTGGGATTTTCGTGGGCTGTGGCGAGAACAAAACAGGGAAGCACTCGGAGCTGGCGACACTAATATCCAAGTGACTTACCTGATTAATATCCGTACACTTGCGCACACTATAGATGGTCGTGTCGTCAGAAAAATTGACCTAGAGCAGGACATACATGAGGTTAACGGGGTTGATATTAACGCCGCGCGACGCAACGCTCTGCAGGCGTAATGCCCGCCTCTGTAACCATTGAATTTGATGTTACCGTTACTATAGACGGGAAAGAATATAACAATATCACACTTCGCGAACCGCTGGTTAAGGATAGTATAGAGGCCGCTGACGCAACTAATTCACCAGCCGCCCAAGAGGCTTATCTTATTGGGATTTTGTCTGGGCAAGGGGCTGCTTTTATCGGAAAGCTCCCCATAAAACAATACCAAAAAATAATCAATGAGTTTAGCGTTTTTTTTTCCTCGCTCCAGATAGCGGCAACCGACTCCGCCGCACCATAGTGCGTTTGTCAAAATACACCACTTCTGGGATAGATGTGTTTTTTAATATGACTATTAAAAACTTCGTTGGGTGGGTTGATGCTATCACTACTGAATTGGAGGGCTGATGGCCATCCATGATTTTGAGATACGGCTGAAAACGCAAGTCGGCGATTTTGTGCGCAAGATGGATAAAGCGGGCAAGTCGGTTGGCTCCACATTTCTGCAGATGACCAACCCAAGCTTGTCGCAACGAGCGGCGCTTGCAGTTCAGGGCCACCGCGGACAAATCAAAAAACTAAAGACTGCTTATGACGCCACTGGGCGTAGCGATAAAAAACTACGTGCCCAGCTTGAAAAAACCGTTCACTCAATGCGTAAGGCTCGCAGCGGTGCCCGCGCTTATGGCAAAAGTCTTGCGGTTGCCGCCGGCAACTCCAAAAAGTTAACTTCGGCCTCTGTCATTAATAATGGGGCATGGGGGCCACTTGGTTCAGCCATTGGCGGAAGGTTGGTCGGCGGAGCCGCCATCGTTCAGTCCGCCGCTTTGGTTGTTAAGAATGTTATAGACGCCAAGACGCGTGAAGACCAAGCGTTATTTCGGATTGGAACCGTTAGTGGCTACGACCCCGGAACAGACGACCGTAAAGCTTTCCAGCAGGGGTCGCTTGCTAAAGCACGGGCGGTTGCTGATTTTCGGGGTTTTAAAATCTACGAATTATTGGATAACCAATATGCTCTGCTCTATGCAGGGCTTGAGCAGAGTCTCGCGCTCAAGGGCGCAGAAACCGTGGCTATTGTCGCAAAAAACACAAACAGTAATCCTGACGAAATCGCAAACCTAATAGCTAGCGCCTATAAAAACTTTGGAACACAGTTCAATGGCTCCGCAGAAGACAAACTAAAACAAATCGCAGACTTGCTCACAAAAACACATTCTCAATATAAAATTAATGACTTTACAGCTCTCGAACAAACTTTGTCACCGTATCCGACACATCCGTCATCGGATTGGTCGGCACCGCCAATAATGTTGGCGGCGCTCTACCTGCCGCCGCTACCGCTGGCAGCGGTAACTCGGCACTAACTTATACCGCCACAACCAGTGGCGCCGCCGGGAACTCTATCCGCGTCCGCCTAATTGGCGGAAAGCCGAATACAACGCTATCCGTTACCGTTGTTGACAGATTAGTGTCAATCACTCTCTCCACCGATAATGATGGCGCGCCAACTAATAAAGCGTCCGAAATCATTACCGGCATCACCGCACATAACGAGGCCAATGCCTTATTGACTGTTTCTTTAGCATCCGGTTCGGATGGCACTGGGACGGTTAGAGATACTGCGGTTTTTAGTTTAGCGGGAGGGCGAGACGAGCCTTATCCGATTAATACACCAGTCATCATCAACACTTCTGCGGCTGCCGCCGCGCTCGGTAACATCGGCACTTTGCCGGCGGCTGTGGGGGATGTGTGGCGGACCAGCGGACTTAATGCCGCTACCGTCATAGTCGTTCGTGTTGACGCCGGGGAGGACGATGCGACAACGCTCGCCAATGTTATCGGCGATAAGGTTACGCGCACAGGGATTTATTCCCTGCTGGACGCCAGTAGCGAAACCGGCAAAACACCTGCCATTATTGCCGCAACCGGGCACACCGATAATCTAGCCGCAGCCTTCGCGCTACAAAGCACCGCCGAAGATTTGGGCGGGGTTGCTATTGTGGATGTTTCTGGCGCTACATTTAATGATGCGATTGGTTATGGTAGTAGATTAGGCTCCTGTTATGCGGTCTGGCCTAGTATCAATGTTTACGATGCTAATGCTGGGGAGGTAGTCGCTCGCCCCCCGTCCGCACTCGTTGCCGGGCATATTGCCCGTGTTGACGGGGATGAAGGCTGGCATAACAGCCCCAGCAATAGACCAATTAGCGATGTGCTGAGCGCTACCACTCCGGTAGACTTTGAAATCAATAATCCAAACTCTACCGCCAACATCCTCAACCAAGAATACATCACCACTGTAGTGCGGCGTGATGGCGGAGTGTATTTGTGGGGGAATAGATTAGTTAATGGCACATTAATCACGCACCGCCGTGTAGAGCGAATAATTGGCAAGGCGCTTGGGGAATATGTCGCCGACTGGATTGATAGGAATGTTGATATTCCATTTATTGATTTTGTGTTGACGCGATTTAATAATTTTTTGCGCGACCAAACCGTGCGCGGCAACTTGACTGGGGGGGAAGCTACCTTTGACCCGGCTCAAAACACCGCCGACTCGCTCGCGGCGAATAGAGTAACTTTTAGCGTTGCCTTAGGCATAGCTAATGTCGCTGAGCATATAATTATTCAACAAAGAGTGACTGATATCTACAATGAACAAATTATCGCCGAAGCCTCACGCCGGAGTGCAGCATAATGCCTAGAGCGCTACCAAAAAAAATATCGGGTGTTGCGGTGTATGTCGGCGGCATTTCTTACATCGGCAACGCTGAGTGGACGCCGCCTAATATCGCCGCATCGGTAGAAGAAAGCGCGATGCCAGGGCACGGTGGCGCCTTCGACATTCCAACAGGACGACTAGAAAAAATGGACGCCGAATTGCGCATTATGGACACTCACCCCGCTTTAGCGGCGCTGGCAGCGAACCCTCACTCTATGGGAACAGAAGTGTCTTGCGTCTCCACCTATACAGATGGCAGCGCAGATCGACGTGAGCGGTGGGATTTTCGTGGGCTGTGGCGAGAACAAAACAGGGAAGCACTCGGAGCTGGCGACACTAATATCCAAGTGACTTACCTGATTAATATCCGTACACTTGCGCACACTATAGATGGTCGTGTCGTCAGAAAAATTGACCTAGAGCAGGACATACATGAGGTTAACGGGGTTGATATTAACGCCGCGCGACGCAACGCTCTGCAGGCGTAATGCCCGCCTCTGTAACCATTGAATTTGATGTTACCGTTACTATAGACGGGAAAGAATATAACAATATCACACTTCGCGAACCGCTGGTTAAGGATAGTATAGAGGCCGCTGACGCAACTAATTCACCAGCCGCCCAAGAGGCTTATCTTATTGGGATTTTGTCTGGGCAAGGGGCTGCTTTTATCGGAAAGCTCCCCATAAAACAATACCAAAAAATAATCAATGAGTTTAGCGTTTTTTTTTCCTCGCTCCAGATAGCGGCAACCGACTCCGCCGCACCATAGTGCGTTTGTCAAAATACACCACTTCTGGGATAGATGTGTTTTTTAATATGACTATTAAAAACTTCGTTGGGTGGGTTGATGCTATCACTACTGAATTGGAGGGCTGATGGCCATCCATGATTTTGAGATACGGCTGAAAACGCAAGTCGGCGATTTTGTGCGCAAGATGGATAAAGCGGGCAAGTCGGTTGGCTCCACATTTCTGCAGATGACCAACCCAAGCTTGTCGCAACGAGCGGCGCTTGCAGTTCAGGGCCACCGCGGACAAATCAAAAAACTAAAGACTGCTTATGACGCCACTGGGCGTAGCGATAAAAAACTACGTGCCCAGCTTGAAAAAACCGTTCACTCAATGCGTAAGGCTCGCAGCGGTGCCCGCGCTTATGGCAAAAGTCTTGCGGTTGCCGCCGGCAACTCCAAAAAGTTAACTTCGGCCTCTGTCATTAATAATGGGGCATGGGGGCCACTTGGTTCAGCCATTGGCGGAAGGTTGGTCGGCGGAGCCGCCATCGTTCAGTCCGCCGCTTTGGTTGTTAAGAATGTTATAGACGCCAAGACGCGTGAAGACCAAGCGTTATTTCGGATTGGAACCGTTAGTGGCTACGACCCCGGAACAGACGACCGTAAAGCTTTCCAGCAGGGGTCGCTTGCTAAAGCACGGGCGGTTGCTGATTTTCGGGGTTTTAAAATCTACGAATTATTGGATAACCAATATGCTCTGCTCTATGCAGGGCTTGAGCAGAGTCTCGCGCTCAAGGGCGCAGAAACCGTGGCTATTGTCGCAAAAAACACAAACAGTAATCCTGACGAAATCGCAAACCTAATAGCTAGCGCCTATAAAAACTTTGGAACACAGTTCAATGGCTCCGCAGAAGACAAACTAAAACAAATCGCAGACTTGCTCACAAAAACACATTCTCAATATAAAATTAATGACTTTACAGCTCTCGGACAAAATTTAAAGACAGCGGCGGCAACCGCCAGCACGTATAAAGTCCCGTTAAAAGACATGCTCGCAATTCTGGGTGAATTAAGTAACTCCTCGCTTGCTGAGCAGAGCGGAGCCGCTTTTTCTGCCATGTTGCAGCAAATGGGGAAAGAAAAAACAATGGAAAAATTAGGGTATCAGTTAGTGCGTTACGATAATCAAGCCATTAATGTTATAGCTACCCTTAAAAAAATGGCCGACGCCTACCAAAAACTTAAGGATAGCAAAGGGCTCACAACGGCAACTCAGGTTTTTGCTGAGGTTTTTGGAGACGAAGGAGTTAATGGCACCACTTTGTGGTTAGAAAGAAACAACGGTATGATTGCTGGATTAGCGGCACTTAATACTGCCATCGGCACAAATGAAAAACAAATAAAAGAGTTTTCTGCGACTACCGCTGCAGATATTAATAAGCTCGGGGATGCCTTTGACAATCTAAAGAGAGCGCTATTTTTTGAGACCGGTCTAATATCTAGCGCCGCAGGCGGAGTGAACGCGATTGCGGATGTTTTTAGGCATGGGTGGCCTAATGGTGATGTCAAAGGCGCACGTTCACAGTATACGCTTAATCTTCTTGGTAGTTTGCAAGCGATAGAGGAAAAAGCGAACAGAAAAATGGCCAACAACAAGACGCAGAATATTAATGTCGGGGGGATACATATTAATGCTACTACGCCCACCTTACTAGAAGAAGTACGGGAGTTAATTTATGGTCGTCCTACCATGGTGTTACGGCAGGTCGAGGAGGCTACAGGTCCGTTTCTCGGTGATGATGGTTTGTCGACAGGGCACGATTATTAAAAATGGCACAGGCACAAATTGGTGGTTTTGTTTTTGTGGTCGGGGATACCGAATTTAATTCCATAACGCATGAATATAAAGGGCGATGGGAGGCACGGGATAAATTAGGCGCCCTCCCCGAAAGACAATACCTAGGGCAAATGCCGCAGAAAATAACACTGCGAGGATATAGTATTATTGAGAGCAGGCAACATTTATTAAGTTTCAATCAACTAAAAAATCAATTTGGTGGAGGTGATACTGCCACCCTCTCGCGTGAGGGTGAGCCGCTTGATTTTTTTATTGGTGGGGACGGCGGGGTATCAGGGGATTATCTCGGCACTTGGGTGATAGATAGCTTCACCGAAAATAAAAGTATATTGGATGGGCATGCCAACCCAAAAAAAATTGAATTTACTTTGACCATCTCTCAGTATGGCTAATTATCATACCACCGCCGATGAACATTTAGACGCGATTGTCGCGTTTTATTATGGGGTAGAAAAAGCAAATACAGCTCTTAGAATTGTGCTGGACGCTAATCCTAGGTTGGCTTATTTCGGCGTCATTATTCCTAAAGGAGTGACAATAAAATTACCCGCTTTTCCGTCTACGGCGGTTAGAGGTGTAGCCTTATGGGATTAGATATATTAATTAATGGAACAAGAAATGATACTATTACCTCTAATATAAACCAACTCACCGTCACCGATGTGGATGAGGATAATTCCGATACCGCTGAGATTATTATCTTGGTAGGCGATAAGAATATACCTATACCTAGAATAGGCGTTAAGGTTAATATCTATTATGACCATGTCGCTGTCGGTGGACAGTTTGTCGTCAATAAAATATCGAGCAGCAACACAAGTGGATTAATGTATATAGATTGCGCGGAATACGATTGTGATAGTGATATGCGCACCCCGCGTGATGCGTCCTATCAGGATGTGGCTATCGGGGAGATAGTCACCACTATCGCTAATCGATATGGTGTAAAATCATCGGTTCATGACGCTATCGGCTCACTACTTCCAGGCGAAGCTTTGCAGCGGGGTGAGACAGACTTGTCTTTTTTGAGGCGGCTCGCGGCAGCCGCGGGGGCTAAATTCATAATCAAAAAAAGTGGTTTTTATTTTTTACCACAAAACGTGGCGGATAGTGTGTCGGGCTCTAGCTTGGCAGCAAGTTATATAGATGTAACAGACCCAAACGTCACTTGTGACTGGGTAGTGTCATCCCGCAAACAGTCATCTGTCATCGTAAAATATTACGATGACGACCGAGTGACGGTTCGGCAGCTCGTTGTCGGAGACAATAAAAATCCCGACATGATGGCTACGGTTTATGTTAACCGTCATGCCGCAGAGCTCGCAGCCGTGAGTGCACTAGCACGCAAAAAAAGAAACATTCAAGAGCTATCAATATCTACCAAACTATCCCTATCCGCGAGAGCGGGGCACCCGCTTACGGTAGCGGGGCTCCCATTTGGGATCGCGACCGAAATGAAAATCAGCCGCGTCAAGCACTTTTTTTCGGCGAAATCGGTTAAAAAAACTGATATTAGAGCATTTTATTCGCCATTTACGGGATAGCTCAACCCTGATTAACACGCGATTAACAGGTAATTAATTCCACAAAGCTTAGTTGGGCAGATTGATTGATTAAGTAATTGTTTTAACCGCTATATCCCGCTATTAACCCCTATATCCCGATTTCCGCACCCTCTTTTTCTCCTTCAACCGTTATCTTTCTGTAATTATTTTGAGCTAAGTTAAATTTCATTTTTTATTTTTAAATCATTGTTTTATCGCACTATTATTTAACATTATATTATGCGAAAGCTAAAAAATATAGTAGCACGTTAATATTTTTAAAAATTAACGTGGCATAATTCTGCCAGAATTAAAAACAAAAATCGGAGAGAGACAGAGATGAAATGGCACATTCGAGGAGATGTTATCCTCAGTTGCAACTGCGACGTATTTTGTCCGTGCGTGGTATCGCTGGGCAAAGCTCGCCCTTCACACGGCTATTGTCATTCCTGGTGGGGGGTGCGAATCAAACACGGCAGCTACGGTGAGGAAACTCTGGACGACCTGTGTGTCGGTATTTTGCTAGACGTCCCTGGTCGCATGGGAGAAGGCGGTTGGACCGTTGCTCTATATATTGACGACAAAGCTAATAATACAGCGTTTTCCGGATTGCAGAAAATTTTTACTGGACAAGCTGGCGGCTCACTGGGAATTTTGTCCTTACTCATCGCCAATATATTAGGAGTTGAACGTGCCAAAATTAATTTTACCGACACCGATGGTGGCTGGCATATGCTGACCACCAGTGCAAACCGAAAAATATCAGATTGCGCTGTCAATCGTCTACCCGGTCAACGTGAAGGAGAAGACGTAGTGATTCACAATTCTCAATATTGGGTGGCACCCGATGTGACCGTCGCCGTTGGCAGCAAAAGCCGCGTGCGTGCGTTTGGCCGCGTATGGGATTTTTCTGGACAGAGCGCCGAATACGCCACAGTTTCTTGGCTAAGCGATGACTAATCGTCCATACATCGCACTAGGTAGCCGCCTGCGGCCGTCACCGTTCTACGAAGCCACACGCCGTTGGGGAGCAAAGGCTTTCACCGTCTATAACCACACCCTGATGCCAACAGTGTACGATTCTGCCGAGGCCGATTATGCACGCATTACTAACGGCGTAACTTTGTGGGATGTTGCCGGTGAGCGACAAGTAGAAATCAGCGGCCCCGACGCCTTTGCGTTCACGCAATACTTAACACCACGAGATTTGTCTTCTTGCGCACCGGGAAAATGCCGCTATGTGCTGATGACCAACCAACACGGTGGCGTCATTAACGACCCTGTATTGTTACGACTGAAGGAGAACCGTTTTTGGCTGTCGGCAGCGGATGCGGACATTTTGTTATGGTGTCAAGGCGTAGCGCTCAATAGCGGGTTTGATGTCAAATTAACGCGCCCTGACGTTTCGCCGCTACAATTACAAGGTCCCAACGCACCTGCGCTCGCTGCCACTTTATTTGGTGATTGGACCAGCGATTTGCGTTACTTTCATCTGCGGGCCTTTGAATATGAAGGAGTGCCATTGGTCATCTCTCGCACAGGCTGGAGCGGTGAACTGGGTTTTGAAATTTACTTGTGTGATGGCTCGCGCGGTGACTGGCTATGGGAACGCATCATGGAATTGGGAGCTCCTTATGGCATTCATCCAGCAGCACCGTCTGCTATTCGCCGGTTAGAAGGCGGCTTACTTTCATATGGCGCTGACGCCGACATGAACGATACGCCCTTTCATTTAGGGCTGGGGCGGCTAGCACAAGTAAATGGAGATTTTGATTTTATTGGTAAGGCAGCATTGCTGGCGATGTACGACAAACCACTGTCCCGCCGCCTAACCGGTGTAGTATTGACCGGCGAGCCATTGTCGGCACCGTCAATTCGATGGTGGGATGTACTTGCCTCTGGCAAACGCATTGGCAAGGTACGCAGTGCCGTATATTCGCCGTCTTTACAGCAAAATATCGGCATGGCAATGTTAGATGCACCACATGACGTGGCCAACAGCTCTTTTAGCGTGCTCACCGAACACGGCAGCACACGCGAAGGAATGGCGCACGAACTACCTTTTATCGTTTCAAAAAAACCTTAACAGGAAAATCGATAATGGACACAACAGGATTAGAAAAAAATGCAGCTAATTATGTACCTCTAACGCCATTGAGTTTATTACAGCGCACGGCTCGGGTTTACCCTCATCGCACAGCGCTTATTTACAACAATTTAAAACGCAGCTGGAAAGAAGTAAGTGAACGCTGTCAACAATTAGCTGCTGCATTACAAAAAAACGGCATTGAACCTGGTGATGTAGTATCTTTTGTCGCCGCCAACACACCAGAATTATTTGAAGCACACTTTGCCGTGCCCATGTCTGGCGCAGTACTCAATGCTTGCAACGTGCGTTTGGATGCAACAACACTACGCTATATTTTTGAACACGGCGAAAGTAAAATCGTCTTTGTAGACAGCGAATATGCGTCCGTTGTCAAATCCGCCGTCACCGGTATAAAAAACCCGCCCCTGCTGGTGGACATTATTGACCCCGCCGTACCGGGCGAGCGCATCGGTACCTGTAACTATGAAGAATTTATGGCACAGGCGGAAAATAAAAAGCTGTTTATCATGCCCAAAGACGAGTGGACACCGATAACGCTCAATTACACTTCTGGCACCACCGGAAATCCTAAAGGTGTGGTGTATCATCATCGTGGTGCATATTTGATGGCTATGGGTACCGCCGTCAGCTGGAATGTGCCCGCACACAACCGATACCTTTGTACAGTACCGATGTTTCATTGTAACGGCTGGTGTCATCCTTGGATGCAAGCTATACTGGCTGGCGTCAGCATTTGCATGCGGAAAATTGACGGCGCTGATATTTTGCGATTAATTGCCAAACACGAAGTACAGTTGATGGGAGGCGCACCGATTGTATTGAACACGATTGTCAATGCTGCTGCAGGACAACCGCTGCCGCATAAAGTCCAGTTTATTAGTGCAGCTGCACCACCGCCAGCATCCGTTTTACAAGCAGCACAGGCACTTGGCTTTAATGTTATGCACGTCTATGGGTTAACTGAAACCTATGGTCACACCACTATGTGTGCTTGGAAAAATGATTTGTGGGATACTCTGCCGCAAGAAGAGCAAGAGAAAAAAATGATTCGCCAAGGCGTAGGGTTGCCGATACTAGAAGATTGGGCAGTGTTTGACAACAATCGCAATCCAGTCGCCCAAGACGGCAAGACAATCGGAGAAATTGTAATGCGCGGCAACGTGCTTATGAGCGGTTATCTCAAAAACACATCCGCCACCAATGAGGTTTTTGCCGGCGGCTGGTTCAAAACTGGCGATTTGGGTGTCTGGCACGAAGATGATTACTTGCAAGTTAAAGATCGCCTTAAAGATATTATTATTTCCGGTGGTGAAAACATTTCTTCTATTGCCGTGGAAAATGCTTTGTGCAAACACTCTGCGGTGGCAATGGCGGCAGTAGTAGCCAAGCCAGATGAAAAATGGGGAGAAACACCATGCGCTTTTGTAGAAATAAAATTAGACGAAGCGACACCTACTGTTGATGATATCAAGGCTTTTTGCAAACAACAATTACCTTCCTATATGTGCCCACAGCACGTAATATTTTTTGAACTTCCAAAAACTGCCACTGGAAAAATAAAAAAATTTGAACTCCGCGAACAAGCAAAAACATTATAGATATACCGATCAAATCGGCATTAGCAATATACTTTTATTTTTATCATTTAGCGGATTGTTAAATGAGCTAATAAATATCTATTCTTTTTCTTCATAAACCCATCAATCAACAACGAAATATCTATCCAACACTGCTTGAAATATACTTTTCAGCGTGACACATGTACCAAAATTTTTTGGCAATACCAGAACATCACTATTGCAGCAACAACATTACAAATAAACATACTTAGCCAAATACCAGCAACCCCCATATTTAACACAACCGCTAGCAAATAAAACAACGCTGCCGGCACTATTAATTGCCGCAACACATTCATCACTAGCAACACTTTATAATGTGCCGCCGCCAATAGTAGCGCCGTTATTATGCTAATCAACACATAAAATGGTCCCAGTCCTGCAGCCAACCAAAGATAGTGCTGACCGTGAGTAACAACCGAAGCATCCGTATTGAATAATCCAATTAATTGCCCACCCAAAAACACCATTGTTACTGCTCCCAGCATGTTGACAGCCCATCCACATTTAATACAAAAATGATAAGCAATACGCACTCGCCGCGATTGTCCAGCGCCAAAATTTTGCCCTGCATAGGTAAGCATCGCCACTTCCAGACCGATTGTCGGCAATAAAAACAACTGCTCCAAACGTAACGCAATACCGTAAGCAGCCACTGCCGAATCACTCACATATCCTAAAAACCCTGTAACAATAAAAAAACCAGAATTAATACACAACATTCTCGTCGTCGGCGCAGACGCATGACCAGCTAAAACGGAGATGATACGCCAACGTGGAATCAAAAACATCCAATGCCAACGTTTTGCAATAATCGTACGTGACAGCGTATACAGCATATACAAAGCACAACCGGCTTGGGCAATAACTGTCGCCCAAGCAACGCCAGCCACTCCCAAAGCAGGTAACCCAAACCAGCCAAACATGAGTGCTGGGTCGAGAATAATATTTACCATCGTCGCCACGGCAATGCTATTGCGATAAGCTCGCGTATTGCCCACTGCATGCAAAATCCCATTGAATACAAACGCGCCGATAAAAGCCGGTGCTCCTGCAAAAATAACAAGAGAATAAGAAAGCCCCCAAGCGTGAGTTTGTCCAGAAGCACCCATTAATCGCAACAATATATCAGCAAGCGGTAGCAACGTAATCCATATCATCACACACACCAGCACGCCTAGCACTAAGCTCTGTCCTGCTAGATAACGCGCACGTATTAGCCGTTTAGCACCTACCGCTTTGGCAATACGAGCAGTAATTGCCTGCGAAAGCCCCACACAACAAGATAGCAAAATAAAAAATAATGGAAACGAAAACGCTAGTGCCGCTTGCGCTTCAGTAGCTAGCCAACCGGCATAAAATGCATCGGTGATGTTAAATAACGTGTTGCAAAACAGCCCCGCCGCTGCCGGCACAGCCAGCCGGCGTACATGGCGCGATGCCGAACCTTGAGTCAAACTATATTTCATATACCACTGACAATTCCACAAAGTCGGCTAGGCAGACGTTCAAAAATCAGCAGACGCAAAATCACAAACGCCTTATATGAACAGCCTCGCAAAAAATTGGGAATAATTTTATTAATAAGGGCGTGAAAATATTTTATAAAAATAACGAGAATTGAAATTGTCGCAAAGCACTCAATCGTTTATAAAAATAAATTTTATCTTCCATAGAATTTTTCGGAAGGAGGCAAAGCAAGAAAATATAGAAATGCTCACAAACCGATGCGCCTAGCTTTTTTTCTTTTTTTTCATTTCCTCAATAGACGTTTCCAGTTGGAGAACCCGTGCAGTCAACGTTTCAATCATATCTTCGCACGACTTGCTCTCTTCATCAACCGCATAAGCGGCAAATTGCTTTTTCTCATCCGGATTATCTTCAACGCTAGCAGACTCGCCAATAATACGTGCCGGAATGCCCAATACCGTACGATGCGGCGGTACTTCATTAACTACTACCGCATTAGAACCAACACGCGACTGTTCACCAATAACAATCGGACCCAGCACTTTAGCACCGGCACCAACGATAACTCCTGCCTCTAATGTCGGATGCCGTTTTCCCTTAAATGTTTGCGTAGTGCCACCCAGTGTTACTCCTTGATAAATAGAGCAATCATCTCCCACTTCGGCAGTACCACCAATGACAATACCCATACCGTGATCTATAAATATACGCTGCCCCAACATTGCACCTGGATGAATTTCCACACCGGTTAAGAAACGCCCGATATGCGAGAAAAAACGCGCCAGCCAAAACCAGCTATGCGACCACAAAAAATGATTAAACCTGTGTATCCATACCGCATGCAACCCAGGATAACAAAAAGCGATTTCCCACCAGTTCCGCGCAACCGGGTCACGCTGCATATAAACTTCAAACTCTGCCTTACGGCGTTCAAGAAAAGACATGAATAATTTCTCCTTGTAGGGGGGGCAATGGGACGGCATCGGCTTCATTGCCGGCACCGATAAAGTCAAATAACCGACCATCCAATAAGTGTGATGGAGTAACGTTTTGCAAAGCACGAAAAATATTTTGTACTCGTCCAGGATGTTGAGATTCCCATTTATTTAACATTTTTTTCGTGCTAGCGCGGGCTCCGCCACCAGTTGCACCGCATAAATTACACGGAATAATCGGAAATTCACGCCGCGCTGCATAATCAGCAATATCGCGCTCACGGCAATACGCCAGCGGGCGAATCACCACGTGCCGATCCTTATCGCTACTCAGGCGTGGTGGCATAGCCTTAAGAACACCACCAAAAAACAAATTCATAAAAAAAGTTTCCATAATATCATCGGCGTGATGACCAAGCGCAATTTTTGTAGCACCTTCCTCTCCGGCAACACGATACAAAATTCCGCGCCGTAATCGCGAACACAATCCGCAGGTAGTCGCACCGTCAGGAATAACTCGTTTAACAACCGTGTATGTGTCTTGAAAAACAATACGAAAAGGTACTTTTATTTTTTCAAAATAGCGCTCCAACAGACTGGAATCAAAACCAGGATGCCCTTGATCTACCACCACTGCTACAATGTCAAAATTCACAGGTGCACGCGCGCGCAATGCTAGCAAAACATCTAACATGGCGTGACTATCTTTGCCACCCGACAAACACGCCATAACGCGGTCGCCCTCTTCAACCATAGCATAATCAGTAATAGCACGGCTAATCTCCCGCCGCAACCGTTGTTGCAAAATTCCTGCTTGGTGCGCTTGCTTACGTAAATCGGCCATAACGCAACATTCTATCAAACGCCGGTATAAGCCGCACCTTATAACAATGAGAAAATACCCTAGCTGCTCACTTTTTACTATTTCCTTATGCCCGAATCTGCTTCCGCTGCCGACGTTATACAAACCGCAATTACCGATGTTAACGGCTGGTTGCGCTTCGATGAATATCTTAACATCGCACTACATCACCCACAAGTAGGGTATTATGGCGGAGGAAAAGTTCGCTTTGGCACCGCCGGTGATTTTGTCACCGCTCCCGTCTTATCACCGCTATTTGGACAATCTTTAGCCCAACAAATAGCGGAAGTGTTGCGCTGTGTCGGTGGTGATGTGCTGGAGTTAGGTGCTGGCGATGGGCAGCTAGCTATTGACATCATGCCAATGTTGCAGGCGGCAAGTATCTCTCACCGCTATCATATTTTAGAAACTAGCGCGGCTTTACGAGCGCGACAAGCATCCCGACTGCCGGCGTCTGTACAATGGCTTTCATCATTACCGGAGTCATTTTGCGGAGTTATCATCGCCAATGAAGTCTTGGATGCCGTGCCATTTCGCCTATTTGCCAAGCACAGTGGAAAGTGGCTGGAACGTGGTGTAACGATAAAAAAAAGCACTTTACACTGGCAAAACCGTCCGGCTGATGATGACGCTGTTCGACAACGATTGCAAAATTTAGCCTTACCTGATGACTATGAAACTGAAGTTAATCCTCGTGCCGAAGGACTAGTAAGAACGCTAGCACAAACACTAAAAGCGGGAGCGATATTTATTATTGATTACGGATTTGGTCGCAATGAATACTATCATCCACAACGTGCCCGCGGCACCATGATGTGCCACCGCGCCCATCATTCCGACACCGAACCGCTACACTGCCCCGGAGAAAAAGACATTACTACGCATGTGGATTTCACTGCCATTGCCGAAGCAGGATTAGATGGTGGCGCAACGCTTGCCGGTTACACCACACAAGCGAATTTTTTAATCAATAACGGCATTACCGATTTACTTGCTGCCGCAGATAATACTGACGCGGTAGCATGGACAAAACTTGCGGCGGGAGCACAAAAATTGCTGGCGCCACACGAAATGGGAGAATTATTTAAGTGTATTGCCTTTGGTAAAGATATTTCTTTGCCATTGAGCGGTTTTACCCGAAACGACCGCCGATATCAATTGTGACGCTATGAATATTTAATTTAAAAATAAAGGTTAATCGGCAATAATTTCATTCATGCCAAGATTGATTTTTTTCCGACTCAGTCACAGCCTTGCTTTGTTGAGCGCCAGCCAGTATAGTCCAACTATAGTTTTGGCGTCAGTGATAACGCTTTCTTGTACCATAGCAAAGGCCTTCTCCAACGATACCGGCACTGCCTCAACAAATTCGTCTTTTTCGCCGGGATGGCCTTCATAATGCAAACCTCTCGCTAAAAATAAATGTGCAATTTCATTACAAAACCCGGGGCTGGTTTCCATTGACAGCATAGTGTCCCAGCGTTTAGCACGATAACCAGTTTCCTCCAGCAGTTCGCGTTCGGCTGCAAAACGTGGCTCTTCATCAGGCTCCAACTTGCCCGCTGGAAATTCCCAAATGTGTCGCCCCAAAGCATATCTAAACTGCCATTCCAGCAACACCGTATCATTATCCAATAAAGGAACAATCACCGCCGCACCAGGGTGATAGACCACCTCTCGTGCTGATTCTCCACCATCGGGCAGGCCCACTCGAGCAGTTTCTACTCGCACCACATTGCCTAAAAATACGGTTTTACCGTCAAGGCGCGTTTCAGAAAAATCAGGGCGATTGTCGCTCACAATGATGTCCACGCTGCTGCCTCGCAAAGCGCCAACAAACCGCCTGGAAACAACCCCAGAAACAGCACCAACACGCCAATTAATGCCAGCAATACAGATGCAGCCGGCGTTAGTGACACTGTTGCCGCATCAACTTCTGGTTTATCAAAAAACATTAGTTTAACCACGCGCAAATAATAAAACGCTCCCACCACAGAAAACAGTACCGCCAACACTACCAACCAAATCAAACCGGCGTGAGCAGCAGCTTCCAGAACCGCCAGTTTGGCTGCAAATCCCACTACTGGCGGAATTCCGGCCATAGAAAACATGAGCAACAACAATACACCGGCAGCCAGCCCGTTACGCGAAGCCAAGCCTTTAATGTCGGCTAATTCGGATTTTTCCTCGCCATCAGCAGACATCAGCACTAATACGCCAAAACCGCCGACCGTCATCAGCGCATAAGCGATAATGTAAAACATCGCCGCCGCCACTCCGCCAATACCACCCGCTAACACACCCAGCAACATAAAACCGCTGTGCGCAATGGCCGAATATGCCAGCATTCGCTTGAAATTGGTTTGAGCAATAGCGGTAAGATTACCGACAGCCAATGATGCCACCGCTAGCACGATGAGCATATCGCGCCAGTCACCACTTAACGCACCCAAAGACTCTACCAACACCCGCAAAAGCATCGCCATTGCCGCCACTTTGGGCGCCGCAGCGATAAATAATGTCACCGGTGCTGGTGCACCTTGATAGACATCCGGTAACCACATATGAAACGGCGCCGCTCCTAATTTAAAAGCCAATCCCGCCAACATAAACACCAACCCCAAAGTCAGCGCCATTTGGCTAGCAAAATGACCAGATACAATCGCTTCCGCCACATCACGAATATAGAGTTGCCCGGTGGTTCCGTATATGATAGATACACCGTACAAAAACAACCCTGATGCCAAAGCTCCGAGCACAAAATATTTTATTGCCGCTTCAGATGCCATCACACTATTACGGCGCATGGCAATCAGAGCATAAAGGCACAAAGACATTAATTCCAATCCCATATACAGAGATAAAAAGTGTCCAGCTGACACCATAACGAGCATTCCCAAAACCGCTAAAAGCGACAAGCAATGAAACTCTCCGCGCAACATTCCGGTGCTTTGTAAATAGTGGCGAGAAAACGCTAATGAACCTGCCGCTGCCAGCAAAATCGTTGTTTTCAACAAAGCAGTAAACGGACTCGCGACAAAAAAACCGTTCATGGCACTCTGCGGTGGCGATGAGAAATCACCTGCCGTTGCCGCTGCTGCAATAAGCAAACCAGCAACCGCTGCCCAATGCAGCCGCGCACGCCGCTCTTTAGGCAAAAACAAATCTGCACACAATATTGAACATGCGGCTATGAAAATAAAAATTTCCACGCTAGCTGCGGAAATAATTAAATCAGAGGCTTTCATTCGTCTTGCACTCGCTTTTTATCTAAAAAATAAATTGATCGCAATGGCAATAATGATTTATCTTCTTCTGACAGATTGTCATAATTTTTTTGCCATAGATCTACAAATATATCCATATCAATAAGTTCCAAATGCTTTAAATTATTGCGAGCAAAATCGCGACAACCCGAAGCAAAACCGGCGGATGAGATAAAAACACCGATATCGCCATCGGTTAATATCCCCGCTAATTGCCTTAACTCTGGCTGCCCTGATTTTTTAGATTCGTGCTTGACTTGAACCTTAATGCGCGGTGGCTTGCCTCCCAGTTGGTCGGTATAAGCAAGTATATCTATGCCGCCATCCGGTCCCGGAGACGCTATATCGCGCACATAATAATTCATACCTCTCATCAAAGCAGCACATAAATCTTGAAACCTATAGGGCAACATTGAACGAATATGTTTCTGAATGCTTTCCATTGCATTGCTTTCATGTTGTTCAACATCAAAAATTGATTCGTCTTCACTATCTGTTTTATCTTCATCAGCCAAGGCACTATCCAGTTTTTTTACTTTCTGTCTCTCCTTAAGGAAATCAGCATATATTTTTTTCCCTTTTTCAATAACAGCTTGTTCTCCTTCCAACAACACATTGCGCCCATCAGCAGTAAGACGCCATATACCTCCTCCTTTCCTCAAAAATCCCGCCTTAACAAAAATATCGCTGAGAAATTGCATTTTTATTGCCCACTTAACTCTACCCCCTTCATAGACACTTTTTTCGGCTTCTGGAATATCTCCACTTTTTTGCTTGTAAATTTCCTCTAACAATCTAGACAGCAACATTTTTCCATCATTGTCGTTCAATATTTTAAGTGCTGTATAAGCTAAATGTACTGACAATCCTTGGTTGGATGATTTTTTCACACTCATAATTTCCCCCTCTCCACATGTTCTAGCAAGTGTTCCGCTGATACACTCACGACATCCAAAAATGGCAGCGGCCACAAGCCCATCAGTAACACCAAAGCTGCAAAAGCGATGAGAATGATTAATTCGCGCCGACTCACATCTTGCAAATTGCTTACTTGGTCATTAACCACAGCGCCAAAAATCACCCGCTTATACATCCATAGGCTGTACGCCGCACCAGTAATGAGAGTAAAAGCCGCCGCCAGTCCTACCCAAAAATTGGCATTAATCGCCGCTAAAATAACGATAAATTCACCGACAAAGCCGCTAGTACCCGGTAGCCCAGCATTAGCCATAGCAAACAACATTAAAAAAGCAGAATATTTTGGCATGGCATTAACCACGCCGCCATAATCGGCAATTCGGCGCGTGTGCAGCCGGTCATACAGCACACCAACACAAAAGAACATCGCGCCCGATATAAAACCGTGCGATACCATCTGCGCAATACCGCCAACAATCCCCCACTCATCAAATAGAAAAAATCCCAGCGTCACAAAACCCATGTGAGCAATAGACGAATAAGCAATAAGCTTTTTCATATCTTCTTGAACCAGCGCAACCAGGCCAATATACACAATAGCGATAAGCGACAGAGCAATCATTAACCATGCGTATTCAACACTGGCATCAGGCGCTATCGGCAACGAAAAACGCAAAAACCCGTAAGCACCAAGTTTCAACATCACCGCTGCCAGCACAATGGAGCCACCGGTTGGCGCTTCAACGTGCGCATCCGGTAACCACGTGTGCACCGGTGTCATTGGCACTTTGACCGCAAAAGCGGCAAGAAATGCAAAAAACAACAGCGTTTGTGCAGTCATAGAAAGCGGCACTTCATGAAAAGCGGCAATAGAAAAAGAATCTGCCTGATTAAATAAATATAAAATCGCCGCCAGCATAAGTAAAGATCCGAGTAGCGTGTACAAGAAAAACTTAAGCGCCGCATAAACTCGCCGTTCACCGCCCCATACGCCGATGACAATAAAGAGTGGGATCAGTGTCGCCTCCCAAAACATATAAAACAGTACGCTGTCGGTAGCAGCAAATACGCCGTTGGTAAAACCCGACATGATGAGAAAAGCGCCCATGTAAGCGGCAACACGTTCCTTAATCACTTCCCAACCGGCAGCGACCACCAGTAACGTGGTAAACGTATTGAGCAGTATCATTAATACAGAAAGCCCGTCTACACCGAGCCCATAGCGAATACCGTAACGATCAATCCACGGGACATCTTCTACAAATTGCATGGCAGCCGTAGTATTGTCAAAACCAAAAAATAATGGCAACGACAACAAAAAAGCAACTACGGAAATGATGAGTGCATACATTTTTGCGCGATGCGGACAGGGATTGAGCAACGGCAACGCCAACAAGCCGACACCACCGATAATGGGTAACCAGATGAGCAGTGATAATAAACCCTCACTCATTAAATACCTCATCTTATTTTTCTCATATTATTAATACTAAGTATTGACACCAATTCGGAATAATTCCCAAACATAACTGCTTATACATTAAATCACTGCTTTTTATTTTCCCTGACATAAATTTATCAACATCTTCTTTCGAGCACGGCTTAATATTTGCGTGTTTTTTTTCAGTGCGAATCTCACTAATACGTCCTTGGTTAAGAATACGCTTCGGGAAAGAAAGCATTCTGCAAATTTCTTGATTTGTTACTTTAGGCTTATTTTTTAAAATTCCCTTAATCATGGATACCTCTGAGTCGGATAAGCTTTTACCTGCCATCACTTACCTCTTCGGGAAAAGCATTTCTATATTTTTCTCTAATTTCATTTATGCTAACAAGTTTTTTTTCTTCTCTTAAATACCAATAATTCCAGCCATTACATTCTTCACTATTAGCCGCTTTCGCTCCCATTTGATGAATTGAGCCCGATATATTATGAATTCCATTAAGTTTCAATTTCCCACTCTGCAAAACTGTTGCCGTTGTTTTTTCCTTTTTGCAATAAACTTTTCTTCCTTTTTTGATATAGCCTTTTTCTATTAATTTTTTAAAAGCTACACGCAATATTTTTTTATGTCCTATTTCGTTATTAACCAAATTTATCTTAACTGACTTAATACGCTTTATGGCGGCACCTAAATAACATTTATTGTTTTCAATCCCAACGCCCAAACGCCCCAACTGTCGAGCCACTGCCAGCGTTGTACCACTGCCTAAAAACGGGTCCAACACCACATCACCAACTTTACTAGAAGATAATATGACGCGCCGTAACAATGCCTCCGGTTTTTGCGTGGAATGTAATTTATTTCCTTCTACATCTCGAAGTCGCTCCTTACCACCACACAGTGAAAAGCTCCATACATTCGTCATTTGCTTGCCACCGTTTTCGGTTTTCATGCAATGGTGATTAAAAGTATATTTAGATTTTTCTGACTTTTTCGCCCAAATTAGCGTTTCTGTTGCATTGGTAAATCGCACTCCGCGAAAATTCGGCATTGGATTGCTTTTGTGCCAAATTACGTCGTTGAGTAGCCAGTACCCTGCATCTTGCATCAGCCTCCCCAACCGTCCGATGTTGTGATAGGTGCCAATCACCCACATTGTGCCACTGTCTTTGAGAATGCGGCGGCATTCTGTCAGCCATTGGAGGCAAAATTTATCGTACGCCTCAAAAGATTCAAATTTATCCCAGTCATCATCCACCCCATTGACTCGCGTCATGTTGGGGCGATATAGCTCACCTTTGAGTTGTAAATTGTACGGTGGATCGGCAAAAATCAAATCAACTGATTTTTTAGGTAGCAGCGGTAGCGTCGCTAAACAATCGCCACGTACCACTCGCCAGTCAGTACCGCCAGAAGAATGCGGCAAAGCGGCTATTGTCGACAACAGAAAATTTGTATGCCTTGTCATTGCGTTAGCCATAGTCGCCACAGTAACGCCAATGCCACCGCAAACAGCATAAGAAAAGCGTAATGATAAATAGCACCGGTTTGCAAATGCCGTACCATGCGCGCTGTCGTCCCGATAATCTTAGCCGTTCCATTAACAAAAAAGCCATCAATGAGCGCCATGTCTATCCGCTGCCAAAACAGCCGCCCCAACCGCCGCGCACCACCAGCAAAAAACCAATCGTTAAAATCATCAAAACCGTATTTGGCCTGCAGGATATTAAAGATTGTCCCGCGAGCAAATTTTTCAGTTCGCGCCGGCCAACCGCTATATAACCACCAAGCGGCGACAATACCGGCGAGCGCACAATAAAAAACCGGCGAATACACGCTGTGCGACGCCATTGCCATAGCGCTACTACCCATCTTGTCCAGCGCCATCGCCGTAGTGTCATTGCCATCAGTGACAACAATCGCGCTGTCAAAAAAACCGCCAAGTAACATCGGCTCCACCAACACAAAACCGACCAACAATGACGGCACCGCCAACAAAATAAGCGGTAAGGTCACTACCCACGGCGGCTCACGTAAATGTTCGCGGACATGTGCATCCATGCGAGGCGCACCATGAAAGGTAAGTATTAACAAACGAAAAGAATACAGCGCTGTAATAAAAGCGCCCGCAACTAACGCCCAGTAAGCAACGATAGCACCGGGCAACGCTGATGCGCCAACCGCTTCAATAATTACATCTTTAGAATAAAACCCTGAAAATGGCGGTACCCCTGCTAATGCCAATGAACCAATCAAGCCGGTAATGTAAGTAATCGGCAGATAACGGCGCAACCCACCCATCTCGCGCATGTCTTGCTTGTGGTGCATCGCGATAATAACCGCGCCCGCGCCTAAAAATAGCAAAGCTTTGAAAAAAGCATGTGTAAATAAATGAAAAATTGCCGCAGAATAAGCCGACGCACCCAGTGCAGCCGTCATATAGCCCAACTGCGAAAGAGTAGAATACGCCACCACGCGCTTAATGTCGTTTTGCACCAACCCCAACAAACCCATAAAAAACGCCGTAAGTGTTCCCACCGTCAACACCACCGTTAATGCCGTTGTAGACAATTCAAACAGCGGTGACATACGCGCCACCATAAAGATACCAGCAGTAACCATAGTCGCAGCATGAATCAGCGCTGAAATAGGCGTAGGTCCCTCCATTGAATCAGGTAGCCACACGTGCAAAGGAAATTGTGCAGACTTACCCATCGCCCCAACAAACAGCAGCAAGCACATGGCAGTAATTGCGCTCCATTGTTCAGGCAATGCGGATAATACTGCGCTCGCTGCCTCCGGCGCGCGGGAAAATACGGAGGAATAGTCCAACGTTCCAAATACCGCGAGAACTAACCCGATACCTAACAAAAAACCCAAATCACCAACACGATTGACAAGGAAAGCTTTGAGATTGGCGTAAATTGCTGCCGGCCGAGAATGCCAAAAACCGATAAGTAAATAAGACACCAACCCCACCGCTTCCCAACCAAAAAATAACTGCAAAAAGTTGTTGGACATAACCAGCATTAGCATGGCAAACGTGAAGAGCGCAATATAAGAGAAAAAACGCTGATATCCTGGATCATCAGCCATGTAACCAATGGTATAAATGTGCACCATAAGCGATACAAACGTCACTACCAGCATCATTAATATCGTAAGATTATCTATCAAAAAACCAAGGCTCAGGCGCACATCACCCACTTGTGCCCACACATACCAGTCAAAATTAATAATTTCCCCCTGCCCTATAACTTCACGAGCAACCAGCACCGAAGCAATAAAAGCCCAGCCAACGGCAGCAATAGCAGCACTGTGAGCTCCTCGCCTGCCAATACGTCCACCAAATAATCCGGCAATAAGTGCACCAAAAAGCGGCGCCAACGGGATAGAAACAACCAACGCGTTCATTCGCGTAATTGCTTCCAGTCGTCTATGTTAATGGTACGTCGATTACGAAAAGCGACAATAAGAATGGCAAGCCCGATAGCTGATTCTGCTGCTGCCACAGTGAGTATAAAAAACACAAAAATTTGTCCATGAATATCGCCCAAATATCGCGAAAAAGCAATAAAATTGAGATTAACCGCAAGCAATATTAACTCCACCGACATGAGGATGATAAGAATATTTTTTCGGTTGAGAAAGACGCCAGCCACCCCAATGACAAACACCGCGGCAGCAAGAATCAAATAATGCGGTAAAAGCGGCGCCATTATTAATAATTAGCGGGAAAAACTAATGTGGTACAGAAGCGCTCCAAAAAACGCAATAACCGTCAATGAACTAAAAATGATGACAAAAGCCCGCGCCAGTGGTGAAAAATCAGTATCGTAAAAAAATTGCCACGATGGCACAAAAATCCAAGACAGTACAGTCAACCCCAGACATCCTCGAGATAAAAGCAGCACATTACGTGTAAAACCGCTCACCGATTCGGCTCCAAAGAAAACCGAAATAAAACCGGTGTTAATTGGCTCATCATTTATGTACGGGACAAGTGCCCAGCCCAATACCATGAAGAAGAGCACAATCACAGAAAGCGCTAAGCGTATAAAAAATTCAAATGTATTCATAATTATTCTCCTTTTTGTTTTCCTGCGGGGATGGCAATACTGTCAGCCGGTGATAGAGAAACAAGTCGTACCCTCCCCGCCTTACCGGCTTGCACTTGTAAATCAGGCGCAGCATATTTGGTTCCTTTGCGCCGCCTAAGCGTCAGCGCAATCGCCGCGACAATAGCTACCAGTAACAACACGGCGGCGAGCTCAAAGGGATAAAAATAGTCGGTGTACAGTAGCGCTGCCAATGCTCTGGTGTTGTCCTCCGGCGGCAACGGCGCAGCATACATAACGGTATCAAAAAACGGTTCGCTGTACAACACAAAAATAATCTCTCCTACCACCAGTGCTGCGGCACATGCAGCCAGCGGTAGATAACGCCAAAACCCTTCACGCAGCACATCCAGATTGATATCTAACATCATAATCACAAACAAAAATAGCACCATCACAGCACCTACATAAACTAAAATAATAGCCAGCGCTAAAAATTCGGCCTGTAATGTCATCCACAGCCCAGCAGAAGACACAAACGCCAACACTAGAAATAGTGACGCATGAACTGGATTGCGGGCAAAAATCACTCCCAAAGAAGAAGCCAGCAAAATAGTAGCGAATACTCCAAAAACAATAAACAAAAAATCTGGCATGATATTCATTTTATCACCGTCACCGATTTTTAGGTGCTTCTAGCAGGCTGTTAGCGCCACTCAAAACGACAATCCAACCCCTCCTCATCGGGAGATGCACGAAACATCTCAGAAACAGCAATTCCAGGCAGTGCCGCCAGCGTGTCTCCCGCAAACAGCAACGGTAGGCGCTGACGACGCCACGGCATGACTCCTGCTTCCCGAAGTAAATCCGATACAGGGCGTTCCCGTGTCGGAGAAAGTTGCAGTCGCTCGCCACCGCGGCGTAATTTAGCCGTGAACGTGTCGCCTGCTTTAGCTACGGATAATCCGCCGCGCTGCTGCCGCATGACCAACGTGCCCCCAATTTGTGGCAAATCACAGCGACCATCCACCGCCCGCACCGACACTTGAAAATTTTTCGGTACTGAGGGCAATCTGTCCCAATAAATCCGCCCACGCCAAGCGCGCAACGTAATATTACGAAAACGAAAAGACAGATGGTTGCCACCGTTAGCCATAATTTGTCGCACCGCTTCGGCAATACTACGTTCGCTAAAACGCCCACCACTCTTGAGCAACGAAGAGTGTAGCCAATTTTTAGTGCGCGCCGCACCAATATTATGAAAATGCGCAATACTGAAACCGCCATCTACGGTGCTGGCAGCTTTTTCATCATCTGCCGCCAGCACTGCCAATAATTCGGCACCCGCTGCAAAACGCGCAGCCGCCGCAGCCAAAGTTCTCCCACAGTCAGGAAATTGCTCATACAGTATCGGCAATGCCCGTCGCCGCAAAAAATTACGCCGCCGTGAAATATTGCGATTATCCTCATCTTCAATCCAACGCAATCGGCGGTGGCTAGCATAAGCAGCAATTTCCGAACGCGACAACATCAACCAAGGTCGAAGCAGCAACATATGCGCTGCACCCGGCAGTGGCGCACAAGCTCGCATTGCGCCCATACCGTGCGGCCCGGTCCCACGCAAAGCGCGAAACAACACAGTTTCAGCTTGGTCATCAGCGTGATGCGCCGCCACAACCGCCTGCACAGGCAACTGCGCAAATGCCCGCATACGTGCTTGTCGTGCCCATTCTTCACCGGCACCAGCGGGAAGTGCCGCATGATGCGTATAAAACCTGATACCGTGAGCACGACATAACCTCGCACAAAAACGCTCCCACGAATCGGCATTGGGACTAAGGCCGTGATTGACATGACATGCAGTAATTGACCAGTGAGAGGCCAACGGCAATACTGCATCCAATAGCGACACCGAATCCATACCACCGGAAAGCCCTACCGCCACAGTGCCACCCGATGGTAAGCAGGTTGCAAACAAATCGCGCGCGACGGTGGTTAGTTTATTGCCGCCGCTCCAAGTATTTCCCATAGTTGCGCCAACGCTGGCGGCGCGCCTCCAATAGCGTTTCTATATCCAAATTATGCAGACGCTCTAAGGCGGTATTCAGTGTCACGCCGGTGGCGGCGATAACGCCATCAGCATGGCGATGCGCACCACCAGCCGGCTCATCAATAATATCGTCAATCAAGCTCATTTTTTTTAATTGTGCTGCTGTCAAACCCAATAAAGCGGCAGCTTCTGCTGTGCGAGAAGCGTCTTTCCAAAGAATGGAAGCGCACCCTTCTGGTGAAATTACAGAATATACGGCGTAGCGCAACATTGCCACATAATCGCCCACAGCAATCGCCAACGCACCACCAGAACCACCTTCACCGATAACAATGACCAAAGTTGGCGTGCGCAACGTTGCAGCTCGCTGCAAACACATGCCAATCGCCCCCGATTGTCCACGTTCTTCAGCACCGATACCCGGATAGGCTCCTGGAGTATCTACAAAATTAAGTAGCGGCAAGTTAAATTTTTCCGCCAACCCCATCACCCGCAAAGCTTTACGATAACCCTCAGGTCCAGCCATTCCAAAATTGCGCTCCAATCGTTCGCTGGTGGTGTGTCCTTTTTGCTGGCCGATAACAGCCACTGAACGTCCTTCAAATTTTGCCAGTCCGGCAATAATAGCTTTGTCATCGGCGAAACAGCGGTCACCATGCAACTCCACAAAATCAGCGCACAGTCCGCAAATGTAATCCATCATTTGCGGTCGTGCTGGATGCCGCGCCACTTGGCAAGCTTGCCAATCGGTCAGCTTACTATAAATTGTTTTAAGTGAAGTCTCTTTCTTTTTTTCTAGCTGCCGCAGCCGTTTAAGAATGTCATCACCTTCGCCCGTATCTTCGGAGCGCCGCAACATTTCCATTTCAGCCTCAAACGGCTCAATTTCAAGCTCAAAATCCAGCAATTGGCGCATAAATTAATGTTATCACAGCACGCGAGCAGCTACGGATGCTCGACGCAGACAATAAATAGCCATTTGTGCACGACCATTAGGCGCGCGCTCAATTTGCTGTTCTCCTAACAAAAATAATTTTTGTTCAATGTGCAACGACTCGCGGATACACAGTGCTTCAAAATCTTTGATAGTGCAATACCGCACGTTGGGCGTGCTATCCCAAGTATGTGGCAATAGACGATCTCGCGGCATGGCACCAGCCAACAACTGTAGCCGCATACGCCAGTAACCAAAGTTGGGAAAGGAAACAATCGCCAAACGCCCAATACGCAACATTTCTTGCAACAGCAGCGGCGGCGCAATGTGCACACTTTGCAATGTTTGCGACAAAATTACTACATCGTATGCATTATCGCTAAACAAGGACAGCCCTTTATTAATATCGCAATAAACGGCTTCTATTCCTCGCTCAAAACAGCGTATCAAATTAGCCCTCGCGATATCTGCGCCAACACCGTGCACATTGCGCGCCTGTTGCAGATGAGCCAACATATCGCCTTCACCACAGCCGAGATCCAACACCGATGCACCTTGTGGCACTGCGGCAGCAATGCGCTGAAAATCCAACCGCAAATTCGTCATGCCAACGTCGTCATGAATGCGCTCACCGCGCGATGATAATCAGAATTTTCCAGCAAAAAAGAGTCATGTCCCTCTTGCGATTCAATTTCAATATACGACACTCGTTTTTTGGCCTGCAACAACGCCTGCGTTATTTCTTCGGAACATTTAGGAGAAAAGCGCCAATCGCTGGAAAATGACAATAATAATAGCTTAGCTGTTATGGGTGCCAGTGCGTGTGTCAGATTATTATCACGAGAGGCTGCAGGGTCAAAATAATCCAATGCCCGCGTCATTAACAAATAAGTATTAGCGTCAAAGCAGTCAGAAAATTTACTCCCTTGATAACGCAAATAAGATTCCACTTGAAATTCAATATCGTAGTTGTACGCCGTTTCCGCCTCTCGCCGCTCACGACCGAAGCGGGCTGCCATATGAGCATCCGACAAATAGGTCAAATGCGCTAGCATTCGCGCCAATCGCAGCCCACCTTGCGGTTGTTTTTCACACGCATAGTAATTACCTTCGCAAAAATCAGGATCACTCATGATCGCCTGTCGCGCTACATCGTTAAAGCCGATATTAAGTGCAGTTAGCTTAGCCGCCGCCGCAATTATTACTGCCGCTTGCAAGCAATCAGGATAATCCATCGCCCAACGCAACGCCTGCATTCCGCCTAAACTACCGCCTACCACCGCAGCAAAACGGTTAATTCCAAGCCGTTCAGCCAATCGTTTTTGAGAATGCACCCAATCTTCCACCGTCACCACCGGGAAACGCCCACCATAAGGCTCACCGTCATCTGGATGTGGACTCAAAGGTCCGGTAGAACCGTGACAACCACCAAGATTATTAGATGAAATAACAAAAAATCGATCAGTATCCAGCGGCTTACCGGGACCGATGAAATTGTCCCACCAACCAACGTCTTTGGGATTGTCCACATACCATCCCGCCGCATGCTGCGAACCAGATAGCGCGTGGCATACCAACACAGCGTTACTCATTTGTGAGTTAGCAACACCATAAGTTTCATAACTCAGTTGCCAGTGCGGAAGCTTAATACCAGAAGACAGTTCCAACGGCTCGTCAAAAACCATTGTTTGCCGTTCTATTGCGCCCACGGATACCATCACGGAAATTCCACCAAAAATCCGCACCAGCCGGCTTCACACAATGCTTTTTCGTCACGTTTGGCAATTTGTGAGCTATCATAAGGACCTACCCAAACGAAATACCGTCCTTTCTTTTCTTTGTTAATTAAAACATTGCCCATCAAACCAGAAAAATTAGCGGTCATAAAATTTTTCATCAATCGATTTGCGTTAGCTAACACTGAAAAAAAACCCATTTGAATGTACGTGCCTGGTGGCGTAGAAGAAATCACCTGCTTTTCTTTTGACGACGAATCGGAAAGCGTTTCCGGCAAAGACACCGTAATCGTTTTTGGTGATGTGACCGAGGGCTGCGCTGTTGAAGATAAGATATCCTTTGTCGGTAAGGCAATAGAAGAAACCGCCGAGTTTTCTGTTGAAATTGTTACCGATGCTATCACCGAAGTATGTTTCAGCGAAGCGGCCAAATTACCTGCAAGGTCATTAGGTGATTGAATACGACCATCAGGAGACACTACAATAGCTTCCACCACCACTTCGGCGGTACCGGAATTGACAATACCAAGGTGACGCGCCGCCGCATAAGATAGATCAATCAATCGCCCACCAAGAAAAGGACCGCGGTCGTTAACACGCACCACCACACGACGTCCATCGCTTACACGAGTAACGCGGACATAGCTCGGCAACGGCAAAGTCGGATGTGCCGCCGTCATTTTGTGCATATCGTAAACTTCACCTAATGATGTTTTGCGCCCGTGATAGCGCTTACCATACCACGACGCTACGCCTTTTTCGTAGTACGGCACAATTTTCGTCCGTGGATAAAATCGTTGCCCCAACGCTGTATAGGGACGGCTGTTTACTGCACTAACCTCTTCCC